>CAKZKQ010000663.1 GCA_937123825.1 uncultured Pseudomonadota bacterium
CCCAGCTACACGCTCCATTTCAGGACGCACCACATCTTCGGCAAAGTCCCTAAGCATATCTATGTCTAAATTTAATGGGTTGCCCGCTTGTGGTTTTAAGTTAAAAAACATAAAGGCGTTGCTTGAAAACGAACTGCTGTATAGCACAGGCTGGTCGACATTTTCCGGATAATTCGGCACTTGCGACAATGCATTGCTCACTTTAATCAGGGCTTCGTTGATATCGACTCCAAAAGGAAACTCAAGCTCAATTTGCGCTTGCCCTGTGTTGGCAAAACTCGACATGCGCTTCATATTAGGGATGACGCGCAAGTAACGCTCTTGCTCAATCAATATCTCTTTTTCGACGTCTTGCGGTGTAGCGCCCGGCCATTGAGTGACAACAGATATGGTGCGCACTTCTAAATCGGGGATCATCTGTACTGGTATTTTAAATGCGGCAACAATGCCTAAGATACAAGCAATCAGAACAGTAACAGCAACTAAAATTGAATGTTTAACAGCGCCAGCTAACATTATTCTAGCCCCGCCACTTTAGAAGGTTTTATTTGAATTGCTTGTTGGTCTTTGAGCATTTCATTGCCTTGGGTGATCACATTATCCGTTGCTGATAGACCACTTAGAATTTCAATGTACTCACCAATGCGTTCACCAATAACAACCGACTTACGTACAGCTTTATTATCACTTGCAATAAATACGCTATATCCACCATCTGGGTGGCGTAATAATGCGTCTGAAGGAATGGTTAAAACATTTTGTTGAACATTTTTAAGTGGGATTGCCACACGCGCTGACAAACCAACTTGCACTTCAGCTTGTTGTGTAAGTTCCACCCGTAATAAAAAGCTGCGATTTTGGCTATCGACTAGCGGCACTTTGGCAACAACTTTACCCGAAATTGTTGTCGAATGATTATTATCAAGTTCAAGCGTGACAGCTTTATCTTTGTCGATTCGGGCAAAGTATTCTTGTGGTACGGCCAAATCTAGCCACAACTTTTGTAAATTAACTAGCTCAAAGGTTTGTTGACCACGGTTAACCCATTCACCTACGTCTAATTTTCGGCTAACAATGACTCCGGCAAATGGTGCAACAAGTTGGTGGCGGTTAACTAATTCCTGTTGGTATTGGTAGTTGGCAGTTATTTTAGCTAAATTAGCTTGGGTAACAGCCTCATTAGTCACTCTTTGTTCCAGCTCGGTTTGTGGTAATAATTGTTGCTGTGATAATGACTTTGCTTCCGCTAAGCGCCTTTTCGCTTCATTAAACTCGACTTGAGCTTGTTGTAATTCAGCTTTAATAGCCTGCAACTGAGCTTGTGCAAGTTTATCGTCTAATGCTAATAACACTTGACCTTTAGTTACAAAATCCCCTGTTTCTACGTGCAACTTTGTAACCACACCATCAATTAAACTCGACAAATTTGCATGCTCAGCAGAATTTATTGTGCCGGTTAACTCAAGACTCCGGCTATTTTCTTGCTGACTTACAGGTGCAATTACTACATTAGCCGGCGGATTTGCCAGTGTTTGCCAAGAAAATAACAACAAGAAGAAAGAGATACAGTTTAACTTTTGCATATAGCAGCCTATTTATTGCACTTGGGTGCAGGTAATTATTTTATAAAGGGTTTTCTAGAGCCTGATATCTTAACTAATTTCCAAACAAGTTAAAAGCAAATGACAATCATTATCAACAAGAAAATAAGGTAAATTTTCGGCATAAAAAAAGCCTCTTTCGAGGCTTTTTTAAATAAGATATTTGCAGTAGCTGACTATTCGTCTAAGAAGCTGCGTAATTGCTCAGAGCGCGAAGGATGACGTAATTTACGTAATGCCTTAGCTTCAATCTGACGAATACGCTCACGCGTTACGTCAAACTGCTTACCAACCTCTTCTAACGTGTGGTCAGTATTCATATCAATACCAAAACGCATACGCAATACTTTAGATTCACGCGCGGTTAAACCAGCTAGAACGTCACGGGTCGCCGCTTGTAAGTTTTCTGAAGTCGCCGCATCAACTGGTGAGCTGATGGTGTTATCTTCAATAAAATCACCTAAGTGCGAATCTTCATCATCACCAATTGGCGTCTCCATAGAGATAGGCTCTTTGGCAATTTTCATCACTTTACGGATTTTATCTTCCGGCATTTGCATCTGTTCTGCCAACTCTTCTGGTGTTGGCTCACGACCTTTTTCTTGCAACATTTGACGAGAAATACGATTCAATTTATTAATCGTTTCAATCATATGTACAGGAATACGTATGGTACGTGCTTGGTCAGCAATTGAACGCGTGATCGCCTGACGGATCCACCAAGTTGCATAAGTTGAAAACTTATAACCACGACGGTATTCAAACTTATCTACCGCTTTCATCAAACCTATATTACCTTCTTGGATTAAATCCAAGAACTGTAAACCACGGTTGGTGTATTTTTTCGCAATTGAAATTACCAAACGCAAGTTAGCTTCAACCATTTCTTTTTTCGCACGGCGTGCTTTCGCTTCACCGATAGACATACGACGGTTGATGTCTTTAATGCTAACAACACTTAGTTTAGTTTCTTCTTCAATTTGCTTAAGCTTTTGAATACAACGTAAAATTTCTTCTTTGTATTCATTTAGCTTTGGTGAGTAGTCTTTGTTTGCAGCAATGGCATTATCTAACCATGCTGTTGACGTTTCGTCACCTGCAAATGCTCGAGTGAATTCTTTTTTCGGCATCTTAGAGTATTCAACTGCGTGCTTCATGATAATACGCTCTTGTGTACGTACTTTATCCATCTTGCCTCGCATCTGGGAGATGGTGGCGGACAAGAAGATCACGGTGCGGCGCGAGGCGGCGACGCTCCTGCAAAAGATCCCCCATCCCGACAGCTTGCCGCACATCAACAAGGCGCTGGCCAAAGAGAAGAAGGCCGACATCAAGGACGCGCTGGGCATTGCGCTCTTGAACTGCTCACCGCTGCCCGAGCTGGAAGGGCTGGACGACGCGGCGGTGGATCAGGCGTTGGTGGAGCGCGCCGAAAAGCTGCCCAACAAGTCCTCCATCGTGAAAGACAACCAGTTGCCTGCGCTGCGTTGGGCCAGCGGCGTGGATCTTTCGGAGGTCGCCATGGTTTGGATGATGACCCAGTTGATCCGCGTCACGGCTGTCGACGTGCCTTACGGCCTTAAAGAAGTCATTGAGCGCTTGGACGCTGGCAGCCGCGATGCCTTCTGGGATGCGTTGGACAAGGCCACACGCGACAAAGGCGTGGTTGAGCAGAGGCCGTGGGTGGATCATGCCTTGAGGCTCTTGCTCACCGAAGCCCACGTTGAAGGGTTGGCCGCGCGCTTTGACAAGCTCACCCGAGGGTTCAAGGGGCGCGGCTACCGCCTGGCGATGTCTATGGCGCGGCGCAACTCAGACGGGGCCGCCCGAGCGCTCTCTGTGGTGGCCCAGCGCGCCCGCAAAGTCGAAGACAAGCGCGCCGCAAGCCGAGCGCTGTCTCAAATGGCCAGCCAGCGCAAGCTGACCGCCGCCGAATTGACCGAGTCGGTCACCGCCGACTTTGGTTTTGGCGTCGATGGCCGCCTTGAGGTTGATTTGGACGGGCAGGGGACCATGGGGGCGTGGGTGTTGGGCCCCGATCTGCGCCTGAACGTGCAGGCCCCCGACGGTTCCACCCACAGCTCGCCTGTTGAAGCCGCCAAAGCCGCTGGAGTGGCGCTCCACGACTCCGTCAAGGCTCGATTTGAGAGCCTCTACGATGCGCTGGATCAAGTGATGGAGGTGCAGCGAGGCCGCTTTGAAGGGGCAATGTTGGCGGCAGAACGCTGGAAAGTGGCCCGTTGGCGCACACTTTACACCCAACACCCGGTCTTGAGGGCCGCCGCGCAAGGTGTGGTCTTTGAAGCCCACGGTGAAGGCTCACAGGGGTATTTTACGGTCTTGCTCGGCGGCAATCTGGTCAATGCTGATGGAAGCGCCTTTGAGTTGTCAGATGGGGCCGAAGTGGGTGTGCCGCACCCAGTGGACATGGACGCCGCTCAGGTGGACGCGTGGCGAGCGTGGCTTCAGCAGGCCAGTTTGGCGCAGCCGATCGAGCAGTTGGAGCGCCCGGTCTATGCCGTTGAGGGTCTGAAAGATGGTTTCAAGGCGTTTTTGGAGCCGCTGGGGCACTTTGAGGCGCCCAGAGACCTGCGTCGGGCCATGAAAGCCATGGGCCTGAGTCAACAACATGTTGAAGCGTTGGTCTACGAGGGGGCTGGTCAGATCGGGGGCCATCGCGTGTTGGTGAGCCACGACGCCTACTCGATCAACTTCATGGAGATGCGCGAGTCGCTCTTCATTAAGAGCGTGGAGCTGTCCGAAGACGCACCAGCGCGCGTGTATAGCGAGACTGCGAGCATGCTGATGAAGCATGTGCCAGCCCGTCACGCGACGTGATGTTTTGGTGGGATAAAATACCGGAGGTGGGACTCGAACCCACACGACCGTAAGGCCATCGGATTTTGAATCCGACGCGTCTACCGATTCCGCCACTCCGGCGAGGCGAAGGGGACTATAAGAGCGCCAGGGCTGATGTGTCAACAGTCTTTCTTGCCTTTGGTGCATTCGTGTCGGCGTGTGGGGGGTGTGGTTGTGTTATGGTGTGGGCCTTGGCCGCGCAGGAGACGGCGACAATGACGAGGTGCGTGGATGGTCAAAGAGGATAAAGGGGCACAGGGAGAGCAGGAAGTGGAGGAGCGGCGCAATCTGCTTTTGCCAGACATTGAGCGCTGGCCCTCTGATCCCGACAAGCCCATCATTGAACTGCAGCGCGTCTGGAAGTCGTACGGGGGCAAGGACATCCTCAAGGGGGTCGATCTGCGCGTGGTGGCCGGTGAGACGGTGGTCATCATGGGCGAGTCGGGTTCGGGCAAGTCGATCCTCTTGCGGATGATGACGGGTTTGGAGACGCCCGATCACGGTGAGGTCTTTATCTTTGGGCGCAATGTCCGGGACATGTCCACGCGTGAGTTGTTGGCGGTGCGCAAGCGTTTTGGGATGCTTTTCCAGAACTACGCGTTGATGGACTCTTTTACCGTGCGCGACAACATCGCCTTTCCGGTGCAGGAGAACACCCGGGTGGCGTCCGAGGAGATCGACCGCCGCGTGCGGGATCTGCTGGAGATGCTGGACCTGCCCCACGCCTACAACAAGTTTCCCAACGAGTTGTCAGGCGGCATGAAGAAGCGCGTGGGTCTGGCGCGTGCGTTGATCACCAACCCGGAGTTGGTCTTCTTTGATGAGCCGACCACGGGTCTTGACCCGGTGATGATCGAGTTTGTCGACCAGCTCATCATTCGCGCGCAGCGCAGCTACAACATCACCAGCGTCATCATCAGCCACGATGTCGGCAGCGTGTCGCGTCTGGCCACGCGCGTGGCCATGCTCCATGAAGGCCAGATTGTCCAACGCGGCACCTTTGATGAAATCCGGCGCAGCACCCACCCCTGGGTCCACGGCTTTGTGAACGTGGGCGGCTCTGGGCGCATGAGCGATGAAAATGACGATGGGGCACCTGCAGGCGCTCAAGACGCGACGCGCCGCGTGACGGCCATGGTTTCTTGTGACGATGTGCTGGCGCGTCTGGCCGTTGAGCCCGACGAGCCGGTGGTCGAGGTCAAGGACCTGGTCAAGTCCTTTGGGGAGCACACGGTCCTCAAGGGGGTCAACATCAAGGTGCCGCCCAAGAAGATCACGGTCTTGATTGGGGGGTCGGGGTCTGGCAAGTCGGTCATCATCAAGCACATCATCGGGCTCTTCAGGCCCGACAGCGGACAGGTCAACGTCTTTGGTCAGGACATCGCGCAGGCCGACGTGAAGACCATCAAGAAGCTGCGCGAGCGCTTTGGGATGCTCTTTCAGCACGCGGCGCTCTTTGACTCGATGAGCATCTACGAGAACGTGGCGTTTCCGCTGGTGGAGCGCCGCCTGGTGCGCAACAAGGCCGAGGTCAAGGACAAGGTCTTTGATGTCCTGGAGCGGCTCAACATCCCAGATCTGGCCTGGCGCAACCCTTCAGAGATTTCCAACGGTCAGCAAAAGCGCGTGGCTTTGGCGCGCGCCATCATCACCCAGCCCGAGATCATGATCTATGACGAGCCGACCACGGGTCAGGATCCGGTCATGATCCAGCGCGTTGATGACATGATTGAAGAGGCCCAGGAGGCTTTTGACATCACCTCGATCGTCATCAGCCACGACATGGTCTCGACCTTCCGCATCGCAGACCGGGTGGCGATGCTCTACTTTGGTGAGATTCTGGCGTATGGGGCGCCCGCAGAGCTGCGCAAGAGCAATCACGAGAAGGTCCGCGAGTTCATCTATGCAGGCTCGATGTGATGTTGTTTGTTTAGACCAAACCACAGAAGAAAGGCTTGGGATTATTTGGGCGGGGTCATCCAGACGGCGTCGATGGCCGGGGTGCCTTCCCAGGCGCGCGTGGTGGCGCTGATGGTCTGCAAGAGGGTGAAGAAGGTGGTCTTCTTGTGGGGCTGGATGAGGACGGCGCTCAGCTTGCCGTGGCGTTGGCGCAGCGCCTGACACTCTTTGCGCAGCTTGCGCACGGGGTAGGTGTCGAGCCGCTCAATGACCATCGCCTCTTCTTCATCGCCGTCGGCGTCAATGGTGAAGCCTTTGTCGCTGACGGTGACACGCAGCAGCGGACCCTGGTTGTCGGTCGCCGAGGCGGGGTTTTGGGGCGGCAGGTCGTCGGGGGCGCCAACGGTGATGGGCGCAGGCCAGCCGTATGGTGTGATGTCGCTGGCCAGGTAGGCGTTGGGGTTTTTGGGGTTGGTGGTGGCCAGTTGAAGCCGCGCGCCGCGCTCCCAGCTTGTGTAGAGGACACTGTAGAGGATGCCGTAGGGGACGGTGCCGTCTGCCAGGGCGATGACCCATCGGGGCTCGGCTTCGGCGTCGATGGCGTCCTTGATGCGGCTGCTGAAGGTGGCCTCAAGCTGGCGAGCCAGCGGCACAATCAAAGGAGAGTCGGCGCTGGGACGCGCTTCGGTGGCCACTCGCCCCAGGCTGGTGCTGGCAACCATCTCTTTGCCGTAGACGATGCCGTTTGGGGTCAGCAGGATGACTTCGGACTCGTTGGGGAGTTGGCCTCCGAGCTCAATGGCGGGCACGGACGTGTTGGAGTGGTTTTGGACCAACTCGCGCATGCGCTCGTCGAGCGGCGGCCGGGCCGGTGGTGTGCTCTTGAGTTGGTCACCGACCTGGGTGTCGGGGGTTTTGTTGTTGTCCCCCGAAGGCTTGGACGAGAAGTAGTAAGCCAGCGCGCCGCCACCTGCCAGCAAGAGCAATCCGGCCAGCAACGCGCCGCCGACCAGCAGCGCCAAGCCCATCTGGCGACCGCCTTTTTCGGGTCGGCTCTTCTCCACGCGCGGCAAATCGTTGCCGATCTTTCTGACGGGGACAGCGGGTTTGGTCGCGTCGGAGCGAAGCGCCGGGGCCGGAATGACCCTTGCGGGGGGCACGGCCGTGGGCAGCGAAAGTTGGGTGGCGTCGGGGTCATCGGGGTCGGCCAGCGGAAACCCTTCCATGAGCATGGCGGCCTGGATGGCCATGGCGCCAGTGTGCTGTGGGGCGTCCGGGCGCTTGAGCGCGCTCATGGCCGGTGTGGTCATCGCCGGGTTGTCTTCAAGCTCGCCGATGATGAGTTGACCTGGCGGCGGCTTGAGGTCTGAGAGGTCGCGCACGGTGGCCTTGGCCAGCGCGACGTTCATGGGCACAGCGGGTGTGCCGTGGTTGCCACCGGGGGCCCGTTCGAGCGCTTGGAGCGTGCCAGTGTCGCGCAACTCATCGGCCGCCTCACTGGCGGTCGACAGGCCGGTCAGCCCCAGCGCCCCGTCGAGTGTATCGAGAGGGGTGCTGCAAGCGCCGCACTGACAAGCCGATGGTCCGCCGCGTCTAGCGACCTCATCATCAGCCAGGAGCATGCTCCAGTGACACTTTGGGCAAAGCAGGATCATGTCCTGTCCTTGTGAGGGTGGTGATGGGGGGGAGGCCACAGAGCCATTGGTCCTCCACCACACCTGATCTGCTCCTTCAGAGCTGCCGCTGAAGGTTACCCGCAGGGCCCCATTACGATCAAGCCCGATGGGGCCACATCGACTGCTTTTGTCAGACTTTTGCGCCAGAAATGGTGCAAAACGCGAGTAGTGTTCGCGCTTGTGCAGGCCAAGCGCATTTGATGGCGAAGCGGTGAGGAAGGGAAGGGGGGAGCGCCACAGGCCGCCCCGTGGTGTGTGGGGCGGCGCTGAGACTTACTCGTTGACGATGGCGCGGCTGAAGCCTTCGCTGACGTCGGAGATCTGACGGATGTTGGTGCCGTCAGCTTCGACAAGGGTGTCGAGGGTCAGGCCTTCCTGGGTGATGAAGGCATCCAGGCGCACGCGGCTGTCGGAGGACCAGTCCTGGAAGCCGTCGGGGGGTTGGGGCAGGTTGAAGCCGTCGCTGTCCTCGGCCGCCCACACCTCCCAGGAGCCCTCATCGCCGATGAAGGTGACGCGGTAGAGGTCGGCGCCGTCGGCGGTGGGCGAGGAGAACTCGCGGCCAGGGCCGTTCCAGTCACCTTGGGGGAGGTTGAGGAAGTTCTGTTCGATGTTGAGGTTGGCGGGGATGCTGGGGCCCTGCCAGACGACCACGGAGTAGTTGTCGGGGAGATCGACGCCGCTGGTCAGGTCTGCCTCAAGGTCGCTGGGGTCAAAGGTCAGCGCGATGACAGCGTAGCGACCGGCGCTGAGGCCGGAGTGGGGCGGCGCCATGCGCAGGGTGATGACCTCGGGGGTGCCGTCGTTGTCTTCATCGGTGGCGGCGTTGAGGCCAAGGGGCACAAAGCCGATGCCCTGGTTGATGACCCCGCCGACGACGATGACAAAGCGGCCATCGGGATCGCCGATCTCGGGCAGCGCGGGCAGGCCAAGCGAGGTGCGCAGGCGCTGGCGGACGCGCGGCGAGACGTCGATCTGGGGGAAGTTGTCGTAGTCGGGGACGAGTTCCTGGGTGTTGCCGTCGCCGTCGAGGTCGTCGCCGTCGGGGATTTTGGCCAGCGGCTCGACGATCAGGGGCTCGACGTTGTGGTCGAAGTTTTCAAAGAAGGGCAGCAGGACGCGCAGGAGGTTGCTGGCGTCGCCGCCGCCGCCGACCAGGCCGATGATCTCGTTGGCGTCGATCTTGCCGCCGATGCCCCAGGCGACTTTCAGGCCGCCTTCGGCGTTGGCGTAGTAGGTGTCCTTGATGTTGACGGGGAAGCCAAAGACGACGCCGTCGAGGACCAGGCCGCCGGGCAGCGGCAAGGTGGTGTCGAAGAGGCCGGGGATGTTGACGCGGGTGTTGAAGCCGTCGCCAAGCAGGGCGTCGAGGTCGAAGCTGGTCAGGTCGGAGTTGAGGCTGGCGCCGGCAAGGCCGACGTTGATGTCACCGCCGCTGGAGACCTGGCTGAAGTCCATCTGGCCGGTGAAGCCGCCGCGGGTGGCGCCGCCGCCGAGGGCTTCGAGCGGGACCAGGATGTCGTTGCCGGTGGTGTTCATGATGGTGACGTAGTTGTGCAGGCTCTCAAAGACCGAGACGTTGACGGGGCCGTTGGCGGGCTCAAAGAAGGCCTGGCCGGACTCGTCGGTGGTTTCGGTCTGGTCGCCGCGCACGACGACGGCGCCGGCCAGCGGTTGGCCGTTGGCGCCCAGGACCGTGACGCGGCTCTGGGCGGGGGGCGGCGCGCCGGTGTTGGTCAGCAGCACCGGGTTGCTGGCGATGTTGGTGCCCACGGCGGTGGCGGTGATTTCGACCTGACCGGCGCTCTGGCCTCCGACGGCCAGCCCGCCGTCTTGGCTGATGTCCACCACGGCGTCGTCGGTGGAGGCCCAGGAGAAGGCCTGACCGACCAGGATGTTGCCGTCGTCGTCGAGGGCGACAGCCTGGAACTGAATTTCACCGCCGGGGGCGATGGCCTGGGCGCGGGTCAGGATGATGACCTGGGCCACGGTGGCGGCGTCATCGGGGGTTTGGCAGTCGCCCTCATCGCAGAACTGGCCAGCGGGGCAGTCGTCGTTGCCGCGGCACAGGAAGGGCACACAGACGCCGCCGACGCAGTCGTCGCCTTCAGGGCAGTCTTCGCGGACCTGACAGGCCACCGACTCGCGGCAGAACCCATCGATGCACTGCTCGCCGTCGGGGCACATCAGGTCGCCGACGCAGCTGGTGCGGGGCTCGCAGATGCCTTCCCGGCAGATTTCGTCGCCGCCGCAGTCGTCGGTGGTGTCGCAGGGGGTGAAGTCCACGCAGCGGCCCGTGTCGCAGCGCTGTCCGCCAGGGCAGTCTTCGGTGCCCGCGCCCCGGCATTCGGCCGGCAGGCAGACGTCTTCGCAGATTTCACCACGGTCGCAGTCGCCATCGGCGTTGCAGCGCGCCCGGCAGATGCCTTCGGCGCAGTCCTGGGTCTGGGGGTCGGGGCAGTCGGCGGCGATGAAGCAGCCCGGCGTGCAACGTCCGTCGTCGCAGTAGCCGCCGCTGAAGAAGCTGCAGTCGCTGTCGTCCTGACAGTCAATGGCCGCCCGGCACAGGCCCGCGTAGCAAAAACGGTCGCCGCCGCAGTCGGGGTCACCGGTGCCGGTGCGCTCGCCGCACGCGCCGCTGTCACAGACCTGGTCAGGGGTGCAATCCAGGTCCCCTTCACAGTCCGTGGGGGTGTCGTTGTTTTCGTCGTTGTTTTCGTCGTTGTTGACTTCATCAGCATCGACGCACTGGCTCTCACGGCACACCCGGGTGCCACGGCAGTCAGAATCGACCGTGCATCCAGCCGCCCCGTTGTTGTCGTCGCCGCAGCCGCTGGCCGTCAGCAGGACAAACGCCGCCAGCGCGGTCAAAGACCACGTCAAAGCCGCGCGCACACTTGTAAATGAACCACCCATCAAACCGCTCCATAGATGTTTTCAAACCATTGACCTGATCACCCAACTCAGTCCCCCTATCTGAGGTTCTGATGGTCGCTCTGTCAAGCGGGCCCAACGCGGTGGGGTCGGAGATGCTCCAGACCCTCAATGTCGGGCTGGGGAGGCGCTCTTTGGCTTCTCTCCCCGTTGCCAGAAGTGACCCCGCATGGCGGCGCTGAGGTGTTTTCCCAGACTTGGCCATGGTGTCGTTTCACAAGCCGCACCAAGCAACGCGTTCTTGTAACAAAATCCCCAGGAGCACGCAAAAGGCCCGCGGCCACTGGTGTCGGCTGCTCAGAGCGGTGATGCTTATATTGTTGCAAGGATGGGGGGTCGTAAGTGACAATGGGGTGGTCTTAAAGTTCTCCCAGATCCGTTCACAGAGCCCCAACGTTGATTCAGGCATGATCATAGAATGTCCCAGTTGCAGCGCCCGGTTTAAGGTCGCCGGAGATAAGATCAAACCCAGCGGCAGCAAAGTGCGCTGCTCCAAGTGCAAGAAGGTCTTCAGGGCAATGCCCGACGGCACCGTCTCCCTCAAGAAGGCCTCCAAAGCGCCGCCCAAGCCTCGCCTGACCGACCCTTTTGCTTTTGATGATCCCTTTGGGAGCACAGAAGGCCCATCGGACGTGGCGCTCTCGGACACGGCCGCGGCCGTTCGCCGCGACCCTCCCCCCAAGGCTCAGCAGGCGCCGTCCATGCCGACGCCGCCGCCTGCGCGCGACGATCTCTTTGGCGAGGTCGAAGACGAGTCTTATGGCGGTGTGTCTCCCAGCGGCGGATTTGCTGGTGAGAACCCTTTTGAGCGCGACGATCCCTTTGCGATGACGGCGTTTGATGCCGAAGAGGCCGCCAAGGAGTTTGACGACTCCGGTTTTGGCCTCACCAACCTGCCCGAAGACTCGATCGCGCCTGACCCGGGGGCCTTTGCGCCGCCCGCCGGGGGTGGTGAGCCCTTTGGGAACGCCGAAGATCCGCTGGCGCCCATGGATCCCTTTGCGGCCACCGGGTTTAGCGAAGAAGGCGCCAGTCAGGACGGCTTTGATGTTGGCGGCGGTGAGAGCCAGGATTTTGTCATTGAGCACTTTGGTGGGGCCGAGCCTCCCGCGCGGCAGATGCCCGCAGGCGGCATCGAAGTGGAGCCGATGCCTGGCCTGATGACCAACGAAGATGGTCTGGGGTCTGCGCAGATGGCCGACGCAGTTGCTGGCGGTGGTCAGAGCCTGAGCGCCAACGGCGACATCAGCATGTTGGGCAACTCTGAGCGCGCGGCGATGTTCATGGACGCCCAGGAGTCTCAAGATGACCACTGGCAAGGCGGCGCCGTCTTTGATCCCGACGCGGGCGCAGCTGTAGGCCCCGGCGATGACATCGCAGACAAGCTCCAACGCTCGGCCCCCTCGCCGAGCAGCTCATCCAATCGACGCCAACGCCCTCAAAGTGGCTCAACCCCGCGTCAGCCGCGCCGCAGAAAAGGGGCCGACGCTCGCCAGGCGCCGCGCAGCGCCACCGCACCGGTGGTCATCCCGGCAGGGTTGGTGGCCCCCGCGCAGTCGGTGCGCCGTGATGACGGCGGCATCCTCCAGACCATCGCCAACCTGGTCTTGATCCTCTTTCTGGTCTTGTCGGGCTTTATGGGGTTTGTGGCCTTTGTGCACGACGGCGTGCTGGACTTTGCTCGTCTTGATGTCCAAATCGCGGCGGCCTTTGGTCAGGCAGAGGTGGTACTCTACGGGCCGGTCGTACAGGGGCAGGAGGTCGTCAAGCCCAAGCCCGTTGAGAAGCCCATTGAGCCATTGGGCATGGTCATTGAGCACGACAAACCCAACTTCTTTCCCAACGCCAAAGGCAACAAGCTCCTGGTTCTGGAGGGCCGGATCATCAATCGAACCGGCGCGGCGGTGGTGGCCCCGATGGTCGACGGCAAGCTCTTTGATACAGAGGGCGCTGAGCTTGAGTCTCGCCGGGTGTCTGCGGGTCGGACGCTGACCGAGGAAGAGTTGATGGACCTCAACAGCGCCGGCGCAGCCGACAAGCTCTACGCGTCGGTGGCCAAAGAGGTCGCCGAGTTGAGCCTGGGGCCAGGGGAGGCGATGGAGTTTACCCTGGTTTTCTTGAAGGCGCCCAAAGACGCTCGGCAGATCGGCGAGCTGAAGGTGGAACCTGTCGAAGAAGACAAGCCTCAATCGCCCAAAGAGAGCGATGGCGCCAAGCCAGCGCCAGCCGAGGACAAGAAGGACGCTGCGCCAAAGAAGCCTGCGCGCAAGAGGCGCAAAGGGCGCAAGGGCAAGTGATACCAAATTGTAGACGTCCGACTGACTTTGTGACGTTTGGGGCGGCCCTGATGGCCTCAGGAACCACGTAGGTCGCTTGCAATAGCGCTGCTATGGCTGCGCTCCCTCCGAGGCCCCTGAGCCTCATCATTGCTCGCCCCAAACCCGTGGCTTCTTCTCTTTTTCTTTTTGAAGTGCTTGGGTTTGGCGTCAGGCCTTTGGCGGCTTGATGGCTTATGGCTCAACGCTCAGTCTTTCAGCGTCTGACATCCATCATTGCTCGCCCCAAACCTGTGGTTTATCGCTTAGAGCTTCGGTCCCTGCCATCCGTTATTGCTCGCCACAAAGCAAGCCTTTCGTCTACATCTTGGTATGAAGGCTGTTGCCTGGGTCTTGTTGGGTTGGTGTGTCTGCTGCCCGCCGCCTGTGAAGCTTTTGTGAGCTGTCATCATTTAAGGAGGGCGTTGCCGGAGCCATGGGATTTGGGCCGGTGCGTTGCGCGCGGCTTTTAAATGAACCCGTGGCGGCGTGCGCTGGAATGACTTGTCTTTCTGGTCGGCTTTTGGTTTGGTGCGGTGTTGTTGTGATGCAGCGCACGGCTGTGTCACGCCCGATCTCTTGGAGGTATTGGTGGTGGGGGACAACGTGGGTGCGGTTGATGGACTCGTGGATCGTTTTGGTCGCCGGGTGACATACCTGAGGTTGTCGGTGACAGACCGGTGCAACTTTCGGTGCGTGTACTGCATGCCCGCCGAGGGGGTGAAGCTCTGTCCCAGCAAAGATCTGCTGACCTTTGAAGAGATCCGCGTGGTGGTGGAGACGCTGGCCAGCCACGGCGTGCGCCGTGTGCGCGTGACCGGCGGTGAGCCGCTGGTGCGCAAGCAGTTGCCCGAGTTGATCGCCTCGCTCAAGGCCATCGAAGGGATCGATGAGGTCGTCATGACGACCAACGGTTACCTCCTGGGGCGAGACGCGGTGGCGCTGCGTGAGGCGGGGTTGGATGGCTTGACGGTGAGCCTGGACAGCCTGCAAGCCGATCGGTTTTCCAAGATGTCGCGCGGCGGAAGTCTGGAGCGCGTCCTGGAATCGATGGAACTGGCGTCACAAGCTGGCTTTGAGCGCATCAAGATCAATGCGGTGGTGATCCGGGGCTTCAACGACGATGAAGTGCTGGATATGATCGAATGGTCTTTGGAGCGCGGCCACTTGCTGCGCTTGATCGAGTTTATGCCCATAGGCGCCGACACGTTTTGGAGTGACGGCAACGACAACGGCTGCGTGCCTGCGGCCGAGATGCAAGCGGTGATCGGCACGCGTTGGGCGATGGAGCCGCTGGGCATGAAGACCGGCGCGGGACCCGCGCGCTACTGGGGACTAAAGGGCCCAGCAAGTCCCGACGGCCAAGGCCGCGTGGGCATCATTTCTGCGGTGACACAGTGTTTCTGCGACAGCTGCAATCGGATCCGTCTGACCCCGCAAGGGGGCCTGCGGGCGTGTCTGGCCGATGACTCCGAGGTGGATTTGAGGGCAGTTCTGCGCGGCGGTGAGGGGCCCGAGGGCGTCTACAAGGCCGTCGCGCGGTCGTTGTGGGGCAAAGCCGAGTCACACAGCTTTGATCTTGAAGGTGGCGCCGTGACGATGAAACAGATGGTGTCCATCGGCGGTTGAAGGTAAGTTGTTGGGTGTGGGTCTTGTTGTTTTGATAAGGAACAAGGCTTGCATTCTATGAGGAAGGGGGCGAAGAGCCCCGCAAAGAAGACCTGGACCGGGGTCTAAACGACACATCGACATACGCAGTCCGTCGTGCACAAGGTCGACGGTGCAATAGTGAGGGATACAATGGCCGACAAGCCCGAAGGTCAAGACAACGAGAAGCGGGGACAAGTGTCCCCACTTGAGGAACTTACTAGGGTCGCCTTGCCTCAGATCGAGGGTGAAGAGGAGACCACGTTCGGTGATCCGAGCCGGGCCAAGCATGGCTCTGGGGTCTCTGTGTGGTTTGTGCTGGCGTTGTTGGTGGGGGTCGTCGCGGCGGCTTACATCATCCTCGACGGCGCCAACGACGCGGTCTTCGCCTACCCTGTGGACAAGGCGGTGGAGATGAAGGGCGAGCTGACCGGCAAGCGCTTCCGCGTGCGCGGCAAGGTGCACGAGGGCTCGATCAAGGCCAAAGCAGGCACGCTCGACACCCGTTTCCAGGTGGTCGCCAACGAGAAGTTGATGACCGTGGCCTACGACAAGCCTCTGCCCGACACCTTCAAGGAGGGCATCGAGGTCATTGCCGAGGGCGAACTGGACAGCAACGGCGTGTTGGTGGCAGAGAACGTCATTGCCAAGTGCCCCTCCAAGTACGAAGGTGGCCCGCCAACCGCTGAGGGCGGCGAGGCGGCCATGGAAGGTGGTCAAAAGAAGAAGGGCTATTGAGCCTTTCTTTGAAGGTTGGATGGGCTGCGGGGGATTTCCAGCGGCCTTGACGCCGTCCGTCGATGTTGCAGGTGGCAAGCGTCGGCGGCGCTCGTGATCCAGGATCACAAGAGCCAAGACACACAGGACGTGGTTGACGGTCATCGGTGCGCAGTGCACCAGCGGGACAGTCGGACCACAAGCCGCAGGGATACTGAGTTAAGCCATGTTGCCAATGATCGGATCATTCTGTCTGCACGCCGCGCTTGTGGTGGCCGCCGTGGCGATGGTCGCGGGGATACTGGGCGGCAAGACGGGCAAGAAGCGCTACACGAGTGTGGCCATCTACGGTGGTTACATCGTGTTTGGGTGCATCGCGATGGCCGCGGCGCTCTACGTCCACGCCATTTTGACGCACGATTTTTCGTTGACCAACGTGGTCAAGTACAGCGACACGCGCATGCCGGTACACTATCTGGTGACGGCGTTCTGGGGTGGGCAGGCGGGAAGCCTGCTCTTCTGGACATCAACACTGATGTTGCACTTTGCCGTGGCGTTGACGCTGCACAAGAAGAAGGACGCGGTCTTGATGCCGTGGTTTGTCAGCGTCGTCATGGGCTTGACGATGTTCCTGACGTTCATATTGCTCTTTGCGTCCAATCCATTTGAGACCTGGCATGTGGTCGATACGCCGAAGGAAGGCAACGGCCTCAACCCCCTGCTGCAAACGCCGCTGATGATCATCCATCCGCCGTCACTGCTCCAGGGCTTCTCTTCGATGGCGATTCCCTTTGCGTTTGCGATGGCCGGCATGTGCGCCGGTCGCTACGGCAACGAGTGGCTCAAGCCCGCCCGCCGCTGGGCGCTGGTCAGTTGGTTGTGGTTGTCGATGGGCAACATGCTTGGCGGCATGTGGGCTTATGAAGAGTTGGGTTGGGGCGGTTATTGGGCCTGGGACCCGGTTGAGAACGCCGCGTTCATGCCTTGGTTGGCCGCCACTGCTTTCCTGCACTCCATCATGGTTCAGGAGCGCCGCGGCATGCTCAAGCGCTGGAACGTGGTCCTCATCACGCTGGCCTTCTTGCTGACGCTCACCGGCACCTTCATCACCCGCAGTGGTTTGATCGACTCCGTCCACACCTTTGCGCAGTCCGACATCGGCGATTACTTCTTTGCGCTGCTGATCACCTTTGTGTCGCTCAGCGCTGGTCTGTTGGCCTGGCGTTGGAAGCACCTCAAGAGCGAAGGCACCATGGACTCGGTGCTCAGCCGTGAGGCCACCTTCCTGGGCAACAACTGGATCCTGTTGGGCATGGTCTTTGTCATCTTCTGGGGCACGCTCTTCCCCAAAATCAAAGAGATGATCACCGGTGACAAGGTCTCGGTCGGCCCGCCCTGGTTCAACAAATATATGGTGCCGCTGGGCATCATCCTGACCTTCCTGATTGCTTTTGGCACGCTCATCACCTGGAAGAAGAGCAGCTGGAAGAACTTCAAGCGCAACTTCCTGGTCCCGGTCGTGGGCACCATCCTGGTCACCCCGGCGCTGTGCGCGGCCTACTGGCTGATGCGCGCCAAGGCGCTCGAAGTTGAGCCCAGCATGCTCGACATGGGTTATGCCACCGCTGGCGTCACCGGTTCGGTCTTTGTCATCGCCTCGGTGATCTTTGAGTTCTGGCGCGGCGTCGAAGCCCGCATGCGCTCCAAGAAAGAAGGTGTCCTTGAGGCCCTCTTGAACCTCTTTGACCGTCAGCGTCGCCGCTATGGTGGCTACATTGTCCACCTTGGCTTCGTGCTCGTGATCATTGCCTTCTGCGGCAACGCCTTCAAGGTCGAGCAGGATGTCACCATGCGCATCGGCGAGACGGTGCCGCTTGGCGATTACGAGGTCACCTATGAGGGGCTCAGCGAGGAAGAGGGCCCCAACCGGGCGCTCATCACCGCCAACCTGGCCGTCTCGCGCGGTGGCCAGCGCGTCGCCGTCATCACCCCCGGTCGCGCCGTCTACCACTCCTCGCCCGAGAACCCTACCAGCGAGATCGCCATTCACTCGGATCCGATTGAAGATCTCTACTTTGCGCTGGCGGGCTTTAGCGAGAACGGCAACGTGGCCAGCTTCAAGATGTTGGTCAGCCCGTTGACGTGGTGGTTCTGGTTTGGTGTTGGGATTCTGGTCTTTGGCACTGCCATCTGTCTGTGGCCCGAAGAGGTCCGCATGCCCACGACGGTCTATCGGCGCGCGGCCCGCACCGGTGCTGCGTTGGC
Source organism: uncultured Pseudomonadota bacterium (assembly GCA_937123825.1). GTDB lineage: Bacteria > Myxococcota_A > Bradymonadia > Bradymonadales > CAKZKQ01. Next base: position 17,914 of record CAKZKQ010000663.1, read on the forward strand.
GGTCCTGGCGGTCTTTTCCTCGACCCCGCTGGTCTTCTGGACCACCGTCGGTGTGGCCCAGTCCACACCCGTAGAAAAGCATGACCATGCCCATGAAGAAGGGGCCAAAGGCGGCGGTGTCGGGCCGACTGTGCGCGTGCACGATCCGCGGCTTAAAGAGTTGATGGCCACCATTCGCGTCGATTGCCCCTCCTCGGGGCGCCCGACGATGGCCAACAGCTCGCCGACCTGCGCCGACTTCCAGGCAGATCTTCGTCTGGTGGAGAAGCTCCTGGCCGAAGGCAAGAGCAACCAGGAGATTCTGGACCACTTTGTGGCGCTGCGCGGCGAGTGGGTTCTGGCCCAGCCCAACAACGACAACCTCAACTGGCTCAGTTGGGCGCTGCCGCTGGGGCTGATTGTGCTGGCCATCCCGATGTTGGCCGTCAAGGTCCGTCAGTGGAACGCCAACGCCCAGCGCGCGCAGGCTTCTTTGGCGTCGGCCAACGGGGCCCCTGTCGAGGAAGATTCCGAAGATAGCTACTACCTGGATCTCTTGAACCAGGAACTGAAAGACGACTGATATCCAACGCCGATGACGGCGGCCCTGGAGTCGATTCAATGGCGACTGTATTTCTGCTGATTTTCACTGCTGCGTTGGTCTTTACGGCCTTCATGGCCTACAAAATTTACGACGAGTGGCAACGCGCCGCTGGCCAGGACCTGTTGGTGGAGCTCGACGGCGAGCTTCAAGAACTGCAGGAGCTGGCGGTGACCAAGGCCCGTCTGCTCGGCGACATCAAAGACCTGGAGTTTGACCACCAGACCGGTCACGTCAGCATCGCGGACTATCAGGACATGCGCCGCAAGATGGAGGCTCAGGCCATCCACGTCCTCAAGCGCCTTGATGAACTGCGCGGCGACACGGACTACGACGCCATCATTGATGAAGAGTACGAGCTTCGTTTTGGCGATGGTGACGAGCCCCAGCCCCGCAAGAAGAAACGCGTCCGTCCCCAAAGCAAAGCTGCGGGGCAGAGCGCCGACGGTGCCAAGCGCAAACGCAAGCGCAAGGCCACCGCAGGTGATGAGGGCGCCGACTCCAGTGCACGCAAAAGGCGCAAAAAGCGCCCCCAGGCCGACAGCGCCAAGGACTCGCCTGCGGCCCCCAGCAAAACCCAAAAGAAACGCCCTGCCAAAGCCGCTGCCAAACCTCAGGCGGTGGCCAGCCTCTTCTGCAGCTCTTGCGGAACCGAGTTGGAAGCAGATTCGCGCTTCTGTCACGCGTGTGGGGCTGCCGTCAAGGCGCCCAAAGCCGCCTCAAACCAGGTCGCTGCGGTCGAAACCGCCGCTGCCGGGAGGTAAAAGAGCATGATGACCACAAAGAACCGTTCGAGCGCCTGCGCGCGCCTGATGCTGGCGCTCATCGTCAGCCTGTCGTTGGCCTGGACCAGCGCCGCCACGGCTCAGGATGCCCCCGCTGGGGCCGTCCACGGTGGCCAGGCGCCCGCTCCTGCGCCCGCCAGCGCACCCGGCGCCATGCCGCAGCGCAAAGCCTTCAAGCTCAACGTCAAGGTCAACAAGCGCGGCGATGGCGGCGCTGAGACGCCCGCTGCCGGTGTGGCGGTGCTCCTTGACGCGATGGCGGGCGACATGAAGATTCGCTCCTACAACGCCAAGACCAACGAGCAGGGTGTGGCCACCTTTGATCTGGTCGGCGTCATGGGCGCCCGCTACGTGCCCAAGGTCGTCCACGAAGGCATCAACTTCACCGGCCAGGCCGTCACGCCCAGCCAGGATGTCCACGACGCGACCATTGTCCTCTTTGACAAGACCTTTGATGACAAGGGACTGCTGGTCACCGACATGATGACCACCGTGGACCTGTGGGAAGGGTATCTGGTCTTTACCCAGATGTGGACCTTCGTCAACACCGGCCCCACCGCCTTTGACCCCACCGGATCCACCGACGAAAAGTACGCCGAAGGCTTGCCCATCGTCCTGCCCAAGAAGGCCCAGGGCATCAACGCCATGGTCATGCGCGGCGGCGGTGTCACCGAGCAAGCCCGCGTCTTTGAAAACAAAGTCTTTGTCACCGCGCCCGTGCCCCCGATGGTCGAAGGCAGCGAGCCGCTGCGCGTGCAGCTGCGCTACTCGATGACGCTCAAGGACTCCTTCTTTGAGTACGAGCAGCCGCTGGACTACGCCGTTGAGGGCATGCGCGTCGTGGTGCCGCTGCAGACTCGCTTCAAGAAGCACCCCTCGCTGAGCCTGACGCTCAACGCCCCTGGCTTCCCCGACATCGGCGATGGCCGCCGTATGCCCGGCATGAACCCCAACATGAAGTTTGTGGTGGCCCGCGATGGCACAGCGGAGCCCGGCAGCAAGCTCTACTTCACCGTGGACGGCTACCCCGTGCACGATCCGCCCGGTCGCTGGATTGCGCTGGGTTTGGTGGTGCTGGCGCTGCTGGGCGGCTTCATGCTCTTTGCCCGTGAAAGCAAAGGCAAGGGCGGTCAAGGCCGCGGTGCCCGCAAGCTCAAGATCCGCGCGCTGACCGATGAGCGCGAAGATCTCTTTGATGCGCTGCGCGATCTGGACGAGCGCTACGAAGACGGCGAGCTGTCCGACCGCCGCTATGACATTGAGGCTGCGCGCCTGCGTGAGCGTCTGGCGCTGGTGCTGCGCCGCCTGGAGCAGGAGCGGACCTCCTGAGGTCTGGCAACCTCCAACCGATGGGTCTGGCTGGCATCCATTTCCGCAAGGAAGGAAGCCAGCGCTCCACGACCATCAAGTGCTTTTTTGACACCCACCCCTGCATCCCACACCACACGGCCAGGATCTGAGAGAGCATGAAGCTGACCGATATTCGACTGCACGACGTCAGCCGCCGTTTTGGGCGGCACCACGCGCTGCGCAACGTCTCGGTCACCTTCAAGGCCGGTCAGATTGTGCTCTTGTTGGGGCCAAACGGCGCTGGTAAGACCACGCTGCTGCGCATTTTGTCGACGCTGTTGCGTCCGTCGCGCGGTGTGGTGACGGCCACGCTCACCCAGGGAGAGAGGGAGGTGTCCGCCGACTGGTTTCAGTTGGCCACCGGCCACCGGGGACTCCTGGGACTGGTCAGCCATGCGAGCCTCATCTATCACGATCTGACTGCCCGCGAGAACTTGATGCTCTTTGGCGAGCTCTATGGTCTGTCTGCTGAGGTGGCCGAGGCACGCAGCCGTCAGCTTTTGGATGAGTTGGAGCTTTCTTACGCTGCCGACCGCCGCGTGGCCGAGTACAGTCGAGGCATGCGCCAGCGCCTGAGCATCGCTCGCGCGCTCTTGCAGTCGCCGTCGGTGGTGCTTTTGGATGAGCCTTTTACGGGGTTGGACCAGAGCGGCAACCGGATTCTGCATGGGGTTTTGCGTCGGCTGCGCGAGGAAGGCAAGGTGGTGCTGATGATCACCCACCACCTGGAGCAGCCGCCAGACATCATCGACAGGGCCATTTTGCTCTATCAAGGACGACTGGCGCGGGATGCGGACCCGGATGGTGAGCCGCTGGGTGTGTGGTACGAGCGCGGTTTGCAAGAGGTGACGTCATGAGCGCAGCGCCATCCCAGGATAGGCGGCGACGTCGCAACGCCAAATCGGACGCGGTGCGTCAGGGGCTCAGGCCGATTCCTCCTGCAAAGATTCCCCCGGCGCGTGTGCTCAAGCAGATCCGCGCGCTTTTGATGAAAGACATCATCACCGAGTGGCGCACCCGCGAGACGTTGGTGACGTTGCTCTTCTTTGCGCTGCTGTTGGTCATCATCTTTGCCTTCAGCATGGGCGGAGACGAGGAGGTGGTCACCAACGTGGCCCCTGGCATCATCTGGATTGCGGTGGCCTTCACTGGGACGCTGGCGATCGACCGCAGCTTTGCCCAGGAGCAGGAGGGCGAGACGCTCACGGCGCTGGTTTTGGTGCCGGGGGCGGCCAGGGCGCTCTTTGCTTCAAAGACGCTGCTCAACATCTTCTACATGCTCCTGGTGGAGGCGCTGGTGGTGCCGCTGGTGGTGGGGATCCTGGCGGTGCCGCTGCCGGGGGACGCGATCTTGCCGCTGTGCTCGGCGCTTTTGTTGGGGACGATTGGTTTTGCGGCGGTGGGCACGGTCTTTAGCGCCATGTTGGTGTCGGTGCGGCGCCGCGGCGTGTTGTTGCCCATCATCCTTTATCCGGTGTTGATCCCGTTGCTGGTCATCGGCGTGGAGGCCACGGCGGTGTTGGTGAGCAACTTTCCGCTCTCGGAGGCGTGGAGCTGGGTGAAGATGATGGCGGCGGTGGATGTGCTCTACCTCCTTGGAGGCGGCTGGCTCTTTGGGTTTGTCACAGAGGACGAGTAGCCCAGGTTGTGGTATGGAGAAAGAGACGGTGGGCGTGGGCGTGTCTTGCCTTGAGGGGCCCATCGTTTTGTTTTGTCGGAGGTTGCGATGAAGGACAGCTTCAAGTTCTTCCCGGTTTTGGCCGGTCTGACGACCATTATGATCGTCGTCAGCCTCTATCTGGCGTTCTTCTACGCACCTGTAGAAGCGTCGATGGGGATTGTGCAGAAGATCTTCTACTTCCACGTGCCGTCGGCCATCGGGGCCTACGCCGGGTTCTTCTGCGCGTTTGTCTTCAGCGTGGCGTATTTGCTGCGTCCTGGGGACAAGGTGGACGCGATGGCCAGGAGCGGCGCCGAGATTGGCGTGGTCTTCTGTGCGATGGTCTTGACCAGCGGTCCGTTGTGGGCGCGGCCCATCTGGGGGGTCTACTTTGTCTTTGACCCGCAGTTGACGGCCACGTTGCTGCTCTTTTTGATTTACTCGGCCTACCTGCTGCTGCGCTACGTGGCGCGCGAATCGGCCCGGATGAAGAAGATCGCGGCGGTGCTGGCCATTTTTGGCTTCATCGACGTGCCGATCATCCACATGGCGGTCAAAAAATGGGGCGGCACCCACCCAATCGTCGAGCGCGAAGGCGGTGGTGGCCTGCACCCGGACATGCGGGTGGCCTTTTATGTGTCGATGGTGACCTTCCTGCTGCTCTACGCCACCATTTACTGGCTGCGGGTGCACACTGCCAACCGCGCCGATGAGTTGGTGGAGCTGGAGTTGGAAGTGGACGATAAGCTGGCCGAAGTGCGTGAGCTTGGGGGAGCAAAAGGATGATGAGAACAATGGGTTCAAAGGCCAAAGCGGCCCAAATCGCAGCCCTGGCGGCGTTGGCGCTGAGCTTCGCCTCGCCCGTGGTCGCTCAGCAGGCCGATCCGCCCGCTGCTGAAAAGAAGGCCGACTCTTCGATGGGTTTTGAGGCCACCACCGAGGTGCCCAAAGACAACCTGCCGGGTTGGCCCTTCCTCTACGGCGCCTACACCTGCATCTGGGTGTTGCTCCTGGGCTATGTGATCTTTATGTGGCGCAAACAATCGGCGCTGACGGCTCAGATTGGCCGCGTGGACAAGCGGCTTGACGAGCTGGATCGTGCTATTGAAGCTCTCGATGGGAAGTCATGACCGCAGGCCATATTTTCTACATCCCCGTCATCCTCCTGGTGGGCCTTATCATGGGCTACACCATGGGGCGGCGCGCCGAAGAGCAAGCCTCTGCGCGCCACAAATCCCGCGCCTCTGATGAGCGCGGCGGCTCCTCCGAGCGCCGCCGCCGTCGCCGCCGCCGTGCTGCCCAGCGCGATGAAGACGACGACGATGAAGACGACGACTGAACCAGTCCGCCGTCGTTCCTGTGGTGCCCATGCGTTTCTCGCCACTTTGTTTTCGTGTCCCTGTGCTCTTTAAAGAGCATAGGGGGCGGATTCTTGCCTTTTTGATCCCCTATTCATCGGTGTTGCGCCTTAAATTTGTGCGGAGACGCACTTTTTTGGCAACTGAAGCCTGCAGCGCCCGATAACCCCCCTCCCGAAACGCACAACGCGTTGACGGGAGGACGCCATGATGGCTTCTGGGTACGACCTCACAAATCATCCTTTTGAATCTGAACACGACGCTGGTGCGGCGATGGATGCCCGGCAGTGTGCTTTTGAGGCGTTGGCGGCCGGTCGCCCGGATGTGTGCTGCTTGGAGCTGATGGCTTTGGCGGCGCTGCGCCGTGGTGTGGGTGATGTGCTGGGTGCCAGGGAGCTTGAAGGCATGGCGGATGCTGTGGCTGAAGGGGTCTTTTGTGCCTACAGCGATGATGCGGCGGTGTTGGCTGAGGCTGGCCGGTGGTGGGAGGTGTTGTTGGGCGGCGCAGATGCCCAGCGGGCGCTCAATGGGTTGATGTTGCGTCTGGATGCTTCTCGGCGCGGTGGCGTGCCCTTGCGGGTGTTGGAGTTGGAGCGGCGGTTGGGGTTGGGGCCTGTAGAGGCGCTCTGGTTGGTGGCGCTCTTGGCTTACGAAACTACGGCGAGCGCACAGGAGAGCGGGGCTTGTTTGAGGGGCGCTGTGCTGGAGCGCGCGCTGGGCGGGTTGGGGGTGGGGCCGTTGGAGCCAACGGCGAGCCAGGTGCGGTGGGGTTTGGTGCATGTGGTGGCACCCGGGGTGGGGGCCAGCTTGCGGATGTCGACGGTGGTGTTGGACGAGCGTGCCTGGGCCTGGGTTGAGGGCCGCGATGGGTGGCCGTGTGACTGGGATGGGGTGGTGCGGCGTTGGTCGGCGCAGCGCTCGGTGCATGAGAGCCTGGAAGCGCGGGCCGAGCAGTGGGCTGGGGTCGTGAGGCGCGTGTTGGAGGCCGGTGGGACTGGGGCTCAGGTGGTGGTTATGGGGCCGTCGTTGGAGACGGTTCGAACGGTGTTGCGAGGGGTGGGGGCGCGTTTTGGGGCGCCGCTGCTGGAGGTGGACGTGATGGCGAGCCTGGAGGCGGGGGCCGAGGCCTTTGGGCGGTGTTTGGAGGTGGTGTTCAGAGAGGCGTTGCTGCGCGATGCGTTGGTGTTGATGCACGCCGGTCGCCGCTGGGATGAGGTGGGGAAGATGGCGCTGGGTTTGATGGGGCGCGCTCACCGAGATTTGCCCTGGCCGGTGTTTTTTGACGCTGGGTTGATGGACGACGGGGGTCTGCGTGCGGGTTTGGAGTTGCCGTACGAGGTGAGGGTGGAGCCGCCAGGGTTTGATGAGCAGGTGGCGATGTGGCGGCGCGCGTTGGAAGGTTGTGGTCGGCCGGTGCCTGACAACGGGGTCTTGGAGCGCGATGTGGTCGATATGGCGCTCAACGTCGAGCACATTGAGCGTTCGGTGGCATTGGCGCAGCGGCAGGCGACGGCGCGCGGGGTGGCCTGCGGGAGGGCCTTGGAGCCGTCGGCGCTGCGGGCGATGGCGGCGCGCCAGCGCGTGTCGGGGCTGCAGGGGATCGCCGACCGGGTCAGCGTGCGGGTGACGTGGGCCGATGTGGTGCTGCCCGATGAGGTGCTGGAGGGCTTGATGGAGATCATCACCTACGCCCGTTACAAGCGCCAGGTCTTTGAGCAGTGGGGTTTTGGTCGGCGCGTGTCGTACGGCAGCAGCAACACGGCGCTCTTTGTGGGGCCTCCTGGGACGGGGAAGACCATGTGCGCGGGGTTGGTGGCCAGAGAGCTGGGCCTGGACCTCTTTCGCGTGGATTTGAGCCAGGTGGTCAGCAAGTACATCGGTGAGACCGAGAAGAATTTGTCGCGGGTCTTTGATGTGGCGCAGCGCACGGGGGCGATGCTGCTCTTTGATGAAGCCGACAGCCTCTTTGGCAAGCGCACTGAGGTCAAGAGCAGCCACGACCGCAACGCCAACCTGGAGGTCAACTACCTCTTGCAGCGTCTGGAGCAATTCGACGGCGTGGCGTTGCTGACGACCAATTACGACGAAAACATCGATGAAGCTTTTTTGAGGCGCGTGCTCTTCAAGGTCCAGTTTTCGTTTCCTGAGGCCAGGGAGAGGGCGCGGCTGTGGCAGGTGATGCTGCCCGCGCAGGCGGACGTGGGGGACGACATCGACTTTGGGCGCCTGGGCAAGGCGTTTGAGATGTCGGGCGGTCACATCAAGAACGCGGTTTTGAAGGCGGCTTTTGCGGCGGCTGAGGCGGGGTCGTGCATCGACATGGAGCGCTTGGAGCTGGCTGCTGTGCAGGAATATCGGCAGATGGGGCGCCTGGTGCGTCTGCAGGACGACGGCAGCGTGTGGTTGGCCGCCGAGCGTCGTCGCTGCCGGGATTGAAGTTTGTCATCGAGTTTGGGCCATACACAGGGAGATGGAAGATGAAAGAGCAGCAGGATAGAGGCAAAGCGAGCGTTGAGGACAAGGCCACAGGGGCGACAGAAGCCGACGCTGGCGTGCAGTTGCGGGCGTTGGACGGTGTGCCGCTGGTGGCAGACACGGTGCAGTTGAAGGCTGGACGGCGAGCGCTGTTGGAGCGGCCAGTGATGCCGGTGCAGTTGCGTCAGGTCAATGGTTTGCGGGCGCTGGCCGAGGGCGCGGTGCAGATGCAGCAGAGCGAGACGGTGGACGCCGGTGGGGTGAGCGCGGGGCTGGGAGGCCAGGTTGGTGCTCAGGGGCAGACGAAGTATCGAAAGGTCAAGGATGGGGGGAGGGTCAAGACGGTGGAGGTGGAGACCGGGCGCGTGGTGCGGGATGTGCCGGTGTCTGAGCCTGGAGATCCGCTCTACAAGGAGGAGCGCAAGGACGGTCAGGTGCGCGTGGTGGACGCGCAGACCGGCGAGGTGATGCGCGAGAACGCGGCGTCGCGCAGCCAGGATGAGCTTCAGGGGCGTTATCGGGAGGAGCGCAAGGACGGCGTGGTGCGCGTGGTGGACACCCAAACGGGTGAGACCATGCGCGAGCATCCGGCAGGGCAGAGTCAGGAGGCGTTGGCGCAGCGTTATAAGGAGCGCCGCAACGGTGATTTTATCGAGGTGGTGGATGCGAGCACGGGGGAGGTGGTCCGAAGGACCCAGACCGAGGCGGGGCGTCAGCGGGCATTGAAGGAGCGCTACAAAGAGGAGCGCAGCGGGGGACATGTGACGGTGACCGACACGCAGACCGGTGAGGTGGTGCGTCGCAACGAGGGCTCCAGCGGATTCTTTTCGGGGGTGCGCCGTGGGTTTGAGTCGGTGGTCTCCAGGGGCAAAGAGGCGCTGGACGGCGCCAAGGAGAGCGACTTAGCCGGCGCTTTGTCGGGTGATCCAGGCGAGGGGTTGGTGCAGCAGAAGGCGGATGTGGGCGGCGCGGTGCAGGAGGCTCGGGCAGCGGCGGTGCGTCAGCACGCGGCGTCGGGCGTGCGCGGCAGCGGCGGCGCGTTGCCCCACCTGGAGGCGATTCAGAAGTCTTTTGGCCAGCATGACGTCACCGCGGTGCAGGCCTTTGTGGGGGGTTCGGCCCGAGAGGCCACCGAGGCCATGGGCGCAGAAGCCTACGCCACCGGCAACAAGATCGCTTTTGGAGGCTCGCCGTCCCTCCACACGGCAGCCCATGAGGCGGCGCACATTGTTCAGCAACGTGCGGGCGTGCAGCTCAAGGGCGGCGTTGGACAGGTGGGCGATGTTTATGAGCGCCACGCCGACGCGGTGGCGGACCTGGTGGTGCAAGGCAAGAGCGCTGAGCCGTTGTTATCGGGGTTTGCGTCAGGAGGCCATCAGGAGGCGGTGCAGTTCAAGGACGACATGCTAGCCGAAGGCGGCGTGATGGCCCCTGCAAAGCAAGTGGACATGGCCAAGTTGCACGCGGCCCAGAAAGCGGTTCAGGCCGTCGGCTTCAAAGTGGCCATGTCTCCCAACAGGGAGCATGGCTTTATGGTCAACGTCACCCGAGACGCCATCACGCGCACGTATCCAGCAGAGGTTTTCATCAGCCAAGCGTCCATCATTGCGTCGGGCAAGCACCACGTGATGTTGGACAGCCTCACCGAGCAGAAGGGCCCCGTGCTTCCTGCCAAGCCTCCGCTTAGCCGCGAGCAGATCGCCAACGACATCAACGCCATCAACAACGTCGGTGGTGGTCTGGTGGGGGTGGGGTACTCGTTGCGCAAAGACGCGGGGTATTCGGCAGAACACGACGATTTTATTCGCGATGCCAAGCTGGGGGCATCGAGTTGGAGAATCCTTGAGCACGGTGCACACAGCTTAGCAACGGTTAAGGGCGCCCCCCAGAGCGATTATGAAAAAGCTGCCGGTGATAAACGGGGGAGTGATGCTGCCATTGAGGGTTGGCACAAGGATTTGAGGTCGCAGGGCATCGATCCTGACAAATTTCATTCCGAATGATGTGCTCAGTGAGGGGCCTGAACCAGGGATGTAATGGCAAAGGCATGTGTCTGGATTTGAGTTGTGCTTTTTTGAATCGCTGTTCTGTCTTGAAGGGGTTTGGGCGATTGTGGAGGAAGGCGTGGGTGAAGTGCTGGTGGATTACGTGTGCGACGCGAACATGCTGCGGGTGGTGTCAGAGCGCGTCCGACAGATTGAGGGAAACAAGAAGCAGGTCAGGCCTGCGTTTCGTGCGGTGGTCTACGCAGCGCTGTGCGTGTCTTTGTGGGGTGGTGTCTCTGGAGGGGATGGGGTTTGGTGGTTCTTTGCGGTGGGTTTGGGGGTGATGTCGGCTTTGATGACGCCGCAGGTGACCTTGTGGATGGTGTGGCGGTTGAGTGTGCGTTCGATGGCTCGGCAGCAGCTCTTGGGGAGCCGGGTG
>CAKZKQ010000664.1 GCA_937123825.1 uncultured Pseudomonadota bacterium
GCAGCACACGCCGCGCTCCTGCTTGGCGCAGGGGTGGCGCTGGCCGCTTGCGGCTCCAACGATGACCCTGGCAGCCAGAAAGACCAGGCGCCTGTCGAGGCCAAGGCCAAACCCGCGCCCACACCCAAAGGCAAGCGGTTCTACGACCGCGATGGGACGTTGGCCCGGGCTGAAGAGCAGGCCTTCAACGCGCCGGTGCCGACCTCCTCGCGGGGCGTCTCGGCCGACAACAAGCTGGCGGCCTACACCGATGCCCACGACTTTCAGGCAGTGGTGAAGTTCTACCGCAAGAACCTGGGCAACGATTACAACCTGGAGATGGGTCGCGGCGGTGCCCGTTTTCGGCCCAAGGCCGATGACGGCACCGACGTCTACGTCATGAAACCGCAGCGCCCCGGCGCTGACACCCGCGTTGTCTTCTTTGGCAACTCCGAAGGGCTCCAGCCGCCCTCTTTTGCCAACAACCCGACCCATGGCATCCCCTCGGCCAGTGGCGGCAAGAAGCCCACGCTGCGCACCGCCAAGCCCAGCGGAGGAGGCAGCAGCGCCAACCCTGCGCCGTCGGGCGGTGGTGGCAACTCTGGCCGTCCCAGCAGTGGCCAGCCTTCCAACAACGGCGGTGGTGATTCGGCCGGCGGCGGCGGAAACTACGACCGTGTGGTGCGCCGAGCCCCCGATGGCTCCAACGTCGTCGTGATGAGCCCCAAAGCGCCCGCGCCCCCCACCAGCCGCAACGCCCCCAGCCAGCGCGGCGACCTGCCTGACCGCCCTAAAGGCGGCACCTTCCGCAAGAGCCTCGACAGCTATCCCCCCGGCACGCTCTTTTGATGGCTCACTTGCCGTGGCCGATGCCGACCGACTTGGTTTCTTTGGCCACCGCACACACGCGCTGAAGCAGTGCTCAGATCGAAGCGACGCCGTGCTTTCCTGATGAACAGACCCCTTAAGCCTTCACAAACCGCACCGTGCATGTAGGATAAGGACCTGCACAAAGTCTGCTGCCTTGATCCGGGCGGCGGTGTGCATCAGGGAGCCGATGTTGTGTCGAACGCTGGTGTTTGGCCACGGTGGGGAGTGGTGTGTTGAGAACAAGTGTGGACATGACCATGCACGCGGCAGTGCGCTGGCTGATGGGTGTGCTGGTGCTCTGCGGCAGTTTTGTGGTCGCCCAGCAGTCCCAGGCGCAAGGCAACAAGCGGTCAGCGGCCTACAAGGTGGCGATCATCGACGTGGTGGGGGAAGGTGTCCCTCAAGATCTGGCCCGTCAGGTCACCGAGATCATCAAGCGCGAGGCCAGGCGCAACGTCGCTTATGAGTTGGTCAAACAAGAGCAGTTTGATCTCTTTGAGTCACTGCTTTTGATCGGGTGCGACACCCCCTCGACCGAGTGCATGACCCTCTTGTCTCAGACCATCGGCGCTGAGCGCCTGATTTATGGGCGCCTGGTGGAGTCGGACGGTTTCCACGATTTGACGGTCAACATCTTTGATGCCCGGCGCGAGAAGATCGTCGATCGCTGGAAGAAGCGGTTTTCGACCGGGGTCAACACGATCTCGTTTTTCAGCCGTGAAATGGAGATCTTTATTGGGGGCCACGAGCCCAAAGAGCCGCCCCGGCTGCGGATCGCGTCCAACATCCACGCCTCCAAGGTTTTTATTGATGGCCGCAAAGTGGGCCAGACGCCGTTTATGACCTCGGCGTTGCCCGAGGGGAAACACACCGTGGAGGTGACCCAGGAGGGCTACACGACGTGGAGCCGTCAGGTGGAGCTTGTTCAGGGCGAGGATACGCTCTTGAAGGTGACGCTGCGCCGGGGCGGGGCAGGGGCCAGGTCGGAGGCGTCGGTGGTCTTGGAACCGACGCCGATTGTGCCGGTGGGCAACCTGGAAGATGATCTGCCGCCGATCGATGGGCCGACGGGTTCAGGGCGACGCTTGAACGGCTATGGCTGGGTGGCGTTGTCGATTGGCAGCGCGGCGCTGGTGGGTGGTGGGGTGATGGGTTTTCTGGCCAGCGAGACCCAGAAAGAGTTTGATCAGGCCACTTTGGAGCGTCCCTCATATGACCTGCGTGCAGAAGGGCGCCGTCAGGCCAGCATCGCCAATGGGCTCTTTGCCGTGGGCGGTGTGGGGCTGATTACGGGGGTGATCCTCTTTGCCCTTGATTCTGGGCAGGAGTCTCCTCGTGGGGGCGCGTCTTTCTCGGTCGCCCCTGACGGTGACGGCGCCGCGGTGTGGTGGTCTGGGTCCTGGTGGGGGCGCTCTTCAAAGAACATTGTGTTGTGTGGCAAGGCACAGGCGTTCATCAGCGCGTCACGGCCGTGATCCGACCGTTGGGTGACGCAAGTGGGGTCGCTCGCCTTGGAGAGGCCATCCAAAGGACCGGTGTTGGGTGCCTTGTGGATGGGTTTTAAGAGTTTTTGCGGTAGATCTGGGTGTTTTCGTTGTCTGGAGGGGCGTTGGGGTCTTCGCCGCTGCGCCGCTTGTAGATGTCCTCGATGGCCTGGAGGAGGTTGTCGAGGTCGAGGGCGTCGTCTGCCCCAGGCGGCGCATCCTTGTGGGTCTTGTCGGGGCGGCTGAGCGCAGCGATGGGTGGCGGCGTGGGGAGTTTGGGCGGTGTCGCCGCGGGGATGTTGGGTGGTTGGGCCACGTCGGCGGTGTCGGCGTCGTCTGGAGATGGCAGCGGATCGGCCAATTCCTGGCTGAAGCGCAGCGTCGAAGGGTTGAAGTCGTCTTTGGGGGGTTGTCCCAGCTCGTCTTCATGAACGACCTGGGTGCCGTGGCCTGCGGTGGCGCGTTTTTCCTGGGTGTGTTCTTCGGTCAGGATGGCGCGGACAAAGGGGCCAAGTTCATCGCCGCAGTAGCGGGGGTTGACGGTGTGGAGCAGTTCGCTGCACGCCATCATCATTTCGCGGGCCGAGGTGAAGCGGCGCTCGGGTTTGCGGGCCAGGGCGCGGGCCAGGATGGCGTCCAGAGCCGATGGCAGGCGGCTGTTGTGGTGCCGTGCGGGTGCGATGACGGGGTGGCGCGCCCGTTCAAGGGCGGTGTTCTCGTCGCCAGCCAGCGCCATCTTGCCCGTGGCCATTTCATAGAGGACCAGACCCAGGGCGTAGATGTCCGAGCGGTGATCGAGATCGTCGAGGCCGTAAGCCTGCTCGGGGCTCATGTAGGCCAGTTTGCCTTTGACGACCCCAAAGCGGGTGTCTCGGGTGGCGATGCGGGAGATGGCGATGCCAAAGTCGATCAGTTTGAGCTGCCCGTCGTAGCCCAGCAGGATGTTTTGCGGGTTGACGTCGCGGTGAACGACCTGGAGCGGGCGGCCGTTGTCGTCGCGCAGGGCGTGGGCGCGGTCGAGCGCCATCAGGACGCAGCGGGCGACCCAAAGGGCGTGTTCGAGGGGCAGGGCTTCTTTTTGGCGCCGCAGGCGCTGGAGCAAAAATGAGAGGCTGCGCCCTGGCACATAGCCCAGGACCTCGACGAGGCGATCATTGAAGACGTGCAGGCCGTGGATGGCCAGGGTGTGGGGGTGCGAGAGTCGAGCCAGCAGGCGCGCCTCGGCGATGAGGCTGCGGGCCTCTGGGACGTCAACGGGGCGTTGCCCGCTTAGAGGTTCCTTGAGGACCTTGAGCGCATGCCGGATGGCGAACCCGCCTGGCCCGGCGAGTTCGGCCAGGAGCACCTCGGCTTGGCCACCGATGGCCAGTGGGCGGATGATCCTGTAGGGGCCCAGTTTCTGCACGCTTTCTTCTTGCTCCCGAACCGACAAAGTCCAATCGATTGAGAGGGCGGTACCTCTCTGTGTGGCCCAATGTGCCACAGACAATCGTTGGCGCCCGACATTGAAACACGAACCCCCGTGACCTGCAATGTGTGGGGGCGCTGTTGAGCTTTGGGCGCTCGATGATTAAGATGGGTCGCCGTTAGGAAATGTGCCAGGGAAAGGGGCTTATGAGCATTCTCGACCGGATCAACACACTGATCAAAGCCAACGTCAACGACCTCGTGCGCCGTGCCGATGAGCCCGAGCGCGCTTTGGACCGTTCGATTGGGGATATGAAGAGTTCGCTGGCCGAGGCCCGCGCCAGTTTGCGCCAGGCCCAGCACAGCGAGGCGTCCTTGTTGCGCCAGTGGGAGCGCGGCCGCGCGGAGGCGCTCGATTGGGAAGAGCGCGCCATGGCGGCGCTGCGTGATGAGGACGAGGCCATG
>CAKZKQ010000665.1 GCA_937123825.1 uncultured Pseudomonadota bacterium
CAGAACTCGCTTGCGGTAGCGCTGCTACAGCTGCGCTCGTCCTGAGGCCCCTGACATCCGTTATTGCTCGCCCCAAACCTGTGGCTTCTTCTCTTTTTTCTTTTTGAAGTGCTTGGGTTCTGTGGTGGTTCTGTCACGGTGAGTCAACAACGTCACCTGCGGAAAAAATTACGTTCCCCCAACAAAGCCCACTGCTGGAATCGACCGCCACCCACACAACAACGGCACCAGCGGGTTAAATTACGTTCATTTCTGCGAAGCATCCTGCTGAAATCCACCGCCATCCTCACAGCGAAGCCACCTGTCCCAAATCCACCGCATTCCCACTGCAAAGCCCAACGACCTCTCGTGAGCGCCGCACTCTCCAAACCCAAATCGGCCAGGCAAAAAACAAAACGGCGCTGGCATTGAGCCAGCGCCGTTTCATTGGAAAGTGGTGGTGGCGCCACTCCTCGGCGCCCGCTTTAAGGTCAGTTGACCGTGGCGCGGATGGAGTAGTCGTTTTCGGTCAGCGCGCTGGTGGGGAAGATGCGGATGAGGTAGTCGCCAGCGACGGTGTTGTCGATGTCCACCTCTTCGATGTTGGGGCCAGCGTTGAAGCTAAAGCCCGCCACCTCGTCATCACAGGCACCGTCGCTGGGGCCGTAGACGATGACGTCCAGGTTGCCGTCAAAGTGGAAGTGCTCCACGTCGATGCTCAGGCTCTGACCCGCACCGACGCTGATGACGTACCAGTCTTCGTCGCCGCCTTCGCAGATGAGTCCGTCAATGGTGGTGAAAGGTGCCAGGATCGTGGCGCTGTTGCAGTCGTTGTTGGGCGGGTTTTCATCGCAGCCGGTGTCCATGTTGCGCTCGATGTCGAGGGCGATGGTGTAGTCGCGCTGCGGGCCGATCTGCTGACGCTCGACGCTCAGCACCCAGGTGCCGGGGGTCTCCACCACAAACTCGTCGCCAAGCTGGGCTGGCAGGTCGCGGTCGCTGTTGCCGTCGCGCACAAAGAAGTCGGCGATGTTGTCGTTGGGATCGTAGAGGGTGCCGATGAGATCGCCGCCGTCGTGGTTGTACTGGAGCGCCAACGACACGGTGTCGCCGGTGTTGACGGCGAACTCGTGGAAGTCGGTGTCTTCATCGCACAACCAGGCGTCCAGGCCGCCGGGAGGGATGGGGTTGGCGTCGTCGATGGAGTCGTTGGGCTCAAACTCATCGCCCATGCACATCTCGGGGGGCGTCACCACAACGTTGAGGTCGTAGGTCACACCCAGAACCGGGGCGTCGTCGTCTTCCAACACGCGCACAAAGTAGGTGCCAGCGGTGGGCAGAACGATCTCAACCTCTTTCTCGCCGCGGCCATCGTCCTCGGCCAGGACCGTCAACCCGTCGGCGTCAAACAGCTCCAGCTTCAGCGCTGGAGCGGTCCGCGACTGACCCAGGGTCACCGACACGGTGTGATCCACGTCGGGGACATCAAAGGCAAACCAGTCTTCGTCGCCCGCGCAGATGGACAAGCCATCGGCCTCAAAACCGTCGCCTCCAGGCGTGATCTGGGTGTCGTCGGCGTTGTCGGAGTCCTCGTTGGGCTCGTTGTCGTCAATCGGGCACATCTCGGGCACCGCAGAGCGCGTCACTGCCACGTCATAACCAAAGCCGGGGTTCCCATCGCCGCCCTCAATGAGGATGGTGTAGGTGCCGTCGGCCTCCGCCGTAAAGACCAGCGAGCCGTCATCGGCGTCGGTCAGCGCGTTGCCGCACCCGTCGTCCAGAACCGAGATGAGCACCAGCGCATTTTCAGGATCGGCGGTCACGGCCACTTCCAGGCGCTGACCGGCAAGCATGTCCACGGCCATGTGATCCAGATCGCCGCCGCAGAGCGAGGCGCCCTCAAGGACAAACTCCGTGTCGTCCTGGAGGTTCAGCGTCTGGGCATCCTGACAAGCATCGTCGCCGGGGTCATCATCGTCCCCTTCACAGGCCACAAAGCACTCGCCAGAGTCCACATCGCACGTCTCGCCCTCTTCGCAGTCCTCATCGCCCTGGCAGCCTTCGGGGACATCGGGCATGTCATCGCCGTCGGGCGTGTCGTTGTTCATGTCGTCCCCGTCAGGCGTGTCATTGTTCATGTCATCGCCGTCGGGCACGTCGTTGTTGGTGTCGTTGTTGGGGGCGCCGACGCACATGCCAAACACGCACTGGTCAGCGGGACACGCGCCGCCGCAAGGCAACGGGTCCACGGTGTTGCCACCGTCGCCGTCGTCACCGCAAGCAGTCAACATCGCCAGGGACAGGCCCACCAGCGCCGCAAGGCGCAGGGTATGCAAGGGGGCTTTGATCATGGTTGTGCTCCAACATATGTCAGGAAAGAGTGCCTGGGGCGGGACTCGCTGACGCTTTATTGCTCAAATCCAAAGCAGAGTATTACGAAGGGTGCCTTCTACGCGTCTTACATTGTAGAGAGTTTCGCGCACCACGTCACGGACAATTGCCGACACCGCGCTGTTCGGGCTTTAAAGGCCACCGGGCCAAAAGCCTCACCGCCACCAACGCAGCGGCGGTCGACATCGACCGCCATGGAGCAGCGCCGCAGGATTCAGTGATGTTCAGCTTGAGTGACACACCGCTTCAGCTTCGATCTCCACCAACCACTGCGGATCGAGCAGCCCTGCGACCACAAGGAGGGTACAGGCCGGGCGGATGTCGGCAAAGACCTGACCGTGGACCTGAGCCACGGCTTGCCAGTCGTCACGGCGAGTGAGGTAGAGACGGGTGCGGACAACGTCGTTGAGGCTGGCGCCGAGGCTTTGAAGCGCCTCCTGGATGATGTCCAGACAGCGCTGGGTCTGGGCTGTGGGGTCGCCAGGGGCAAAGGGGGTCCCGTCGGGCGCGATGGGCGCCGTGCCTGCGATGAAGATCCGGTCGCCGTCGCGCACCGCTCGGCAGTAACCAAACTGGGGTTCGTATGGGGCGCCCGAGCTGACGCGTTGGCGCTCATCGTGGCTCATTCAAGCTCTCCTTGATCGATGAGGTAGGCCAGGTTCATGCGCATCAGGTTGTACTCTACGCGCCGCCCGCCAAGCTGCTCGCTGACAGCGTCGCGGAACTCCTTCAGGTTGCCTTCCCACTCCATCGATTCGGTCAATGTGCGCAGAACCGGCAACATCGCGCCGTCAAGGTAGGGCTCAAAGTCCAACTCTTTGGTCGCACCCACTCGGGCACCTTTGATGACGTGGCGCACGACGGTTTGGTCTTTGATCTCTCGCTCGCTGGCGATCTCTTTGATGGTCTTGCCGTCCATGAGCATGGCCAGCGTCTGGGCCACGGTCGAGGTGACCTTTCCACTCGAACCCGACGATTTTTTGGCGGAGCTGGACGATGACGACGCACCAGCCGACCCACCCATGCCAAGCATCTTGGCCATCTTGGCGCGGACCGAGGCGCTCTGGGAGGCGCCGCCCTTGAAGCGGCTTTTGACCACGGCGTCGAGCGCCTCGGGAAGCTCTGCCGAGCCCTTCATCACATCGACGGCCAGCGGGGTCAGGCGCACGCACACCCCTTCGACCTCCAGGAACTTGGCCTCCAACATGTCGTCGAGCAGCCGCACCACCTGATGGGCGGTCAGGTCTGAGAGCAAGCCGTAGGTGCTGTTCTTGTCGTGGTTGTACTGGAGGACGTTTTTGGACTTGGAGCCGATCAGAATCCGACTGATCATCGTCACACTCAGCCGTTGACGGCCGCGCG
The DNA here is from genome assembly GCA_937123825.1 of uncultured Pseudomonadota bacterium. Taxonomy (GTDB): domain Bacteria; phylum Myxococcota_A; class Bradymonadia; order Bradymonadales; genus CAKZKQ01. Next base: position 3,733 of record CAKZKQ010000665.1, read on the forward strand.
CGATGCAGGCCAACACCTTGCGCACCACCGTGGTGTACTCCTCGGTGGTGTGGATGGGGGCCATGCCCTTGCCTTCACGGCGCTTTTTCCCAGCGCTGCTTGTCGAAGAGGCCCCGCCAGACTTGCCCGCGACCAATTTGGGCTTGCGAGACACCGCCGCTGCGCTCGACGCATAGGGCGGCACCTCGACGCACAGGTCACAGTGGCCGCAGTTGGTGTCGAAGCTGGCCCTGGAGCCGAAGTAGCGCAGCATGTCCATGGTTCGGCAGCGCTTACCGGTGGCGTAGTAGATGACCTTTTGCAGCTTCTCTTCTTCAAAACGCCGACGGTTGGCCTGATGCTGCCAGTCGATCTGCAGACGACCGCTGCGGACCACCTCGATGGGCTCTCCTGGCTGGGCCTGATAGTCGATGTGTCCGGCGCCGCGCAGGATCCGCAGCGCGCTGCCCACCGCCATCGTGCTGACCTTGCCGCGGACCTGTCGCGCCAGCGCCCGCGTGTCGTAGGTCTGGGGCTGGCGCTGCAAAGCCTGCCAAAGCCCCTCCATCACCGCCTTGTCGGGGTGCGCGCTCTGAATGAAGAAGTCCGGCACGTGCCGATCGGCGTAGTTGTAGAGCAACAAACAGTGCGAAGCACCGCCGTCGCGCCCCGCGCGGCCCGCCTCCTGGTAGTAGGCCTCCAGCGACGAGGGGATCTGATAGTGGACGATGGCCCGAATGTCGGACTTGTCCACGCCCATGCCAAAGGCGTTGGTGGCCACCAACACCTCATAGGCCCCGTTCATGAACTCATCTTGAACTCTGTCGCGCTGACCGTCGCTCAAACCGCCGTGATAGAAACCCACACCAAAACCGGCGTCGCGCAGCTCACCGGCGATCTCCTCAACGGCTTTGCGCGTGGCGCAGTACACAATGCTGTTGCCGCCCATGTGGCGCAGCAACGCCTCCATCCGCGCCAGCTTGTCGCGCTTACCCCGCGCCCGGTAAACCTCCATAAAGAGGTTGGGACGCTCAAAACCCGACACAAAGATGTCTGCGTGACGCAATCCCAACTGCGCCAGGATGTCCTTGCGCACCCGCTGCGTCGCCGTCGCGGTCAACGCCAACGTCACCGGCTCACCCAACTTGGCGCGCTGCTGATTGAGCGTCGTATAATCGGGCCTGAAGTCGTGCCCCCACTCACTGATGCAGTGCGCCTCGTCGATCACAAAGAGGCTGACGTGGACCATCGACAACGCCCGCATGAACGCCCCAGAACGAAAACGCTCGGGCGCCACGAAGATCATCTTCAGCTCGCCCCGGCGCATCTGCTCCAGGCGCTCGCGCTGCTCGGGCCAGGTCAGCGTTGAGTTGATGTACGCCGCGGGCAACCCCTTGGACACCAGCGAATCGACCTGATCCTTCATCAAAGCGATCAACGGCGAGATGACGAGCGTCACACCGGGCAACAACATCGCCGGAAGCTGATAGCACAAGCTCTTGCCTGCACCAGTGGGCATCACGCCCAGCGCCGAGCGGCCCGCAAGCACCGTGTCGATGATGTCTCGCTGCCCCTCTCTGAACGATTGCAGCCCAAAGCGCTCCACCAGACATCGATCCACGTCTTCAGACGAGATCTCCACCGGCTCTGGTGGCGGCGCTGGACTCAGGTCCTCCAGCGAACCCTCCTCCATCAGGTACTGCGCCTCGGTCTGCATGTTCGCCTCGGGAGGCGGCATGTCATCGTCCGAAGGCAAGGGGATATCCAGATGGTCAAGCCAGTTGTCAGTCTGGGGCATGTCTGTCGTCATGACATCAATTGGGTGTGAGCTGGGAACCTTCACCAGAAGGCTGCTGTCCAGTACAGGCGCTGAACATTATGTCATGTATTTTTCATTTCGCAACCCCTTTTCACACCAACGACACCTCTTGGAGGCCATCCAAACCGCGCAAGCGATGAAAACCTGAGCTTTCGCGCCAATCCGGGCTGGAAAAAGGCCAGCCACACCAGGACTTCATACCAAGATGGAGACGAAAGGCTTGCTTTGTGGCGAGCAATAACGGATGGCAGGGACCGAAGCTCTAAGCGATAAGCCACAGGTTTGGGGCGAGCAATGATGGATGGCAGGCGCCTCGGGGCGAACGAAGCCATAGCAGCGCTATTGCGAGTGAGCCACGTGGTGTCTGGCGCCATCAGGGCCGTCCCAAACGTCACAAAGTCAGTCGGACGTCTGTATTTTGGTATCAGCCATGAAAAGGAGCGTAGAGGGGAGAGACAACGCACCAACAGGCCCTTTTGAACCGCAGAAGTTCCACATCGATCCTGTGTTGGCGGACATCGATCGTCTCAAAGGGCCGCAGGAAACAACCGGGGCATCAAAAAATGTTACATTGTTGATGCCAGCGCCCGGCGGTTGTGAAATCATAAGCCGCCTTTTGATCTCTGTTTTAATGGATTTATGATGCGTCGCCACGGCAACCACAACGCCCACACGCGACCCAGAGCGAGGAACCAGGAGCATGGCACACAACACCTTCAAACCTTTGATGACGCTGATGGCGATCGCCGCCGCAGCCGCCGTCACCACCGTCGCAGCCCCCAACGAAGCCAGCGCCCAGGGCAGCGTCCTTGAGCTGCACACTGTGGAGGGCGAGCACGGCAAACTGGTCGTGGCCGTCAGCCCCAATGGGGTCACCTTCATCAAGCCCAAGGACAACAAGGTCTTTCGCGCCTACAAGTCCTCGCGCAAGGCCATGAAGGGCACCAAGCCCGACTGGTTCATCATCCGGGATGTCGATCGTGACGGAACCATCGACATCGTCAGCGGCGGCGCGCCGGCCTTCATCGTCAACGGCTCCGGCGCCCCGGTCTTCAACCTCCCCAAAGGCTGTGACCAGTTCCACATGGGTGACTTCTACGCCGGTTCCAAGGCCGACGACATCCTGTGCCGCGACAAAAACAAGCTCACCGTCATGACCTACGACGGCCAGGAGGTCTGGAGCTTCAACATCAAGGGCCTGCGCCTTGGCCAGTGCACCTTTGAAGACTTCACCGGCGACCTCAAGCTCGACATCGCCTGCTCCACCAAGGGCGGCAGCGATGTCCTGGCGCTGAACATCAACTCCGAAAATGGCGAACTGAGCGGCGTCAACCCCGACCAGATCACCGACCCCGAGGACGACAACCCCGGTTACGCCGCCACCATGGCCAACTACCTCAAGGGCCAGGAGACCTTCGACCTCAACGGCGACGGCACCGCCGAGGAGATGGTCCAGCTCGACGGCAGCGCCATCGTCGTGCGCTCCAAGTCCAAGCCCAAGGCCATCGCGCGCCACGAGATCGGCAAGGCCTTCTCGGTCCTCGTCGATGACATCGACGGCGACAACGACATGGAGATCGTCGTCGGCGGCGACGGCAAGGTCCTCGTCATCGACCATGAGGGCAAGCTCGTCTCCACCATCAAGACCGACCCCAAAAAGCTTAAGCGCTCTACCGACGTCCAGATCACCCGCGTCGATGCCAACGGTCTGGCCGACAACTCCGAGGCCACCAACCGCGCCGCCATCGAGAAGGGCAACAAGAAGCTGGCCCAGTGCTACGCCGGCAACGTGCGCAAGAACCCCTTTACCCGCGTCGGCAACACCATCTGGGGCCTGAGCGTGGACAAAAAGGGCAAGGTCAAGAAGGTCGAGCGTCTCCACTCCGAGTTGGCCGACAAGACGGTCGAAGGCTGCCTCTCCAAGGCCCTCAAAGGCCTGTCCTTCCCCGCCGCCACCGACCCCGGCGCCATGCTCACCATCACCCTCCAGTTCGGCTTCGTCGATCAGTGACGTGACGGCAACCTGCGGCGGCGCGTCCATCACGGCGCCGCCCGCACCACACCCCTCCCACAACGCAGCGCGCCCACAAACCGCACGTGCGCGCTGCGCCGTCGCCGCAAAGACCTCCTCAACACCGCCCACCAGGGCTCAAACTCCCCATCACAGGCCACGACCATGTTCTCTCAAATGCCCCAGAACTCCCTTGTCCTGCGTGCACGCCAGTTGCTGACCATGCAGGCCGACACCGACGCCCTGCTCCAGGCTCCTCCTGCGCACGATCTGGACGCGCTGCGCCAGCGCGACGCCCGCATCTGCGGCCTGATCGAAGACGGCGCCGTCCATATCCAGGGCCCGAACCTGCGCTTTGTCGGCGCGTGGTCTGACCTTGACCCCAAGATCAAATCTCGCTCCACCGTCGTGGAAGTCGGCTGCGTCACCCCCGGATGGGTCGACTGCCACACCCACAGCGTCTTCGCCGGCAGCCGCCACATGGAGTTCACCCAGCGCAACCTCGGCGCCCAGTACCTGGACATCCTCAACGCTGGCGGCGGCATCCACTCCACCGTCAACGCCGTGCGCCGCAGCGGACGCCGCGCCCTGGCCGCCACCCTCATCGGGCGCTGTTTTGAGGCCACGCGCCTTGGCGTCACCACCCTGGAGGTCAAGAGCGGCTATGGCCTGACCACTGACGAAGAAATCAAACAATTGCGCGCCGTGGCCGAGGCCGCCCCCGAAGTGCTCATGGAGCTTCACCCCACCTTCCTGGGCGCCCACGTCGTGCCGCGCAAATACGCCGACCGCCGCGATGACTACGTCCAGATGGTCATCCAGGAGATGATCCCCAAGGTGGCCGAGCGCGGCCTGGCCCGCTACTGTGACGTCTTCTGTGACACGGGCGCCTTCACCGCCGCCGAGGCCGAGGCCATCCTGCGCGCGGGCATCGACCACGGCCTCATCCCCAGGATCCACGCCGACGAACTCTCCCACGCGGGCGCCGCAGAGGTCGCCGCCGCCGTGGGCGCCGCCAGCGCCGACCACCTCGAATATGTCAGCCCCGAGGCCATCGCGGCCATGGCCAAAGCCAACGTCGTGGCCGTGCTCTTGCCCATGGTCAACCTCTTCTTGAAGCTGCCCCAGCACGCCCCCGCCCGCGATCTGATCGCCGCCGGGGTCGATGTGGCGCTCTCCACCGACTTCAACCCCGGCACGGGCATGACCCAGGACCTGGGGCTGATCATGACGCTGGCCTGCACGCACTACGGCATGACGCCCGCCGAGGCGCTGCTGGCCATCACCCGCAACGCCGCCAGGGCGCTGAGGCTCGATGATCGCGGCGTGCTGGCCAAGGGCAAACGCGCCGACCTGACCATTTTGGACGTGGAAGACTACTGGGAGATCCCCTACTTCCCCGGACGGCGCCCCGTGGCAGGGGTGGTCTGGGGCGGCGACGTCGCCTACTGGACCTCGGCTCAGGAACTGGACGACAACGCCTGAAAACACCGCGGGTCCGGGTGCGCGCACCCGGCGGGGGTTTGGGGGCTGGCCCCCATCCCGAGTCGCCGCAGTCGTTGCGGGATGGGGGCCA
>CAKZKQ010000666.1 GCA_937123825.1 uncultured Pseudomonadota bacterium
GCGACCGCACCAAAAGCCTGCGCAGCAGGCGAACCACAAGCAAGCCAAGCGAAGCGCCGGCGCCGCGAACCAAAAGCGCAGCGCAGCAAGCGAACTGCGATGAGCGCGCCCCGCGCTTATCGCGCGGGTGTGAGTTTGATGGAAAGGGAGCGGTTTTTGCGGAATTTGAGTTCGGTGGCGTAGCCGATGTGGTCTTCGAGTTTTATTTGGAGGCGGACGGCGCTGCCTTTGTTGTTGGAGAGGTTGATGGGGGCTTTGGCGATGAACTTGTCATCGACGAAGACGCTGGCCCCTGGGGGTTCGCTCAAGACAGAGATCGTGATGGGATCGCTGGCCTTTTCGTTGAGCGCGATGGTGGGGGTGTTGGGAGGAGCGCCGAGGTTGGTGACGGGCTCAGTTGAGCTTTGTCGTCCCATCATTTCGGCCAGGCCGTTGTTCCAGGCGTAGCTGGTGCCTTTGACCACCAGAACGGCGCAGAGCCCAAATACCAGCACGAGCGCCACGATGGAGGCGATGCGCAGCCCCCAGCCTTTGGAGGCCTTGGCGGGGCTCTGAGGGCTTTTGACGCGCTGTGTGTCCAAGGCACGGTTTTCGCCGCTGTTGCGTGCGGCTTCGCGGGCCTGATCCGAGATTCTGGCGCGCTGGGCCATGTCTTGTGCGTGTGCGTGGTGAAACGCATGCGCGGGCATATCAACGGTGGCGTCGGCGTCCTCCGGCATACCTGGGGGGAAGTTGATGCCGGGCAGTTGGGCGTGTGGTGATGGGTGTTGGGGCGGTGGTGCCAGTCCCGACAGGCGCGAGGGTGGGGGCGAGGGGCTGATGATGGCGGCAGCTTCATCAAAGACGCGCTGGCGAGAGACGTCGATGGTTTGTGCCATGGAGGCTTCGTCTTCAACGGCCTTGCGGCTCATCTCGGTGGTGGTGTCGTCGAGGTCCTGTTGAACGGGGACTTCTTCAGTGTTGATGTCATCGTCTTCGATGAGTTCGTCCTGGAGAAGTTCACCGGTATCGCCGCCGAGTTCATCAAAGGCCAGCGCGGATTGCAGAAAGGGTGTTCGGTTGGCCCCAGAGGTGCCCAGCCCCGCGATGCGTTCGGGATCCACGCGGGTGCCGTTGTCATCCATAAAGTCGGGCTGGGGCATGATGCCCGAGGGGACGGGGACGGTGGAAGGCGCGGGGGGGGCGGGGGTGGATCGTACCTGGGCGATCATGGCGGCCAGGGCGTTGGACGGCTCCAGATCGATGGTCTGGTCCTGAGAGTCGTTGCCATCAAAGGTGGTGGGGAAGAGATCGTCGTCGTTGAAGAGGGCCTCGGTTTTGTCCCAGGCTTCAAGGGCGGTCAGGAGTTGGGCGGCGCTCTGGAAGCGCTCGGCGGAGTCCTTCAGGAGCACGCGCTCAAGTGTGGCGCGCAGTCCTTGGGGAAGCTCCAGCTCAGGTGGGAGCTTGAGGCTGGGTCCAGCGACTTGAGCGACGATGAGGTCGACCATGGTGTCGCCGACGATGGCGGGCTGTCCGGTCAGCAATTCGTAGCTGATCAGTCCCAGGGAGTAGAGGTCGCTCGAAGGGGTGATCTTGCCGTTGCGGAACTGCTCGGGGGCCATGTAGCGGGGTGTGCCGCAGAACTGCCCGGCCTGGGTCAAGGTTTGGCTGACGTTGTCTCCGGTGAGCAGGTCGGCGCTGATGGCCTTGGCGATGCCAAAATCCAGCACCTTGACGAACTCATGGTCGCCCCGATGGCTGGTGAGCATGATGTTGCCCGGTTTGAGGTCGCGGTGGATGATGCCGCGCTCGTGGGCTTCCTGAAGGGAGGCCAGGATCTGGCGCAGGATGTGGACCACGCGGCCGGGATCGATGGGGGCTTCATCGCGCAGGATCGTCGACAGGGTGCGCCCATCGACGTACTCCATGGCCATAAAGAGGATGCCGCTGTCGGTCTGGCCGTAGTCGTAGAGGGTGATGGTGTTGGGGTGGCGCAGCTGTGAGGCCAGGACGGCTTCTCGCCGGAAGCGGATGGCCAGCTCCTGGTCCTGGTGTGCCCACTCTGGCAGGAGGACCTTGAGCGCAATCTGGCGGCCAATCCCCAAATGGATGGCGTCATAGACGATGCCGAAGCCGCCGCGCCCGATGACCTGGCTCAACTCGTACTTCGAGGCCAGAACCTGTCCGGGCTGGGGTTCGTTTGCTTTGGCCGTCAACGATGGGCGTTCCTGGGTCACCGATTCGGATGCTCAGCTCTATCAACTATATGGTACCAATGGCCACGTCCAACCTAACACTCCCCATGGTGCCATGCAATCTTAACAACACAGCTTTAAGCCCATAAGAGCGCCTCTTAGCGCCCCCAGAGGTCACCAGGCCACTTCCAGGCCCTGGTTCCAGATGACGCCGCCAGAGTCATGGTCACCGATGCCCAGGACGTCGCGCTCTGGGTCTTTGTTGGTATGGCGAGTCTGCAACAAGGTGCACTGGACAAAGGCGCTGACGGGTCCAATGCCCAGCTTTCGTCCCCCTCGCCATGTGGCCCCCAGGCTCAGTTGATGGGCGTGATGATCAAGGAAGTTGCTGTATCCGACCTGGTTGGGGACGGGTGTGGGGCGTAGGCTGTAGCCGCCCCTCACGGTCCAATGGGGTCCCAACATGCGTTCCACACCGATTTTGGGGGTGATGGTGTCGACAAAGCCGGCGCTGATGGGGATGGATTCAAACTCCAGCAGCCGTTGGACCTCGTCGGAGTCTGGGTTGAGGCCCGAGTTGTCCAAAAAGGTGACCACATCGGCCGCCGGTGAAGGGGCCTGGCTCCAGCGTGCCCAGGTGGCCTCAATCATCAGCGACCACAGAGGCCCGCGCCAGGCCGCCGCCAGGTTGAACTGGTCAGGGGTGTAGAGCGAAGTGCCTTCAATGAAGAAGTCCAGTCGCCCCCCATCGACAAAGACAAACTCGATGGGCAGTTGGTAGGGAACGGCCAGCGAGCCCCGATAGGTCACTCCGATCGTCAAGCGTCTGTGGGGGCGCCATGAGCGGGCGGCGATGGGGGCGACCTGGGCTTCGACGTCGGCGTCGAAGTTGCGCCGCAGGACCTTGCGTCGCTCGGTGTCGAGCAACGCATCCGACTGTCCGCTGACCCCGACCAGCCCCGAAAAGCCCACGGCCATGCTCAACCGCTGCGGCCACAGTTCGATGGCCGCAGCGGCGTTGACGCTGAGCCGATCCGTCAGTGACTGGTAAAGGACAAAGTGCGGTGTGGCTGGATCCACGGCTTCAAGGCGCGTGGTGCCTGCCAGCGGCACGTAGAGGAGCGCCCCGAAGGCCACTGTGGGCAGAGAGTCGGTTTCCAGGCGCCACGAGCCGCCGACGGTGATGCCTGCGCTGGTGCTGGGCAGCAGGTTGTTGCGTCCGCCATTGGCGTCGGTGGTCGAAGACGGCGCCCGGTCGATGAAGAGGTCCGGGATGACGGCTTGGAAGCCCAGGGTGAGCCTGGATTGATCGGGGTCGGTCAGCAGGGCGGGGTTGGACCATGTGGCTGAAGGGTCGCGGGTGTCTGCGCCCCCTGCGCCCGACATGCCGCTGCTGCGGGCACCGGCGCCAAAGAGCTCAAACGGGCTGGCGTGGGCCTGGAGGGGGAGCCCCAGCCAGAGCGCGGCCACCAAAAAGGGCAGCGCTGTGGTGTATGTGAGCGTTGGGGTCTTGTTGTTCATGGTGTCGTGGGTCTGGCGCCAGACGTCTGGCACGAGGGCCTGATGCGATGGGTGGCCGGTTGTGGCAAAGGCGTCTGGTTCTGAGTTGTGGGGTTGTACGATACCAAAGCCCAGAAATGCGGCTTGGTTTGTGGCGAGCAATAACGGATGGCAGGGGCCTCGGGGCGAGCGAAGCTGTGGCTGCGCCACCGCGAGTCAGTCACGTGGTTGCTGACGCCGTTGGGGCCGTCACAAAGTCAGGCGGATTGCTGGAATTTGGTATAACACAGATTGGCGCCCGGGTGGGGTCTTGAAAGAGCCTGTGGGGTGGGTTATAGACCGAATTGGAGGGCATGGACGCAGATCACACTGTCCAAGACAAGGGCGCTGCGTTGATGGGCCCTTGAGGCAAGCCCAAAGAGCCTGTTTGCCCCCAAAGCATTGTTTTGCACAACAAGAGGTCGTCAATGAGCCAGTTTGAGGCCGTGGAAGTCAATCGCCTGCAACTTCAGTCCAGCGCGCCCGAAACCCCAGGAGATCTGGGCTTCAAGCTCATCGGCGAAGACAAAAAGCAGCCCGAGAAGATCGTCCGCATCTGGGTGCGCCGCAAGCAGCACGGCGCGCGCAACGTCTGGCACCGCTACATCGCGCCGGTGCCGACCTCCAACCAGTGGGAAGTGCGCCTGCACATGCGCAAGCCCACCGGCGCCATGACGCTGGTGCCGTTTGAGGGGGCCGACCAACTCAAAGCCCTGGCCAAGTCCTACGCCTTCCCCAAGGCGCCCGCCACGTTGGACGCACTCAAGGCCGTCGAGAGCGATGACGCGCTCTTCAATCTGGTGCGTGACTGGGCCGTCAAGACGGTCTCCTGAGCATTTCAAGCATCGCCCCAACACACCTTCTACCCCCCATAAAACGGCCTGCTTGCCGCGGGCATGGGTGCGTCAGTCCCGGTTTATTCTTCGGGGGTGATGGCTTCGATGACGCGTCCGGCGTAGATGACGTGGATGTTGTGCTTGCCGGCTGGGACCTTCAGGACGTGGTAGAAGCCGTCGCCAGAGCGGCCCAGGAAGCGCGTTTTGACTTTGGCGCCGTCGATGCTGACCTCCTCAACGTTGTTGCCCTTGTATTTCTGTGGGAAGGCCACAGAGGGCAGCGGCGTGGGGGTGGGTTTTTGGCCTGGCAGCGGGGGCAGCATGGTGATGCGGGGGGGTTGGATCTCGACGTTGATCTCCAGGCGCTGCTCGCTCTTGATGAAGCGGCTGCGCATCGATGAGGTGCGTCGGGCCTCTTCAAAGAGCAGGAAGTCGCGCATGGTCGTCACCCAGTGTTCGTTGCGCTTGGCCAGGGCAAAGAGCTTGCGCCAGGCGTCAAAGACTTCCACGTTGGGCCGGTTGGCCATGGTGTTGGTGTGGAAGATGGGCATGATGATCTGGTGGTGCCCACCTGCCGAGCGCGTCAGCAAGCGCCGCAGGCGCTTCAGATCCAGGTTTTCGTCGTCCTGCATCACAAAGGGGATCTCCTGCACGGGCAGAAGCTGGCCCTGGTGATCGAGCGGGTAGAAGGGGCGCCCGGTGCCAAAGAGGTAGCCGAACTGTTTTGGGCCGGTGGGGCCGTAGGTGGAGTCGGCGGCGATTCGGGCGGCGGCCATTTTCTGGAACGACAGCGACCAGTCCTGATCCCAGACCAACCCGTGGACGCGGTTGAGCGTCACGGCGCGGTCATCGAGGTGTTCTTCGATGGCCATGCGCTGGGCTTCCATGTCCATTTCCAGGGCGATGGGGGCCCAGAAGGGCAGGCCAAAGGGCCGGGTCTGCATGACGTCGTAGAAGCCCCGGTTCCAGTGGACCTGGACGTCGTGGCCCTGGTCGATCATCTTGCGCAGCCCTTCGGGGCTCATCGAGTCGGGGATGATGAAGTTGCTTGAGACGTGTCCGTGGGCGTCCTCCCAGTCGGTCATGAAGAGGGATTTGTCGCCAAAGGCCTCTTCGTCGTGGCTCATGATGAAGACCCCGGCGTATTTGTCGGGGAAGTACCACCAACGCGGCAGCGGGATGTGGCTGGCGGTGGGTTCGATGACCATGCGCTCAAGCAGGTCGGCGTAGGGGACGTCGTTGTTGAGCATCTTCTTGTCGGCCACCATGACCCAGGGTTGGGTCATGTCGCCGGGAATGTACTCTTCTTCGGTCGCTGGCAGCGAGAAGTCATCCAGTGGACGGCCCTGCTGGAGGGTCATGACGGCGCGGGCCATGTCGATGGTCAGGACGTAGGCGTGGCCGTCTCCGCGTGAGGCGTGGACAAAGGCCGGTCGCCCGTCGACCTCCATGAGGACGTTTTGGGGCATGCGCCCTTTGGCGTCGGTGCTCAACTCGGCGGTGACCATGGTGGTCGTCAGCGGGCTGGCCACCAGCGCGTCGCGCAGCGCGCCGCGCAGCGTGGAGCCGCTGGCGGCGGTGATGCGTCGGGTGATGCGGTGCGGTGCGGCGCTGATGGGCACGCCGGTGGCGCTGTTCCAGCGAGGGTCGGGTTGTTCGACCAGCAGCAGGCCGCCTTGCTCCATCCAGCGCCGCAGGCTGTCGATGTGCTCTGAGCGCATGGCGCGGGCGGCGCTGGCAGGCACGACCACCAGGCGCATGGTGCTGAAGGTGGTGCTGCTGATGTCGGACAGCGCCGTGTGCTTGAAGCAGCCCACCTCCTGGCTGAGGATGCTGTACCAGCCCCAACCCATGTCCAGCGTGCTGAAAGTGGTGGGGACCTCTTCTTCAGGCAGCGGCGGATCGACCGTCACCAGGAGGGTGTCGCAGGGGTGCGTGGGGCTTGGGGGCGCGGTGCCCGAAGCGGTGGGGTCGCCCAGAGAGACCTCAAGGGGGCTGTTGTGGGCCATATAGGCCAGCCCCAGCGCCAAGCATATGCCCAGGGCGATGGCGTCTTTTTTGAGCGATTCGCGCAGTGTCTGGCGTCTGGTGGACATGGTTCAGCGGTAGCTCAAGGTCAGGGTGTTGAAGCCTTTATCGACAGGGATGAGGGCCAGCGGCAGGTCAAAGACCCTGCTGTGGCGCCAGCCTCGGGAGCGTCCAGTGGTGCTCTGGCCATCGCCGTCGCGCACTTCGCGCAGCTTGCGGCCTTTGATCCACAGCGGCGCGCTGATGTGGTGTCCCTTGCCGTCGATCTTCACTTCGACGTTGATGGTGATGGGGTTGGGATCAAACTTGTCCTTGGCCAGCAGCTCATCTTTTTTGCCGTCGCGCGGGGAACTGAGCCCTTTGCCAACGCGCATGCGGGTGTTGACGGTGGCGGTGCGGCGCTCTTTCCAGAAGCGGTGGAAGGTGGTGGTGGTGGTGATCCAGTGATCGTGGTCCTTGGCCAGGTCGTAGGTGGCCAGCCACAGGTCAAAGAGTTCCACCGAGGGCATCCACTGGTAGGCGTTGGGGTGGTAGAGGACGTTGATGGCCTGGTGCCAGGTGTCGTGGCTGTCGCGCATCAGGCGGTACATGAACTTGGCATCGACGCCGCCGAGCGTCTCGGCCGTCAGCATGGGGTGCTCGATGACTGGCAGCGGCAGCCCGTTCTGGTCGATGGCCCAGAAGGGCAGCCCGGTGCCAAAGAGGTAGCCGCGCGCGCCTTTGTCTGGTCCGTAGGTCGTGTCGATGGAGATCCCCACCGCCGCAAGCTCTCGAAAGACACCCGTGTAGGTCTCTCCCCACAGGAGGTAATGGTTGCGGTTGGCGATGAGGGGGCGCTCTCCGGGCAGTAGGGCCGAGAGTTCTTTGTATTGGTCGTGGAGGTTGCGGGCGCGCTGGAAGGGGTTGATCTTCCACACCCCCACCGGGTCATAGAGGCCGCCGTCCTTGTAGGGGCGGTTCCAGTGGAGTTGGACATCGACGCCGGACTGGCGCAGATCTTTGGCCCCCTTCGCGGTGAACTCTTCGTTGGGGATGACAAAGTAGGTTGAGGTCCAGCCGTTTTCCTTCTCCCACTTGGCCATCCAGGTGGACTTGTCGCCCATCATCTCTTCATCATGGGTCATCAAGAGCGCGCCCTGGTGGGCGTCTTTAAAGCCCCACAGGCCGATGGCGGGGCGCGCGTGGCCGATGACCTTGAGCATGAGGTATTTTTCCAGCAGGTCGGCGTAGGGGACCTCGCTGGTCAGCATGCGCTCGTCGGTGACCAGGTCGTTGGACTCCAGCGCGGGCATGAGCATGTCGGGGTAGCGGTTGACGACGGAGAAGTCGTCTCGGGGGCGGCCTTGTTGGAGGCTGACCAGTTGGCGACCCAGGTCAAACTCAATGACCACCGCCAGCCCACGGGACATCTCGCGGGTGTAGACCACCGGCACGCCGTCCATGGCCAGCCACGTGACCGCCCCTGGAGCCGGGCCAGAGGAGCCGATGTAGCTGGTGTTGAGGGGCATGGACTTGAGGTAGGCGTCGTAGGGGGTGGGCAGGTCTTTGACGTGGCTGAGGATCTTGGGGTTGCGCTGGCCGCCGCGCCCATCGGCGGCGAAGGCCTCTCGCAGGGCGCCGCCAGGGCGCTCAAGGATCAACACGCCGCCGTTGTGGACGTAGGACTTGAGCATGGTGGCGGTGTCGCTGTCCGTGCCGGTGCTGGCCACCGATTGGGTCAGGACGATGAAGCGGTAGGGTGTCAGATCCGTGGTCCGCAGCCGGTCGGCCTCCAGCAATGAGCATGGGCCGACCTCTTGTTCGATGGTGTTGATCCAGGCAAAGGACCAGTCGGTCTGCCGAAAAGACCCCTTGCGGGCCGACTCCGCGATGGCGCGGGTGTCGACCACGATGAGCACCTCACCGGTGGTGCGCTGGGGCGGCTCGGTGGGGATGGCTTCGCGGGGTGCGTCTTCGATGGTGATGGGGTTGACGTCGAAGTAGCGCAGCAGCAGGAGCGACAAAAAGCCTCCCCATATGAGGAAGCGCAGCAGTGTTCTTATCTGATCATTGCGCATGGCTGGAGCCTGCGTTGTGGCCGTGTCTTGGTCGCCTTTGGGGTGGCGCCCGAGCGGTTGTGCCTGGGGTTGATGCCGGAGGCAGTGTGCCAGAGGTGTCGGGCGATGCGTTTGTGTCGGGCGGCCTCACTGTGGGTCTTCCAACCCGCGGAGGCTTGATTTTATGCGTCCACTCCCGTCTGCGTCTGGCCTTGGAGCCGCGTCCCTTCCATGGTCAGCGGCTCTGTTGAGCGGTGCGAGATTAGATCCTGGCGCCGATTGTGTCCAGAAGCGCCTTCTGCCTTGCTCAATCCGCCGACTTTCTTGAGAGGCTGGTGGCGCCCACGTTCTGCGCGGGGGTCAGCTCTGCGTGGATGAAGCTCAGCGCCCGGTGGACGTTGGCGGCCATGGCCTCGCAGTTGACCAGATCGGGGTAGACCTGGGTGGAGTTGCTGATGAAGATCCCGGGGATGCCCGGATCGTAGGGCACCATGCGCCGCACGGGGGCC
>CAKZKQ010000667.1 GCA_937123825.1 uncultured Pseudomonadota bacterium
GGCCACTCACCCGGCCCCTCAACCACCCACTCGTCCCGCATCCTGCCCGAATACCCTCTGACCCTGGACCTGCGCTTCAACCGTTTGGGACGGCCCTAACGGCGCCAGGAACCACGGAACTCACTCGCAATAGCGCTGCTATGGCTTCGCTCGTCCCGAGGCCCCTGCCATCCGTTATTGCTCGCCCCAAACCCAGGCATCTTCTCTCTTTTTCTTTTTGAAGTGTTTGGGTTTGTGTGGGCCTTAGGTGGCTTGGCGGCCTGTGGTTCATCATCGAGAGGTGCCATTGCTTACCGCCACAAGCGCTGAGGCAGTCAGCGGGGTCAGGTGTGAAGGGGAGTGTACAAGACTGGTGCAGCGCACCGTCGCAGTGCGCTCCGCGAGCAGATGGCCCCGCTGGCTGCCTCAGCGCACCGTTGCAGTGCGCTCCGCGAGCAGAGATGGCCCCGCTGGCTGCCTCAGCGCGCGCCGCAGGATTGGAGGGTTTGCAGATCATCGAAGCGGTGGAAGTTGGTGTAGAAGCCGGTCGTTCCTGAAAAGCCCAAATACCCGCCCTTGAAGGTCAGCCCTTCAATTTCGCCGTTGATGATCGTGGTGCCGTCCAGCTCGATGGTGACGGTGGCGCCTTGGATGCGGACTTCGATGTCGTGCCACTGTTGGTCTTCGATGGTGGGGATCTCGGCCCAGAGGTGGTGGGTGCCTGGGTCGCCGTTGAGCATGACGCCGATGTGGTTTTCGCGTGTGGGGTCGGTGTGCCGTTCGGTGTTGTTGAGTTGGTTGTACCAGGTGTCGAACTCGATGTGGAAGGCGTCGCCTTGCCAGTTGCCCCAGTTGCCGCCCACGCCGTAACCCAGGGCGCCGCCCGAGCCTGCGCTGTTGACCAGGTCGCGCAGGTCCTGGGCGCTGGGGACATCAAAGATGCTGATGGCAAAGCCATCGGCGCCCGTGCCGCCGCCGGTCCAGATTTTGAAGCGCAGCGCCACGTCGCCCGGCGCCACAATGTCTTGCACGTTGAAGATGGCGCCTTTGCGGCCCATCAAGTTGCCTGTCATTTCCAGCCAGCCGCCTGGATCCCAGGACGCGTCTCCAAAGGTCTCCCAGCCGCTGTCGAGGACGTTGTCGTTAAAGCCCTCCACCTCACTCCACTGGCACACCAGGATGTTGACGGTGTCGTAGACCACGTCTCCATCGGGGTTGCGGGCCTCCAGCGTGATGCGGTGTCCATTGGGGCTCAGGGTGGTGATGGTGGTCTCGGCGACCCCGTTGGCGTCTGGCGACCCTTCCCACAAGACCCCGTCGTTGTCCGAAATCCAGCGCACGCTCAGGTCGGCGGGTGCAAATTCAAGGTCCTGCACCGTGGCGCTGAGCACCACGGCCTCGGGCACTTCATAGTTGGTGCTGGGGGCCGGCGAGGTGATTTGCGCCCTCAAAGTGGGCTCGTCCGGCTCATCGGCGTCGGGTTCTGCTGTGTCGGGTTCGGTCGCGTCGGGCTCGGGCGGCGCGGCATCCTCTTGCACATCATCTGGCGCGGCGTCTTCTGGCTCGCCTTCAACATCGTCCAGGCTGGGGATGTCTTCATCCTGGCTGTCCTGACTTGACGCGTCGCGCTCTCCCACAACATCCCCGCGCCCTGGAGGCTGGGAGGCGTCATCAGGGGGGGCCTGCGAAGCATCTGCGGGGTCCGGATCCTCCTGAACGCACCGCGCGCCGGGGGCACAGTCTTCTGGTGCGGGTTCGCTGGGGATGCCGTTGGAGCAGGCCGCAAAGGCGGTCACCAGGAGGACGAAAGCAGAAAAACGCCATCCAAACCGTGTCATCGTGGGCCTCCGCTGGAATGGTGCGCAGCGCACCGTCGGATGCCAAAGCACGCAGCCCACGCCATGACAGTCTGTGTCAACGCGTGATGATTTGTGCGGGCTCAGCCATGAAGTGTGGGTAAACGGACACCAAAAATAGGTTAGCCAAGCCAAAAAAGGCCGTCAATGGTGCATCAGTGAAGATGTGAGTGTGTGGGGTGGGGCAAGAAACAAAAAACCCGCCTGAAAGGGCGGGTTTTTCTAACATTCAAACAGCATTTAATTCGCACATATATCTAAGCAACATTGTATGGAGCTGAGGGGGATCGAACCCCTGACCTCTAGAGTGCGATTCTAGCGCTCTCCCAGCTGAGCTACAGCCCCTGATGCTGTTTCAGACACACATTTTGTGTCGTCAACGGGCGGTGAAGATAGCTGGTTTGGAGATTAAGTCAAGGCTTTTCTGTCTGGTGTTTTAAAAAGTTTGTCTATTGGGGTGCTGAGCGCCACGATGCGTGGGCAAAGTGTCCTTTGGTGTTGGGCAATGGGAGGAGGGATGGGGAGCGCTGTGCAGTGGGCGGCGATGGGTTTGAGTCTGGCGGTGGAGGTGCCTGTGGCCGTGGCCCTGGTGCGTGTCTGGGCCAGTCGTCGCGCCAATGCTCCGTGCGAGGGCAGCGCGTCATCGCAGCCTGAGGCCATTGTGAGCGCTGGCAGTGGGGCGTTTTCCTGGCCGCGCGTGGCGAGTGTGGCAGCGGCGGGGACGTTGTTGACGCACCCCGTGGTGTGGTGGGCCAACACTGTGGGGCTGAACCCTTTGGTGTCGAGCACGCCCAGGTTGGCGTTCCTGGAGAGTTTCGCCGTGTCTGTGGAGGCGGTGGTTTACGCCGTGGGGCTGCGCCTGGGGTGGCGCTGGGCGTTGGGTGTGTCGCTGCTGGCCAATGGGGCGTCGTTTGCGGTGGGGTTGCTGGCGGTCAGGGCGTGGCGGTGGTGGCTTTTGGGCCACTGAACCAGGTTTTTGAGGCGCTCGGTGGCCTGTGGTGACGCCCGGAGCGCTCTTGAGCAGCGCCCGGATGTGGGGGGCGAGCCTTTATTGCCGACGGCGCATGACACCGGCCATCAAGAAGAGGCCCAGCAAGACGCTGCCGATGGGCAACGCGGTCCCACCAGAGACGCTGCTGCAGCTGTCTTCGTCATCAGAGTCGGTCTTGGCCGGTGAGTCGTCGCCGGTGTCTGCGGTGTCATTGTCGGCGTCGTCACTGTCACCGCCGTCGTTGTTGGTGTCGTCATCGTTGGTGTCGTTGTTGTCGTCACCATCGGCTGCGTTGGGCTCGCAGTTATTGTTGACGCACTTGCCGGGGGCACCGCCCTCATCCACGCAGTCGTCGCCTTCGTTCAGTTCGCCTTCTTCGCAGCCATCACCAAAAGCAACGTCTGCCGCCGCCGGGGCCGACCAGGCCATCAGGCACAAGATCAAACACAGGGTCCATCGTTTCATGGGTTCACGCTTATCCTTACATGGGGTCCGGAGTCTGAAACAGTGGTGCCATTGAACCACGCGATCTGTGAGGGATCAAGGCGGTTTGTGGTGGTTTGGAAGAGTGGGTGGCGGTGGTCAGGGGCTTGGTAGAGGTCTCTGACACCTCTACCAAGCCGCCCACAACCCCGATTTTTCGCAAATGATTGGCGGTTTGGACGACGTGTCTGACACCTCCACCATCCGTCAAGCGCCGCGCGAAGTGGTCAGGAAATGTGGTTTGGTCGACGTGTCTGACACCTCTACCAAAGCCATGGATGGCGTTCGAAGGCTCTCGACGCAGTTCAGTGTCTACCCCAGGCGACGGCGAGCAATCAGCAACGAACCCAGCGCCACAAAGGCAGGCCAGAGTGGGGTTGGCCTGTGGTTTGGGAGGACTGATCGAGCGACCGAGCAGCCCGAAGGGGTGTTTGCGAGGTCGGGGGTGTCGACGACAGGGCGCCCTGGGGTCGAGGGGCGGTCTGGGGAGATGGGGTCTGGCAATATGGGCTCTGGATCCTGGGCGGGAGGGGTCTCACAGCCCCCTTCGGTCAGGCTGCAGTGGCTGCTGAGGCGAGCGGGGAGTTTGGCCAGTGGCAGCGGCAGCCGCTGGGGGGCGTCGAGGCCTGCCTGAATGTAGCCCATGAGCTGGTCTGGGCCCTGGAAACCGGGGGAGCCGTCGTCCTGGATGTAGAAGTCGGCGTTGACCCAGGGAATCTCGTCGGCCACGGTGTTGCTCTCGGGGATGGGGAGCCAGGCCCGGGAGGACTTGAAGGGGCCGGTGGAGAGGTTGTCTTCAATGGGAGGGGCTTGCTGGTCTGCGGCGACGTTTTCGGCCGAGACAAAGGCCAGGCGCGACATGAAGATGTTGCGCTCAAAGGCCCCGACGATGGTTTCGAGGTGGATGGCGTCGCCAATGCCTGCATCCAGGGTGTTCTGGGTCAGTTCGGGAGGGTGTGCGTAACCGTCCACGATGAGGACCAGAGCGCTGGCGTGTGGGGTGGAGGGGGCCGAGATGATGTTGCTGTGAACCTGCCCGGGGTTGATGAGCAGCGCGCCGGGGCGCACCCCGCTGCCGAGGACAATGTTGCCCGTCATGGAGGGGACATTGAAGAGGGTGATGTCGAAAAAGAGGTTGTGCTCCAGGCGCGCTGGGCTTGAGCGGCCGTCAAAGAGCATCCGTCGCAGGTTGCCGTTGAGAAAGACGTTGTTGCGCCACACGATGGGCCGCGCGTCACCATCCACCTGGCTGTGGTCGCTGGCGATGGCGTCGGTTTGATCCTGGGCCAGGATGTTGTCCTCAATGAGGATGTTGGCGTCAGGGGCGCGCGTGTCGACCCGCACCGAGAGGTTGGACCCCATGGCCACATTGCCCCGAACGGTGATCTCACCGCTGACGTCAAAGAGGGTGATGTTCTCGTGGCTGTTGCCGTTGAAGATGCCGTTGTTGAGTGCCAGGTTGCCCTCAATGAGGATGTTTTGGCTGGCGGCGACGTAGATCATGTCGTCGTTCAAGCCGCTGACGAGGTTGTCGCGGATGACCACGTTCTGCCCATAATAACAAATCCCGTGGCCGCGCTGCTGGTCCGCGGTCCACAACCCGCCGTTGTCCACCAGATCGTTGCCCGGGTGAACGTCGCGCACATGCAACCCCTCCAACACCACGTTTCCCATCTCGCGCAGCGCCAGATGACAGTCTCCATTGTCATAAGCGATCTCGACCTCGCGAAGATGGATGAACTCACCCTCCTCCATGTTGTCTACCCCCGTCGAGCGCACGCTCCCATAGCGGACATCCACGTCCGAGAGGGTCAACCGGGTCTGGTCCGTGCTCAACACCGTCAAACGGCGCTCGGGGCTGTAGACGGGCAGGCGGTGTTCGGGGGGAAGG
The DNA here is from genome assembly GCA_937123825.1 of uncultured Pseudomonadota bacterium. Lineage (GTDB taxonomy): Bacteria > Myxococcota_A > Bradymonadia > Bradymonadales > CAKZKQ01. Next base: position 5,201 of record CAKZKQ010000667.1, read on the forward strand.
GTGATGCGCAGCGGCATGCTGATGCGCACCGCGTCACCGGCGGTGATGCCGTGGGTCCAGGCAAAGCGCTGTGTCCCAGCGCGTTGCAGCGGCGGCCAGACCACGACTCTGTCGGGCTCGTCCCCCTCCCCGTCGTGCGCTCCGGTGGCAAAAAAGAGCGCGCCGTCGTCCAACCGCTCCAGCCAGCGGCCCACCAGCTTGCGTCCGCCGTATCCCAGCGGCTCCACCTCAATCAAATCCGACGGGGCCACCAACACATGCCGCGCGTCACCCTCCGGGGTCGCCTCAAAAGGCTCGCCCTGCGGCTGAGCACCTCGGCTGTCCAGCGCGACCTCCAGCCACTGGCCCTCGTTGGCAACGACCTCAAAGCTGCGCAGCCGCGCCAGACCATCAAGGAGCTTTACCCTGGCGCCCACCAGCACATCCTGCGGCCAGCTCTGGGCGCCGATTTTCACCCGGAGCCGCTCGGGACCCGCGCCCGCTTCCAGAGCTTCAACCTGACCCCGCTCCAGCACCTCCACACCCACCAGGTCAGCCCTGGCCCCTTCATTGAGGACCAACACCGAGGCGTTGTCCCCTTCCAGGATGATGGTGTGCGCTCCATGGGCATTCAACGTCCCGCCGCGCACCACAATCCGGCGCGCCCACAGCGTGCTGCCAGGCTCTCCTTCTTCTGGCGTTGGCAAGCTCAAGCGCCCATAAATGCCGATCTCTTCGGCCATCCGGCCTGTGGCCTGCCCTGAAAATGTGACGTCGTGCCCAAGGCTGATGAACGCCGAATCTTCAGCGGTCGGTGGTCTTGTATCTTCTGGGTCTGCGCTCGACCTCCAGATGTCGTCATTCCAGTCACCCGAACTCACCGTCACCATGATCCGGCCTTGTGCCTGTGCTGACGTTCCCACGCCAAGGAACACACACCACGCTCCGCACACCATCATCCACAACCTCAAACCCATCGCCATTGTCTCCTTGCGGCCCCTCATTGTTTGGGGCCATGGATGACCACAAACCATGCCAGCGATTCGATGCCCTTGGTGACGGGTTTGATGGTGGTCACTGGGGTTGCGGTGTGAATGGCGGCGTTGTGAAGTCATGGGTCTCGGTCTGGGTCCGCGCAAGCAGGATGGCCACGGTGCCAAAGGTCTCTTGTCAGTTGCTTCACCGTGATGAACGCCCAGAGATCTGGATGAACAGGGTAGCAGAAGTGCTGATCACATCCAGGCTTCATTGGGAATGATGCAAGCAAGGAGAGGTGGGGGCTGTGGTGGTGAGCGCCCTGTATTTTTCGCCGGCCCGTAGGGGCCGGCGTCGCTGGTTTGAATTATTTTTTCTGGACGGGCGTGAATAATCTGCCACCGCGCGCGTCCGTGCCAGCCAGAAGATACCAGCCGGGGTTGTGAGCACACACATCGGGTTTCAAGTTTGTTGGGAGGTGAAAGAGAGATGACCAAACCAGGATACGCCAAGACGTTCATCGGTGGGTTGATGTTGGGGGGTGTGGTGTTGGCTGGGGCCAACTGCTTTCCAGGGTTGGAGCAGGCTTTGTTGGAAGGCGTGGAAATGGAAAGCGCCGCCAGTTGCTCAGCCCTCGAAGACTCCATGAAGCAACGCGCCCTGTCTCAAGCCGAGCTGCGCTCCATCATGGCTGTCACCGGCGGTCGCTTCACACCCAGCGGCTTTGAGTCCGCCGACAAGAGCAACTTCACCGACACCAACAACCAGGAAGAAGGCATCCACGAGGCCGACCTGATGAAGGTCGACGAGCACTTTGCCTACGCCGTCCACAACGGCAAGCTCATCATCGTCGAGGCCGTGCCCCAGGAGGGTACCCCGGCTGGCGGTGAGAACTTCCAGATCGAGTCGGCCAAGTTGATCGGTCAGTTGAGCATCGATGGTCGGCCCTTTGAGATGTTTGTGGACGGCGACCGGGCGATGATCATGACCCGCGTGGCCCCTGGCACCGTCAAAGAACTCTTTGCCAGCGACGCTCCCAGCCGCGACCAGGATCCCGAGCTGCTCAAAGCTGTCCTGGTGGACATCACCGACCGCTCCGAGCCCAAATTGATGCGCGAGGTCTTCTTTGAAGGCAACTACCTCTCCTCGCGCCGCATCAATGGCAAGGCCTACATCGCCATGCGCGCTGAACTCAACGGCGGCCTTGATCCCAATGACACCCCCGGCAGCGACGAAAACTGGCTCTCGCGCCGTCGCTCCGCCATCGAGCGCGCCTCGCTCGACAACTGGCTGCCGTCTTACTACGACGTGCGTTACGCTCGCGCTGGCAACATCGCCGAGAAGTCCGTCAAGCGCTGCTCCTGCCGCCAGACCTTCTCTTCGGATGCGGGCGCGGGCGACAGCACGCTGACCATCTACTCGTTGGACATGATCGACGGCAAGCAGGACATCACCAACACCACTGTGGTGGGCGATGGCGGCCATGTCTACGCCTCCGAGCGCAGCATCGTGATCGCGCTGTCCAACAACCACACCCGTGGCGGCGAGCGCCCCGACGACAACTTCAACTTTGGCGATGAAGAGGTGTCTTCGAGCGGGGACGCGCAGGTGACCTTCCTGCACCGCTTTGCCATCTCTTCGGTGGACGGCAAGGTCAACTACGACTCCAGCGGCGTCGTGGACGGCTGGATCCTGAACCAGTTTGCCCTCTCCGAGCACGAAGGCATCCTGCGCGTGGCCACCCAGATTGGCGCGCGCGGCACCCCCGAGGCCCACTCGGCAGTCTTTACCCTGGAGATCGCGGACAAGGGCGAGGTGAACTTCAATGTGGGGGGTGACCGGGACAGTTATTTGAAGGTGATTGGTGCGGTGGATGGGATCGCGCCGGGTGAGGACATGTATGCGGCCCGCTTTGTGGGCGACCGCGCTTACCTGGTGACCTTCCAGGAGACCGACCCGCTGTGGAACATCAACTTGAAGAACCCCTCGCGCCCCACCATCGACGGCGAGCTTGAGGTGCCGGGCTTCTCGACCTATCTGCACCCCATTTCGGGCAGCCGCCTGCTGGCCGTGGGCCGGGCTGGTTTCAACGGCAATGAGGGCATCAAGCTTTCGCTCTTTGATGTCAGCAAAGACGACCCGACCGTGATCCGTGAAAAGTCTGTGGGCGGCCCTTCGTCGGTCTCCGAGGCGCTCACCGACCACCGGGCCTTCCGCTTCATGCCTGAGTACAATATCCTGGCGGTGCCGATGACGCTGACGCGCTCCAACGGGTTGCAGCTCTACAAGGTGTCCAACAGCCAGCCCTTTGACCACATCACCCGCGTGGACCACGAAGAGATGGACCAGGGCGGCGACAAGACCATCCGCCGTGCGTACCGGGTGGGACGCAACCTCTTTGCCATCTCGGGTGTGGGGCTGTCCATCACTGACCTGGAGACCATGGAGACCGTCGCTTACTACAATTGCCCCCACTGCGACAACGACATGACCGAGGCCCAATTCTGGCGCGCCTCCCAGCGTGGCGGCTGGATGTCAATGGGCCGCACAGTGCCCGACGAGCACCCCCAGTCTCGCTCTGTCGCCTTCCGACTCTCTGGTCTCTGCGCCAACCCCCGCTGGAAGGGTGTGCAGAGCATTGCCGCCCGCTTCGTCAAGGCCCGTCTTGGTGGCCTTGAGAAGATGCCGCACTTCTACAACTCGACGCTCGGTGAGCCCTTCTGGGGCGCTGGCGGACAGGGGGCCGACCAAGCCCTCACCGTGACTGACGCGAAGATCTGGGAGCTCCGAGACCACGCCCTCCCCCGCGGAATTGTCCCCGACTGGGCCACCTCTGTCGTCGCTGGTGTCGACACAGGACGCAAGGATCACCCCTACGTCGTTCGAGCCTTTGGGCCCAACTTCCAATCGCACCTCCTCGAGTATGGGTTCGCCCAGAGCTTCGACGAGCTCGACGACCTCC
>CAKZKQ010000668.1 GCA_937123825.1 uncultured Pseudomonadota bacterium
AGCAAGGAGCACGAGGCCCGCGTGGAGTCGTTCCTAAAACGCAAAGAGGCCTCCAAAAAGGAAGCCTGAGGTCGGAAAACGTGGCCCTGATACCAAAATGCAGATGAAAGGCTTGCTTTGGGGCAAGCAGTCAGGGCGCCTTGTCTGGATAGAAGACAATGGTGCGGCCGTCATTTTGCAGACGGCAGTGCTCGGTGAACTGACGTATGTTCAATCCGAGCCGCTTCTGGTTGAGGTACCAGAAGTTGAGCGCCTTGCGCTTGGCGTCGGCGCGGTTGCGCCCCCGAAATTCGACCGGGTTGCGCTGGGTCCGGGTGTTGTTCAGAGTGATCCCATCGTTGTTCCCTCCTTACCCGCCCGCTGGCGGATTGGATCGCGATACGAGCATGAGGTAACAACGCCCCCCCCCGGGTGTCAATCATATCTTTTTCAAAGCGCGCACGATGCGTCGTCGCTGACGATCTTCGGGCTCAATAAATTTTTACAAACCGTCGCACGACTTTGACCTCCTTGCCCGATTTGGCAAAAAGGACCGTCAACGTGGCGCGCGGGCCGTGGCCGGAGACATCGGTGATCTCGCCGATGCCCTGGCTTGAGTGGGTGACGGTGCGCCCGATGAGGGTGTCGTCGCCGTCGCTGCCTGCGGGAGGCTCGGGCTCCTTTTGACGCAGCGGCGACTTGCGCAGGACGCTGCGGGCGGCGGACTTGCGAGGCTTGTTGGCTTTGGTCGGCAGCGCGTAGGAGTAGGAGACGCTGGTGTCGACCTCGTCCTCGATGGTGGGCACCTGGTCGTAATCGTGCTCGTCGGGCCGCTGGTCAAAGTGGTCGTCCTGGAGCATGGCCGGGCGCTTTTTACGGCGCCTCTTTTTGCGGGCCTGATCCTTGATGATCTGGGCCATCTCCTCGGGCAGCGGCTGGGCAAAGTCAAAGGCGTCGCGCGCAGCCTTCAGGCGCTTCTCCATGGCTTCTGTGGGCACCGGCTCTCGCCAGATGATCTTGCGCTCGACGCTCTCGGCCGCGATCCTCAAGCACTCTGGTGGGATGTCGGCCAGGAAGCGGCTTGGTCGGGTGTCGCGCGTTTCGGGAGAGCCCAGCGGGCGGCGACGACGCGCGTTGGTCAAAAAGAGCTGCTGCCGGGCGCGGGTCAGCGCCACATAGAAGAGCCGCCGCTCCTCGTCGATCTGCTCGTCGGTGGTGTTGGGGCGCACCAGCGGAAAGAGACCTTCTTCCAGGCCCACCACAAAGACGGCGTCAAACTCCAGGCCCTTGGAGGCGTGGATGGTCATCATGGTCACAGGCGTCAGCACAATCGGGTTGCCCTCGATGGCCTGATCCTCTTCGCTGGGCTCACGCACCAGGCTTGAGCGCTCCAAAAAGGCTTCCAGACCTGCGCCGGGCTCGTCGGCCTCAAACTGGTGCATGGCCGCCAGCAGATCCATGAGGTTGTCTTTGCGCTCTTCGGCGTCGGCCGGGTGAGCCTTCTGCAAGTGCGCCAAAAAGCCCACGCGATCGATCAACTCATCGGTGATCCTCGACGGAGGCTCGCCGTCCTCAAGCCGCTGGCGAAGCTCGCCGAGCAACCCCGTAAACTCCTCCAGCCCTTTGAGCGCCCGGCCTTTAAAGAGCTTGTGCTCCATGGCGTAGAGCATGGCTTCGTAGAGGGTCTGGGGGCCAAGATCGAGGACGATCAGGTTTTCGAGCTTCTCAAGGGTCTTCTTGCCGAGCCCTCGGGTGGGTTTGTTGACGATCCTCAGCAGGTTGATGGTGTCCTGGGGCTGGAGGGCGACCTTGAGGTAGGCCAGGATGTCCTTGACCTCGGCGCGGTCGTAGAAGCTCACCCCGCCAACCATCTGATAGGACAGGCCCGCGGCGCGGAACTGCTCTTCAAAGATCCTGGCCTGGGCGTTGGTGCGGTAGAAGACGGCGCACTGGCGGCTGTCGACCTGACCGCTGGAGATGAGCCGGTGGAGCTGGCGCACGACCCAGCCCGCCTCTTCGCGCTGGTGTGACGCGGTGAAGGCGGTGATCAACTCTCCGCCTTGCTGCTCGGTCCACAGCGTCTTGTCGGTCCGCTCATTGAGCTTCTCAATGACGGCCCCGGCCGCGTCGAGGATCACCTGGGTTGAGCGGTAGTTTTGCTCCAGCTTGACCACCTGAGCGTCGGGGTGGTCCTTGGTGAAGTCCAGGATGTTGCGCACCGTGGCGCCGCGCCAACCATAAATGGACTGATCGTCGTCGCCGACCACGGCCAGGTTGCGCGTCTCGGGGTTGACCAGCTGCTGCAGCAACTTGTACTGCACCACGTTGGTGTCCTGAAACTCGTCGACCATGGTGAAGCGCCAGCGGCGCTGAAGCCTGGCGCGGATTTCGGGGCTGGCCTTGAGCAGCTTCACCGTCTGAAGCAGCAAGTCCCCAAAATCCAGGCAGTCCGCCGCCCGCAAGACCCGCTGATAGGCCGCGTAGACGGTGGCCAACTGCTCGGCTTCGCCGCCGACGGCCTGTTCCATGGCCTCATCGGGCGTCAGACCCTGGTTTTTGCACTGATCAACGTAGGCGCTGCACTGGGAGATGAACTTTGGGGTGACGTCCACGTCCTGGGCGGCGATGGCGCGCTTGAGCGCCGAGCGCTGATCCCCGTCGTCGTAAATCACAAAGCGCGACGGGATGCCGATCTTGTCCCCGTGCATCCGCAGCAGCCGCGCGCAAGTGCGGTGGAAGGTCCCCAACCACGGACCGCGGCCCGGTTCGAGCGCCAGCCCGGCCTCCTCAAGCAGCAACGCCACGCGCTCGGCCATCTCGGCGGCGGCCTTGTTGGTGAAGGTCATCGCCATGATCGCCGACGGCGACACGTCTGCCTCAAGGATCAAGTGCGCAATCCGGTGGGTCAGCACCCGCGTCTTGCCACTGCCCGCGCCCGCCAGGATCAACAGCGGACCACCGACGTGGCGCACTGCGGCGTACTGCTCGGGGTTGAGCCGCCCGGCAAAATCCAGCGTCTTAACCATCTAAACCATCCATGGGGTTCTTGCTGGGCGGCCTTCGCAAAGGCCCACTCCCTCTTTCTCAAACCTTCGGGTCGTGTCTGTGACACCCCGAACATCGACATCAACGCGACGAGAGGTGTCTCGTCACCTCACCACCAGGGCGCGTCGTCCTGCGGTCCCAATAAGCACGATCGCAAGACAAGCGTCTACTGCTCTAAAATACAGTAGACCACTTCCTCGCATCCATCAAGAGGGTCTGTGGGGGCTTTTTTGATGCGGGGCGGCGGCTTCAGGGGGCGTCTTCTTTGACACGAGCGCCGCGCGCAGGGCCTGGGTAGCGGGGTTCGCTGATCATAATGTTGTCCATGTCGTAGAAGGTGACCGTGATCAACTCACCAAGCGCGCCGCGTTTGGCGGTCAAGCGCATGCTGATCTCCTTCTCGTTGGACACCTCGTAGGTAAAGCTCTCTTCATCCTTACCCGCGCGGACCACGGCCTTTTCGCCATCAAAGGTCATTGTCACCTCGCCCATGTTGCGCAGCTTGCGCCGCTCGTCGGCGGGGAGGCCTCGTGGGACCGAGCTTTTGGGGACCGTGATCCGCCACGTCCCCACAATCGCCTGTGACGGTGGCCCTTTGTACTCTTCGCCGGGCTTGAACGGCTCGACGTCCTCCACTTTGGGGCCATCAAAGCGCTCTTCATCGGGGTCTACGCCGTCGTTGGGTTCGGGGTCTTGTCCGGCGCTGGCCTCGTTGACGGGCTGCGCGGCGGCCTCCTGGGGCTGATTTGGAGCCTGGTCTGCGGCGTTGGGGTCTTTTTGAGCCGATGCTTCCTTGGCAGGCGCTTCTTCGCCCTGATTGGCCTGTTGGGCTTGCTGGGCGTCTTCGGCCGCCTTTGGGGATTCCTCTTTGGGGTCCTGGGCGACTTCGATCGGGTTCTCCCCGTCGGAGGTCTCCTTGACCGCGTCTGCAGCGGGTTCTTTGGCGACCTGAGCGGGGGGCTCGGCTTTGTCTTCCTTGGTGGGAAGCTGTGCTGCAGGCTGTGGATCTGGGGTCGAGGGTTCGGGCGTGTTCTTTGGCGTCGCCGTTTCTTTTTTGACTGAGGGTTGTGGGTCTTCCTGTTGCGCGGAGCAACATCCTCCAAGCGTGGCCGAAATGGCCACCGCGCTGATCAAGAGCACCTTCTTCATGCACGCTCCTCCACCGTCTTAAACCAGGACCCACCCAGACCCCGACGTGTGTCTGGATGTCCTGATATGGCACGCGCCGCGGTCTGCATGGCGAGTGACTTTTTCCCTTCTACAAGTAAGCCACAGCAAGCCCCGAGTATGCCAAGGCAAGGTTTTCTGTGAAAGCAGGCTTGATGTCATACCAAAATGCAGACGAAAGGCTTGCTTTGGGGCGAGCAATAACGGATGGCAGCAGCCTCGGGACGAGCGAAGCTGTGGCAGCGCCACCGCAAGTGAGTTCCGTGGTTGCTGACGCCGTTAGGGCCGTCCCAAAGTAAGTCGGACGTCTGCGTTTTGGTATCAGAGGGAAATTACCCTGAAAAAGGGTCTACACCATGGATGGTCCCAAGTCGACGTGGGGTGCGCTGTGTGGGCACAAATGCTGTGTTGGGGCTGGTTTTGTATCAGGGATCTAAACGCGTTTTTGGAAGGCGCCAAGCAGAGCCAGCACGGTGGCGATCTGAGCGGCGGTGCCCAGCAGCCCTGCCACCCACCAAAGCGGGTCGCCTTCGAGCACCATCCAGTAGGCTCTGGCCAGCAGCACCGGCGGAAAAATCCCCGTGAGCCAGTGCCAGGGCGCCGGGATGAACCATGAGGCAATCATCAGCATGCCCACGATGCCCGTGAACTTGGTCAGCGCAAAGCCCTGGACCTTGTCGTTGGCAAAGAGGGCCAGCGCCAGAGTGACGATCGGGGCGGTCAGGGCACTGGGGAAGGCCAACAGGACAAATTGCCACCAGTGGGCTTGCTGGCCCATGATGCCGGTGATGGGTGCCACGGTCAGGGCAAAGGTCAGGCCCAGCAGCGTCGGCAGCGTGACGCGGTAGCGCAGGTAGGCCCCAAAGGGGATCGGCGTGACGCGCATGGCGGTCAACGTGTCGTTCTCCTTTTCGTCCAGCAGCAGGAAGGCAAAGACGGTCCCCGGCATCAGCGCCCCGTTCCAGAGCGTCAGGTAGACAAACCACAGCGGCCACGTGCTTGAAAACCGCGCGCCGCCGGGCTCCGAAGGCATCACCCCGGCCTCGGCCAGCCCCTGGTCAATGGCGGGCAGGGCAAAGCGCGCCGCCACGCCGACGCCCACGGCGATGGACATCAACAACGCCAGCATGGGATCGCGCAGGATCTGGCGGCTGTCGTTGGGGAGCATTTTTTGAGCGACCGTCCAGGGTTTCATGGGCTCACCCCGCCTTTTGAGTGATGTGGGTCTTGAAGGCTGCGTTGGCCCAGACAAAGAGCGCCGGGAGCAGCAGCGCGGTGAGCCCCGCGCTGTAGAACCACTGCCAGGGCTCAAGCGGCACAAACGCCCCTTGGATGAGCATCGTGGGGGCCGCGCTGGGGATCAGCAGTGGCCACGGTGAGCTGACTGCGCCGATGAAGTGGAAGGCGGGGAGCTGGAGGGCGACGGCGACCAGGCTCATGGGCAGGATCGCGTCCATGATCCGGTCGTAGCGCACCACCAGGATGATGCCCACCAGCACGTGGAGCGCCCCCAGGCCAAGCAGACCCGCCAAAAAGAGCACCGGCTGTGGCCACTGTGGGGCGTCCATGAGGCCAAGCGCGCCCAGAGTCATGATCAGCCCCTCCAGCACCGCGATCCCGGTCAAGGAGGACACCTTGGAGGTCAGATACTCCCAGGGCCGCAGCGGAGAGACCGACAGCGCGTTGAGCGTCCCGTCGTCCTTCTCCAAAATCATCATCCCCACCACGTAGAGGATGGTGGAGCCGCCGGCAAAGAGGAGCAAGGTCATCGGGACCGCACCGCCAAGCCGGTCGGGGGGCGCCAGCCAGGCCAGCATGCCCGCGGTCAACACGCTGATGAAGATCGAGATCCCGTAGAGTTGGTTGCGGGCCTGGAGGGTGATGTCGGTTTTGAGCGCTGCCAGCAACCGCTTCATGGCCTCAACTCCTGGCCGGTGACCTGGATGAAGACCGATTCGAGCGTCGTCTCCTGGCTGTGGATGGCGTCGATGGGATGGGCGCTCAAATAGTCCAGGAAGTCGGTGTTCTGGCCCAGCCCGTCGAGGGGAAACTCCTGGGTGTCCTGACCCGACTGGACGCGGACCTTGCGCTGGCCGTAGCGGCGCTTGAGCGCCTCGGGGGTGTCGAGCGTGCGCAGGTGCCCCGAGGTGATGAAGCCGACGCGGTCACACAGCTCATCGGCGACGGTCATGTCGTGGGTGGTGACAAAGACCGTGGTGCCCTCGTCCCGGCGCAGCTTCAGGACCAGATCCTTGATGTTGCGGGCGTTGACCGGGTCCAGCCCCGAGGTCGGCTCGTCCAGAAAGAGCAGCTTGGGGCGGTGGAGCAAGCTGCGGGCGACGTTGAGCCGGATTTTCATGCCTTTGCTGAAGTCCGACACGCGCTTGTGGGGGTCCTGGCCCAGGTTGACCAGCTCCAGCACTTCCATCGGGTCGCGCGTGGCGCCCTGGTAGAGGGACCCAAAGTGTTGGAGGTTCTCCAACGCGCTCAGGCGACGGTAGTGGTTGGGCAGCTCAAAGCAGACCCCCACATGCTCGTAATATTGATGGCCCCAGGAGGACAACTCGCGGCCCATGGCCTGGATTTGGCCGCCGTAGCCGGTCAACAACCCGATCAAGACCTTCTGGGTGGTGGATTTGCCCGCCCCCGAAGGCCCCAGGAACCCAAAAATCTCCCCGTCGGCGATCTCAAAGTCGATCCCGTGCAGGGTCTGGGCCTGGGCGCCGGGGTAGGTGTAGGTCAGGCCCTTGGCGGTGATCATGGTGCATCCTCCCTGGGGGCAGTGCCAAAGCGAAAAATGGCCGTCACCTTGCGCGCCAACTCCAAGACCTCTTGCTGACCCAGCGCGTTGGTCACCGAGGGGTCATCGAGCAGCTCCGAGAGTCCCACACCGCACCGCCCAGCCAGGACCTCCAGCATGCCTTCGCCCAGCGCCTGGGCCAGCAAGATCGCCACGGTGTCCAGATCCAGCCCCGCGCGCAGCTCGCCGTGCGCCTGTCCCCTTTGAAGCAGGTCCAGCAGCCACTGGTGTGAGTTCTTGCGGTGGACCTGGGCGATCTGGGCGAGCTCTGGCTCCAACTCCAGGTCGCGCAGGAAGCGGGCGCCGAGCCGGGCCAGTTTGGGTTCGGACGCCGTGAAGCGCACGCCCGCCAAAAAGGCCTGCTCCAGGGTCTCCCAGACGCCCAGCGGCCCCTGGGGCGCGGTGTGGCTCTCAATGGCGGCCATTTTGCGCTCGGTCATGTATTCGAGCAGCAGCCAGCGGTAGAGGGCGGCCTTGCCCCCAAAGTATTGGTAGAGGCTGCCTTTGGAGATTCCGGCGGCCGCCACGATCCGGTCGACGGTGGCGGTGCCGTAGGAGCGGGCGCCAAACTCATCGATGGCGGCGTCGATGATCCGCTGCCGCTTGGCGGGCGAGAGGTTGTGAAAGGTGGATTTGACCATGGGCGTTGCGTTGTGGGCTCAAGGGTGATGTGACTGCCTGGTCGTATGACCATTTAGTCATATGACTGTTTGGTCATGTGACCATTTAGTCATATCCTGGCCCCGCGTCAACGTAAAATCGCCCCAACACGCGCACAAATCCCTCCCAGAAGAGGGTTTGTGGGTGTCAAAGCGATGAAAACGGTTGGGAAAAGCGAGCAGGGAAGGGAGGGGCCGCCCGGCCTCAGGCAGACCGGGCGGCGGTTCGCGGGCATTCCTTACCCGCTGAGACGGCGCGGCACCCCCTCTCTGGCCCTCCTTGGAAGTGGCCGTCGCTGTGTCTGCCTGCCGTGACAGAGCCACACAACGCGGCGCAATGTCTTGTGCGCCCCAATTGAGCGTCAGGGCACGGTGCGGCGCTGCCGATGGTGTCGTACAGACACTCACCAGGCGCACAAAACCGTGCAGAATACGGGAACGGATTTATCCCATATACACCAATTCAGGGTGAACGCAGATCAATGCGTTTTGCGCACCCTGCATATACACCATCCGATCTTTGCTGACGAGGGCTTTTCCACAGCCTCAACCCCACCTCCCGGCTCAACCCCCACGAGCACGGCCGCCGTGACCTGCAAAAAATTCCCGTTTGAATTGTTCAACGTATGAGCACATCATCATATATGTGGCCAGGTGGACTCGATGTCTGGTGGGCGATGCCGATGCTCTCGGCGTCGCTGGAGGTTTCAATGCTCACGTTCAAAGCTACCCTTATGGCCGTCGCACCCCGCGACACCGTCACTTTCGAGCGCACGCCACTCATTACCGAATCCTACGAACAAGCCGCGCGGTTTGTTGGATTGGCGCTGCTCATCCCCGCCTCAATGATCATGCTCACGGCCCTGCTGATGACCCCCTTTGGGGTCGGCGTCCTGGGCCTGCTTTTTGTCTTCTCGTTCCTGCACATCTTTGTGCTCCTGGCCATGCTCGCCCTTGTGCGCGCCATCGAAAAACCCATCGCCGACCTCTTGCTCGTCACCGTCTGGCCACTGCACCGCCGCTGGCTGACGCTGGCCGCCCCGCACACCCTGCGCCAACACACGCAGCGCCGTGCCCACTGGACCCTCAAACCCACCAGCCCCATCGTCCTCGATGAACGCGCAGGGATCCTCTACACCCAAAACCAACCCCCGCTCGACCTCAACCACCCCTTCGACATCCTGGCCGAACACGCACAAAACCCACAAACACTCCTGCGCGTGCGCCTCACCTCCCGACGCACCGGCCGCAGCGCCGTCCTGAGCGCCGCCGCCCCCGACCCCTCCACCGGCGCCAGACTCACCACACTCCCTCGCCATGACGCCGCCGCCGTCGTCCTTGACTGGGTCGAACTCCACCAACTCCTGCACGCTGTCACACCCTTTGCCCAGGCCTGTGGCGCCCATTGGCCAACGGCGTTGGCCAGTCTTTGCCCCACTTACGCCCAGAACACCCCCCAGGTGATCCACACATCATCCCCACAACACTGACGCCACTTTCACCGGCAAGCCCGTCAAATCGGGCAAAATAAGATAATATTGCTTCCTGGCACATTGTATGCTTGTTGTGTTGGCCAGTTGCACAAACCGAAACGACGGCGACGGTCCCAGATGGCCAGCGCGCCTCTTTCCTCTTTCACGGAGCTGTTATCATGATGAAGAACAAGGACGTTTGGAGCTTTGCCGCTGCCCTTCTGCTGGCCGTGGCCGTGTTGCTGCCCACCGGCCAGGCCCACGCACAGGGAGACGCGTGGACCGTGTTGCCCATGGAAGCCCGCGGCGTTGAACCCGGCGCCGCCGACATCTTCCGTGACCTGCTCCAGAATGAGCTCAGCACCCGCACCGGCGCCGCCTTCCGCGACGGCTCGGGCTCCTGCACCGACGTCCCCTGCGCCCGCAACGCTGGCAAAGTCGCTGGCGCCAGCACCGTCGTCTTCGGCTCCATGAACGCGCTCGGCTCCAAGATCATCATCGCGGTCACCGTCGTCAGCGCCTCCACCGGAGACGTCCTCGACAACCAGAAGATGACCATCAACCAGATTGAAGACCTCGACGCCGTCGCCGCACGCATGGCCGAGGCCATCGTCACCGGCAAAACCACCGAAGAGACCGCCGAGCTGGGCAACATCACCGAGCAGGACTCCATCCCCGAGCGCCGCCGCCGCTTTGACCGTGGCTTTGGCCTGCGCGTCGGCGGCCTGGCGCCCCTGTCCGATGGCTACGCGGGTGGCACCGGCGGCGTCCTCATCGACGGCAGCTACTGGTACGAAACCTCCCAGTTCGCCATCGAGCCCCGCATCGGCGTGCGCTTCAACGCCTCGCGTGACAACGAACTCAACAACAGCTTCCTCGAAGTCCCCATGGACCTGGGCGCCTACTACATCCTGGGCCGCAGCGACTTTGCCCCCTTCATCGGCGGCGGCGCTGGCCTGCGCTACATGTCCGAGTCCCGCACCGAGATCCTGCGCAGCGGCAACGTCATCGTCACCGAGAGCGAGTCCACCCAGCGCGACTCCGTCTTTGGCTTCGGCACCTTCGCCCGCGTCGGCATGCTCCTCTTCCGCACCTACACCGTGCGCGTCGCCGTCACCGCCGACTACAACATCACCTTCGTGGACCTCAACGGCGTCACCAACCCCCAATCCTTCACCATGGGCATCGGCATGTTCTTCTGAGCACACCGCGCTCACCGGGCCCAAAGGCCACAGCGCCCCGCGCCCGGTGATCCCCACACGACCTTTGCACCTTGCCCAGAACCTGGCCCAGACCTCAGGAGAACAACACCATGAACAACCGCAACATCACCCCGTGGATTGCCGCATTCTTTGCCCTGGCCCTCTCGGTTGCCTGCGAACCCCTCAACGATCTGGTCGATGAGCCCGACATCAACGAAGACCCTTGCCAGAGCGCCAACGGACCCGCGCCCGTCGATGGCATCTGGGTCATCACCGGCAACGGCCAGCGCACCGAGTGCTCCAACGACGACCTCAACAACGACTTCTCGCTGGCCTCAAACGGCAACCTCGTCGTCAAACAAGACGACGACACCCTCTCGCTCAACGGCACCATTGACGGCTTCTCCTTCACCGGCACCGTCGACGGCATCTGCGTCAACTTCACCACCATCGAAGAGACCAACGGCCCCGACCTGTCCTACTCCTGGAGCGGCAAGGTCAACAGCGACGGCTCCATCACCGGCACCTTCACCGGCACTGGTCCCAGCGACTGCGCCTCCAACGGCTCCTTCACCGCCATCGTCCAGTGATACCAAGATGCAGACGAAAGGCTTGCTTTGTGGCGAGCAATAACGGATGCCAGGGGTGAGAGAAGACAGGTCAGTGCTGGCAGTGGCGAGGTCAGGACGGGCAGATCGAGGAGAGGCGCGCAGACGATGCAACGCATC
>CAKZKQ010000669.1 GCA_937123825.1 uncultured Pseudomonadota bacterium
TGATTTGGGCATTCTGGGCCTCCCCTTTGGTGTCAGCCCATCATACCATACCCCTGTGTGGTGATAACTTTCAGGCGCCCCGTTCTATAGAAGGGGCGTGAAGATAGCTCAATAAAGGAATCTGGACAGTGTTGGGCGCACCTGCCGACACCGTGGAATCGGACGTAACAAGATCAAGATTCTCTATTCAACGGGGCCACAAACACCAAAAACAACGCAGTGAGCCCCAGCCCAATAAGGAGATCTGCCAATGGCAGATACCCCCGAGAACTGGCGATATACCTGTCAAAATCATCTTCATTATCACAAGGCTCGCCGCAAGCAAAAATATCAACACCACGCTCATTATCCAAAACCCCTTCTTTGCAAATCAAAGCAAAATATCCATCATCCCCCTCGTAACTCTCCTCAGCATTTTCACTATTAGCGCCGTCACCACATGACAGCATTCCATTGCTCGACAAATCTTGAATACTGCATGCATCATGATTAGTCTGCAACGTCTCCCCATCTCCAACGACAGCCCTAAAAACAATATATTCACACCCCCCCAGATTATTAACATTAGACTCTAAATCTAGAATATGCAATCCCGTGTCAATCTTAGTGTATGTCCGCTCAAAACGTGCCTTAGCTGCACAACCACTTACAACAAAGGATACAACAACGAAAAAAATCGTCACTTCATAACCAATCCTACTCATAACAAACCCTCCTTTCCGTTGTCAAAGATAACTAACAAAGTATTTAGAAACAACACTATCCACCCCCAATCGATACATCAACCTAGCGCCAAAAGATGGACCTGAATCTTTGTTGCCTGGTGAATCATTATAAACCTCAAAAGAAAAGTCTCCAATCTCTGCGCGCGCAGAATAAAAAAACTCCCGAATAGGATATTTCCTAGGCGCGCAATCATTCCTACAAAAGCCATCATAAAGCAACTCATCATTCCTCGTATCGGAAAAGAGTCCGCTATTATGAGTAAGAGAAAAAGAAACACTCAAATTGTGATACCACTTCGAAAAAAGATGCGCCTCGACTGTGCCTTGAGCTAAATAATATCCATTAACAACCTCTTCATTTCTCAAGCCAGGAAAAACCCCACCAAAGTCATATGGAAGAACAACCCCTGCGCGCACCATTGACGACACACTTATGTAAAAGAATGGATCGACAGCACTAGTCAAAAAATGATGCCTTAAATCAAACTTCGACACTCCTGTGTGCACGTACATGTCCGAATAAAAACTATTAATACCAAAACCTGACCCGACAAAAACGGGGGACTGTACAAACGCCAACGAGTCTCCATTTTTAGGCAATACCACTGACGAAAAAAAATGGTTCAGTTGCCCCTCATAACCCAACAAAAAACCTTCGGCCTTTTCCTCCCGCGGAACTCTGCGGAGCCCGTTGCTGGCATCATGAATCACATCATTCTGAAGCCACTCAGTAAATAAATCATGAATGACACCTAAGCTCAGCGTTGATGAATAGAGGGTATTGGTAGAATGCGTCTGATTGATTCGCAGAGGTCTAGTATTTGAGAACGAAAGAACATTAAAACCGATAGTTCGGTCCAGCCCTCTGGCATATAAACCAGCATCTTCAGGCGCTTCGTCTTTCTTTGGTGGACCAAACTCAGTCAAACCAAAGACCTGGAAAGACAGTTGCTGCTGAGGCTCAGAATCGGGTTGCAACAATGCCCCCCAGTGGGGTGCTGGGGCAGTCATATTCTGAGCATGTACCAAAGAAGGCCCCATTAAAAAACAAACAAACACAACCAAGATAAGTCTGCGCATGCATACCTCCCATCAAGTGTGCGGAACCGACGGGACATGGCACCCAAAACCGGCCTGCCACCCCTCTCAACGCCTATGGGCGCTTAAAACCGCTACAATGTTCGTGTCCAGACCTTCTTATTGTAAACTACAACCTTAACATAAACAACCTAAATACATTAATATTAAAGCACACCGTCGCTCCATCGCATGGTCCTTTGTCGCCGCGGACTATGGCCGATGGCGGTCGGTCTGGTGTAGAGTCTGGCCTTGCAAGGCTCTTGCGGACCTTGAGAGGGTCCGCGGCGCACACGGCTTCTCCCCGAGCAACCACACAAGACCTGTTCTGGAGCACCGCGTGAACAAAACAAAAACCGCCAAGACCACCTCGCCAGGGGCGCTCTTTGATGGTTATCGCCCCCTGGACGGCACCTGGGATGGGTATTTTGACCCTTCGGGCATGCCCAGACACACCACCGCGCCCGTCTCGGAGCGTTTGGGGCTGCTGAGCCCTGAGGCTTTTAAGGAGCGTCAGGCGCTGGCCGAACAGGCGTTTTTGCATGGTGGGGTGACCTTTTCGGTCTACGCCGACACCCAGGGCGTGGAGAAGATCTTTCCCTTTGACCTCATCCCGCGCGTACTGACCGCCTCACAGTGGGCCACCCTTGAGAGGGGTCTGGTGCAGCGCGTGGAGGCGCTCAACGCCTTCCTCCTGGACATCTATGGGGACGGCCAGATTGTGTCTGAGGGCGTCATCCCGGCTGAGTTGATCCGCAGCTCCAAAGGGTACCTGAGCCCGGTCAAGGGCGTGCGGCCCACGGCAGACACGGCCATTGCGGTGTCGGGGATTGACCTGATCCAGGGGCCAGACGGGCGCTTTGTGGTCTTGGAGGACAACGTGCGGGTGCCTTCGGGCGTGTCGTACGTGTTGGAGAACCGCACCATCATGCAGCAGGTCTTGCCGGACTTGTGTGAGGACATTGGGCTGCGTCCGGTGCAGGATTATCCGATTCGGTTGCGGCAGGCGTTGTTGTCCCTGGCCCCCGAGCATCATGATGACCCGCTTTTGGTGGTCTTGACCCCGGGGCCCTACAACTCGGCTTATTTTGAGCACGGCTTTTTGGCCCGCTGCATGGGGTGTCCGCTGGTGCAGCCGCAGGACCTCTTTGTGGACGGCGAGCGCGTTTATGTGAAGACGACGGCGGGTCCGCAGTTGGTGTCGGTGATTTATCGGCGCGTGGACGATGAGTTCATTGACCCGGAGGTCTTCAGGCCCGACAGCCTGCTGGGCGTGCGGGGGCTTTTTGGGGCCTGGAAGGCGGGCGAAGTGGCGTTGGGCAACGCGCTGGGCAACGGGGTGGCCGACGACAAGGCGGTTTACCCCTATGTGCCAGAGATGATCCGCTTTTATTTGGGCCAGGAGCCGGTGCTGGGGCAGGTGCCCACGTGGCGTTGTGGGCGGCCTGATGAATTGGCCCACGTGCTGGAGAATCTGGAGTCGATGGTGGTCAAAGCCGTGGACGCCTCGGGCGGGTATGGGATGCTGATGGGCCCCACCTCCACCAAGGCCCAGCGCCAGGACTTTGCCGCGCGGCTGCGGGACAACCCCAGAGGGTACATCGCCCAGCCCAGGATTGAGCTCTCGACGACGCCAACCTGGGTGGAAGGAGCGGTGGCGCCTCGGCGCGTGGATTTGAGGCCCTTTGTGGTGCGCGGGCGCGACGGGTGCTGGGTCTTACCGGGGGGGCTGAGCCGGGTGGCGCTGCGGGAGGGGTCGTACGTGGTCAACTCCAGCCAGGGCGGCGGCTCCAAGGACACCTGGGTGCTGCGCGAAGGCGTGCAGACACCACAAGCTCAGGGAGGGTCGGCCACATGAGCACCATCGCGCGGGTGGCCGAGAGCTGCTTTTGGATGTGTCGTTACATGGAGCGCGTGGAGAGCACGGCGCGGATTTTGGGGGTCAACCGCTCGTTGGTGATGACGGCGCCGCTGGCCCCGCAAAACCGCTGGCGGCCGATGCTCATCGTGGTGGGCGAAGAGCCATCTTTTGTGGATGAGCACGGGCAGGAGGCCGCCGACAACGGCGAGCTGGTGCAAAGACACCTGACCTGGCAGCGGGCCTGTCCGGTGAGCATCGCCACGAGCCTCTACTGGGCCCGGGAGAACGCCCGGACCATCCGAGAGACCATCAGCCAGGAAATCTGGCGCAGCCTCAACGGCACCTGGCTTTGGCTCCAGGGCGACGAGGCCAAGGCCCTCTTTGAGAACCAGCGCCACGCCTTCTACGCCGAGGTCTTTGACCGCTGCCAGCACTTCCAGGGGGTGTTGCACGGCACGATGCTGCGCCAGCAGCCCTACGACTTCATGCGCCTGGGACTTTATCTGGAGCGGGCGGGGCAAACGGCGCGCTTGCTCGACGTGCACCAGCACCAGCGATTGGGGGCCGCGGGGCAAGGCGGCCAGCAGGGGATGGGGGGTGTGGACAGCGGCGAGGACCCCATTTTCTGGTCGGCGGTGTTGCGCTCGTGCTCGGGCTACGACATGTTCTTGAAGACCTCTCGGCGTCCGAGGCTTTGCGGCCCGGATGTCTTTCGGTTTTTGGTGGCGCGGCGCGACTTTCCGCGCGCGTCGCTCTACTGTCTGGTGCGGGCCCGCAGCCTGCTCCAGGGCTTGCAACCACCCCAGCGGCCCCAAATCGGGCAGCAAAGCCGCGCTCTAAGCCGCACTCTGGTGGACGGCGTGGAGGCCATGGACACCGCCGAAGCGCTGTCCAACGCCCATCGGCATTTGACCTGGATCGTCGACCAGACCGCCGGGCTGTGCAACACCATCGGCCAAGAGTACTTCCATCTGCGCGAGCTTCCCTCGGCGCAAACACAGACGACCACCGAGCACCCTGCATGAGCTACCTCCTGGGCATGTCCTTCGACCTGGCCGCCAGCCCTTCGCTGGCGCTCAAAGCCCCCCAACAGCGCCTCTACCAACACCGACAACCTTTTGGATGGGGCATCGCCTGGTACCCCGCCGGCGATCAGGCTGCCGTGGTCATCAAGGACCCGACCTCGGTCCAGAAGGGCTCAATGACGCAGCTCCTCAAGGACTGGCAGCGATTTCGGGCCAGCGTCTTCCTCTCCCACATCCAGGGCGCGGCCAAGCGGCGCACGCAGCAGGACACCCACCCATTTTCGCGCAGCTACGCCCGGCGCACCTGGCTCATCGCCCACACCGGCGACCTCGTCCACGACTTCCAAAAACACCTGCCGATGGACCCGCAGCCGGCCTTTGAGCCCATCGGGCGCACCGACTCTGAGTATGTCTTTTGCTGGCTCCTGTCCCGCGCGGCGCAGCTTGGCGCCCGGAACCTGAGTGAAATCGGCTGGGAGCGGCTCCACGGCTGGTTTGCCGAGGTCAACCAACACGGCACCGCCAACTTCATGCTCACCGACGGGCAGGATCTGGTGGTTTATCGGGACAAAGACAGCTTTGGCACCCTCTTCTGGAACCGCCGCAGGCCGCCCCACAGCGTCCAACGGCTCGAAAACGAAGCCCTGGTCCTGGATCTGGATGACCCCGTCAACGCCAACCAGACCATGTGCCTCTTCTCCACCACGCCTCTGACCGACGATCCGTCCTGGCTGCCCATTGAATCGGGGCACATGATGGTCGCGCGCCGGGGCGCGTTGTCCTGGGCCAGCGCCAACACCCCGCAGGCGCTGCTCGATCAGGCCCTTGAACAACAACGCGCCCCAGCTCTGCCCCAATCGCCGCCCCAAAACGCAGAAACTCCGGCACCGAGCCAGCAACCGGCTCAAAACCAGACCCCCACCGCCTCCCCGCTGCCCATGACCGCCGTCACCGAGCCGGGGGACAACAACGGCAACAACAACGGCAGCGACGGCGACCAGGGTCTGCCCCCCGACGGCGGCGACATGGCCGAGCGCCACCGCGTCCGGCCCGCCTTCTTGCCCGAGCCGCGCATCCTGCGCGTCACCCATGAGACCACCTACGCCTACGCCAACCCCATCGAGATGAGCACGCACACGCTGCGCTTCAAGCCCGTGCACGACCATCACCAACAGATCCTGGAGCACACCCTGGAGATCGACCCGATGGGGGTCTACAGCGCCTACGAGGACGTCTTTGGCAACCAGACCGCGCGGCTCGACTTTGAGGCGCCCTACACCACCATGCGCACCCGCAGCCACTCTGTGGTGCGCTTGACCGTCCCCACGCGCCTGGCCCACAGCTTCACCAACCACCACGACAGCATCCCGCTGGTCTGGATGCCCTGGCATCGGGACATGATGCACCCCTACCTGCTGCCCTCAGAGCTGCCGGTGAGCCAACTGCGCGAGTTGAGCGACTACGCCATGAGCTTCGTCGAGCGCCAGGACCACGACCTCATCGAGACCCTGCTCGACATCAACCAGACCATCTACCGCGACTACGCCTACGTCCCTGGCTCGACCAACCTGGCCACGACCCCCTTTGAGGTCTACGCCAACCGACGAGGGGTCTGTCAGGACTTCGCCAACCTCTTCATCTGTCTGGCGCGCCTGCTCAACATCCCCGCCCGCTACCGGGTCGGCTACATCCACACCGGCGCCAACTACGACAACACCATCCAGTCCGAAGCCAGCCACGCCTGGGCAGAGCTCTACCTGCCGCTGACTGGTTGGCGCGGATTCGACCCCACCAACGGCTGCCTGGCCAGTCAGGACCACATCCGCGTGGCCTGCGGCCGCAACTACCGAGACGCCACACCCACCAGCGGCACCATCTACCGAGGCGGCGGCGGCGAAACCCTCAACGTCGACGTTCGCGTCGAAGACATCACCGACCAATACCCATCATGACCACTCGTCCCACCATCACCTTCGCCCTGCTGACCCTCGCGCTGCT
>CAKZKQ010000670.1 GCA_937123825.1 uncultured Pseudomonadota bacterium
AGCTGCTCGACAGGGCGGGGCCTGCGTTCGCGACGTGGAAGGCTGCTCGCAACAAGACGCCGCCGATGAAGACGCTCACGCAGCTGCTCGACGGCTTCGGCGGCAACAGCTGGCGGATTGTGACGGCAGCGGCCGGCGCGCAGGAAGCCGCGGCTTGCCCCAGCATCACCGAGTATCTCTATGCAGACGGGCAGGGTGATACGCAGCGCGCAATTTCCGACATCAACTCGATGGCGGCGCGGGGCATCGACGCAATCGTTGTCTTCGGTGACGCCGGTCCCGCTATTCTGCCCGCGCTGACCAACGCCGAGGCCGTCTTCGCCGCCGACTACTGGAGTCAGGCCGGACAGCGCGTTGCCTCGGCCCTGGTGCTCGAAACCTTCGGCGAGGTCTACGACCACTCCAAAATCCTGTGCGACCGCGCCAAAGGCGCCCGCATCGAGATGCTGGAGCACATGGAGACCGCCGAGTCTGCCTTTGTCCGCTCGGCGCTGGTCAACGAGCGCAACCGCACCGGCGACTTCGCCATCGAGTTCAAACTCTACCAGCGCGCCGACGGCGGCTTTGACATGCACAGCCAGTGGCTGCGTCACCACTACCCGGCGCCCGAGCCCGGCCAGCGCGTCATCAACGTCCAACTCTGGTCCAGCAAGGCGGGCTACGAGGTCTCCATGGCCCACCTCATCCTCGATGAGCTGGATGTGGCCTGGATGCCGGTTGGAAAGCTGCCCGGCCGCTACTTTGCCGAGGCCGGCACCCTGGGCGGCACCATTCACGCCGAATTGGGACACATCCGCGGCGACGACCTGCACGTGGGCGTCACCCGACTGCTCGAAGACGGCACCGTGGTCCACACCACCGAGCCGATGCCCGAAGGCGGTGTCTTCCAGGCCACCTACGAGCCTTTCATCGACGCGACCGTGGACATCGTCAACGCCGACGGCGAGGTGCAGGACACGGTCTGGATGTCCGACGGCGCCTGGACCGCCCTCGACGACGCCATGTGGGGCGGTGAGAGCCAGCGCCTGGACTTCTCCACCACCGACTGCATCCAGCCCCACAACACCACCCCCGACGCCTTGCGCCTGTCCGGCTGCGCCCGTGTCCAGGCCAACGTCAGCGACTTCGCCGGGGTCGCCCGTCACCTCGGCGGCGCCATGGCCCCCATCGATGTCACCGCCTTCGGCGCGGTGGCCTTCTGGCTCAAGGCCGACTCGCCCACCACCGTCTGCATGGAGAGCCCGGGCTCCGAACCTGGCTGCGCGGCCCTGCCCGCCATGCCCGAAGGACAGACCGTGACCCTGCCTGTGTCGGCCTTTGTCCACACCAACACCTGCGAGCCCACCGCCCTGACCGGGGTCAACCTGGTCTCCTTCATGGCTCGCCAGGCCGGTGAGGCCAACGTCGAGGTCGGCGCACTGGCCTTCCTGCCCTCGGGCGACGGCGACTGGACCAACCACCTGGGCTGCCAGCCCGATGAAGTCCCCGTCAACGCCGCCTCGCCCGAGCCCGCCCCCGACTCTCCCCTGGCCGAGCGCCAGCGCCGCTTTGGCCCCTCCTGCTCGACTGGGACGGCCAACGGCAACGGCCCTGGCGACACCGCCCTGTGGGTCCTGCTGCTGATGGTCGCTGGCGTGGTCCTGCGCAGCAAACGCCGCTGAGCACAAACATCCCCTGGCACCGCGCTGCTCAACCTGCGCGGTGCCAAAGCACCGTGCGGTCGCACGGGTGGCCCGAGGGCGCGGCGAGAGTCGCGCTGCTCGGGCCGCCGCTCTTTTTGGCGGCGTTTGGTCAGCCTTTTCTGACCTGGAGAGGTTATTGTTCGGCAACAATGGCGCGCCTATTACACTCCTGTCCGCAATGATTCCATGCTCTTCGAGTCCAGGAGGCGCTTTTCCATGACCACGATGACCCCCGCAGCGGCCACAGAACTCTTTCGCAAGCCCCCAACGCACCACATCGATGTGGGCGCCGGTGAGGTGGCGTATCGGCGCGTTGGTTCAGGCCCCGATGTGCTCTTTGTCCATGGTTGGCCTGCCCACGGGGCCACGTTTCGGGGCTTGTTGCCGCACCTGACGCCCCATGTGACGTGCCATGTGCTCGATCTGGTCGGCGCAGGCCACAGCCGCTTTGATCGCACGACCCCCATCAGCCTGGATCGACACATCGAGAGCGTGCGCAAGGTGGTGGACGCGTTGGATTTGGACGACGTGGCGGTGGTGGGGCACGACAGCGGGGGGATGATCGCCAGGCATGCGCTGGCTGGGGACGAGCGCGTGCGCGCGATGGCCTTTGTGGACACCGAGCTGCCCCCGAGCGTCAATTGGCGCTTCAAGCAATTTTTGTGGATGTCGGCGCTGCCCGGTTTTGGGCCGATGCTGGCCTGGGCGGCCAATCACCGGTTGCTGCGGCGCAACCGGTTTCTTCTGGGGGACTGCTTTGCGGACCGCGCCGTGCTTGACGGCGAGTTTTCGGAGTTCTTTTTGGTGCCGCTGCGCGACGATCCGCTGCGGCAGTGGGCGGCGGTGAAGCTGATCCGCAGCTTTGATCTGCGCCGCGTCGCCCAACTTTCAGGGCTCCACGCCCAAATCCGTGTGCCGGTGAAGTTGGTCTGGGGGACGGATGACCCGTTTTTTCCCGTGGAGGTGGCGCGCCGCGCGGTGGACTCCTTTGCCAACGCGACCTTGACCGAGGTGCCGCGCGGCAAGCTCTTTGTTCACGAGGAGTTCCCCGAGGCCGTGGCCAAAGCCATGTTGCCGACGCTCCTGGGGCAGCCACAGGGGGTTTGATGCCGTTTGGTCAGCGCAGCTCGTATTTTTTGAGTTTGCGGTAGAAGGTGGCGCGGCTGAGGCCCAACTGCCGCATGGCTTCGGTGGCGTTGCCGCCGGTGCGCTCAAGGGCCTGTTCGATGGCCATTTTCTCCAGCGCCTCAAGCGTCACAGCGGGCAAACGCATGGGTCCACCAGCGGGGGTTTGGGCCGCAACCTGCGGGGCGGCGTGGGGGTCGCCCGCGATGGGCTGGGCCGCCGTGGGAGGGTTGGTGGTGGTGGCGACGGCGTCACGCATGCGGGCGGGCAGGTCGCCTGCGGCGATGGTCTTGCCGTCGCAGACCACCAGGGCGTGTTGGACGGTGTTTTGGAGTTCGCGGACGTTGCCGGGCCAGTGGTAGGTGCCCATCACGGCCAGGGCCTCGGGGGAGAGGCGTGCCTTGGGGTGGTTGTGGCGCTTGGCGAAGAGGTCAATGAAGTGCTGGCAGAGCAACTCAATGTCCTGGCCACGGTCGCGCAGCCTGGGCACGCGCAACTCAAAGACGGCGATGCGGTAAAAGAGGTCTTCGCGGAACTCGCCAGCGCGCACGGCCTCGCCCAGATCCCTATGGGTGGCGGCCACCAGACGAAAGTCCGAGCGGACCTCCTGGTTGCCACCGACGCGGGTAAAGCGCCGCTCTTGAAGGGCGCGCAGGAGCTTGGCTTGGAGCGGCAGACTCAACTCGGCCAACTCGTCCAGAAAGAGGGTGCCCCGGTGGGCTTGCTCAAAGCGGCCAGCGCGGCGCTGGTTGGCGCCGGTAAAGGCGCCCTTTTCGTGCCCAAAGAGTTCGCTCTCCTGGAGGGACTCGGGGATGGCGGCGCAGTTGAGCGCGATGAAGGGACCCTTGCGCCGCCCGCTGCTGTCGTGGATGGCCTGCGCGACCAACTCTTTGCCAGTCCCCGAGGCGCCGTTGACCATCACGGTGATGTCGCAGGCCGCCAGACGGTCGATCTTTCGAAAGAGATCCTGCATGGGCGCCGAGCGGCCGATGATGCCCGGAAAACCCTTGCCTTCGACCTCGCGCTCCAGTTGTGAGAGTCGGGCGGCGATGCGGTTGTGCTCGACGGCGTGCCGCAGTTGGGTGACCAGCTTGGTGCGCTCGACGGGCTTGGTCAGGTAATCGTAGGCGCCCAGACGCGTGGCCGACATGATGGTGTCAACGCCGGTTTCTGCGGTCAGCACAATGACGGGCAGGTAGGGGTGGGTGGTCTTGATGCGCTCCAGCAACTCCAGACCGTTCATCCCCGGCATGTTCAGGTCCACGCACAGCGCGTCGGGCATCAGCCGCGACATGGCGCGCAGGCAGTCCTCGGCGCTGTGGGCGGTTTCGACCTCGTGACCATCCAACTCCAGCCACCGCTTGACCAACAAACACTGGTGGGGCTCGTCATCGACCACCAGGACCATACCGCCGGTGGGGTTTTCCGTCTTTTCTTGCGCCATGGTTGCTCCTTGAGGTCACCAGGAGGTGGGCCTGGTGCCACGCACAAAGGGTGGTGTCTCAAGCATTTCATTATGAAACATTGTGAGCCGTTTCACAATGAAACGCCCCCAATGTGGGACACAATGCGCTTTTGAGCGCTATTTGACCTTTTCTAAGAGGTTTAAGCCCGCTGTGGAGGCTGTTGCTTCTTTTTTATGGCATGTCACCGGAGTCTGGCACGCCTGCTGCTCTAAGGGAAAGTGTCTGAGATTGCGGACAGAGAACAACACTTCTTCAGCGGCGGCCTGCATAGGTTGCCGGGCATTTTTCAAGGGAGGGCAGCGTTATGTGTGGCATCGTGGGTTATGTGGGCGATCGTCAGTGTGGTCAGCTTTTGCTCGATGGTTTGCGTCGGTTGGAGTACCGGGGCTACGACTCGGCGGGTTTGGCCTTGATGCACGACGGTCACATGATCGTGCGCCGCGCCAGCGGCAAGCTGCGTAACCTTGAGGCGTCCTACAACGCCGAGCCCGTCCCTGGCCGCATCGGCATCGCCCACACCCGCTGGGCGACCCACGGCGCGCCCACCCGCGACAATGCCCACCCCCACCGCAGTGGCAAGGCCGTCGTGGTGCACAACGGCATCATTGAAAACTACATCGACCTCAAGCGCGAGCTTGAGGCCAAAGGCCGCGTCTTCCGCAGCCAGACCGACACCGAGGTCATCGCCCACCTGATCGACGAGGCCATGGAGACGATGGACGCGCCTGCCGGCATGCACGCCTTCCACGCGGCAGTGCGGCGCGCCCTGGCTCGTCTTGAAGGCGCCTACGCCATCCTGGCCCTCCACATGGATCACCCCGAGATGATCGTCGCCGCCCGCAAGGCGTCTCCGATGGTCCTGGGCCTGGGTCACAACGAGCAGTTTGCGGCCAGCGACATCCCGGCGGTGCTCTCCCACACCCGTCAGTTCATCTTTATGAACGACGGCGAGACGGCGCTCCTGCGCGCTGAGGGCGTGCAGCTCTTTGATGAGCGTGGGGAGCCGACCGAGCGCGCGGCGCGCCACATCTCGTGGGATCCGGTCTCGGCCGAGAAGCAGGGTTACAAGCACTTTATGCTCAAAGAGATCCACGAGCAGCCCGCCAAGGTGGCTGACACGCTGCGTGGCCGGGTTGATCTCCACGCTGGCGATGTCCGTCTGGAAGGCGTGGACCTGGATCCGCAGCGTTTGTCGGCCATCAACCACGTGCAGGTCATTGCTTGCGGGACCAGCTACCACGCTGGGGTTGTGGGTCGGGCGTTGGTGGAGAAGCTGGCCAGGGTGCGCACGGCCGTGGATCTGGCCAGCGAGTTCCGCTACAGCGATCCGGTGGTGGATGAGAACACGCTGGTGATCGCGATCAGCCAATCGGGCGAGACGGCCGACACGCTGGCGGCATTGCGTGAGGCCAAGGCTCAGGGGGCGTCCGTGGTGGCGGTCTGCAACGTGATGGAATCGACCATCGCCAGGGAGTCCGACGGGGTGATCTACACCCACGCTGGCCCCGAGATCGGGGTGGCGTCCACCAAGGCGTTCACGACCCAGTTGGCGGCCTTGCACATGTTCGCCGTTTGGTTGGGCCGCCGCCGTGGCAGCCTTGATGTCAAAGAGGCGCGCTGGCAGTTGTCGGCGCTCTCAACGGTGCCCGAAGCGCTCGAAGGGTTGGTGCGGGATCAAGAGGTCTACCGCCAGATGGCCCGCAAGTACGCCCGGGCCACCAGTTGCCTCTTCCTGGGGCGCGGGATGCACCACCCGGTGGCTCTGGAAGGCGCGCTGAAGCTTAAAGAGATCAGCTACATCCACGCCGAGGGCTACGCCGCCGGCGAGATGAAACACGGGCCCATTGCGCTCATCGATGAACAGATGCCTGTGGTGGTGGTCGTGCCCAAAGGCAGGCACTACGAGAAGGCTTTCAGCAACCTTGAAGAGGTCAAAGCGCGCGGCGGTCAGGTCATCGCTGTGGCCACCGAGGGCGACGACCGTGTGGGCCAGTACGCCGACGTGGTGCTGACCATCCCGGACGTGCCTGAGTGTGTCCAGCCCATCCTGGCCACTGTGCCGCTGCAGCTGCTGGCCTACCACATCGCCGACTTTAAGGGCACCGACGTCGATCAGCCCCGCAACCTGGCCAAGAGCGTCACGGTGGAGTGATACCCAAATGGAGACGTCCGACTGACTTTGTGGCGGCCCTAACGGCGCCAGGAACCACGGAACTCGCTTGCGGTGGCGCTGCCACAGCTTCGCTCGTCCCGAGGCCCCTGCCATCCGTTATTGCTCGCCTCAAACCAAGCCTTTCGTCTCCATTTGGGTATGAGTTGCAGACGCCGCTCAGGGCGTCGCAGGGGCGTTCTTCAGGCGCATCTTGAACTGGCGGCGCTCAAAGGGGTTGTTGATGGGAAGTGAGAGCTTCCCGTCTGCCCCAAACCTGGAGAGCCATGCTTCCACGTTCTTCTGGTCGGACTCGTTGAGGTTGGCGTAGGCCTCAAGCGGACGCTGGGCCATCCACTGGGTGAAGGTCAGCAGCCGCCGCTGGCCCGCCGCGCCGCCAACCGTGAAGTCACAGTTGCCCAGCGCCCTGGGCACGCGGTGCGCCTGGGGGTTCTTTGCGCACCAGGCGTCGATCGTCTCCACCAGCGTCTGCACGTAGGGCCACTGCTCCTCAAACAAGACCTTGAAGATGGGATCGAGCGTCTCGGGGACCTCATCGTTGGCCAGAAACGCGCCTTCCTTGCCGTCGGGGTTGTTGAGCCGATCAAACCACGCCACCACCGCTGGCGCCCCTTCAAAGAACTTCCGAGAGCCCGGATCGCGCCAGCAATGGGCCCACAGCGGCCCGTAGAGCGCAAAGTCTCCGATGCAGGGCCGCGTGCCGAGCAAAAATGGGTGCTGGCGCAGGTGTTGATCGAGGTGCTTGATGAGCGAGGACAAAAACGCCTCGATCCCCGACGCGGTCTGCGGCGTGACCCCCAGCAGCGGCAGGTACGAGGCCATCTTATTGGCCACCGGGCGCGCCAAACGCCGCCGCAGCGGCCCCGGCATGTGCGGGAAGCTGTAGCGCCCAAACTCGTCGGCGATGAAGCGCCGGTTTTCCCCGATCGTCCAACGCGTGTGCATGGCCACCAACGGCAGCCACTCGTCCCCGTGCAGCTCCAACAAGAGGCTGGCCACGCGCTGGGCCGGTCCCGCAGGCACCACCGAGCGCTCAGGGTGGCGCTGCTCAAAGTGGTCAATGATCTCGCTGGGGCCCGGCATCCACACCCCGTCGGGGCGCTGCACCGTTGGCATCACCGCGCGTCCCACTGCCCGCTTGATGCCCATAAAGAGCTTCAACGCGCCCGGCTCGATGTCGTCAAAAGGGACGTCCTTGAAGCGCAGGTA
This sequence comes from uncultured Pseudomonadota bacterium, assembly GCA_937123825.1. Lineage (GTDB taxonomy): Bacteria > Myxococcota_A > Bradymonadia > Bradymonadales > CAKZKQ01. The sequence continues at coordinate 7,653 of CAKZKQ010000670.1, forward strand.
GGCCCGCGTCTTGGCCGTGTAGGGCGACACCGGCCAACCAAAGTGCTGATAACGTCTGGGCTTTGCCATGGAAACCTCCTCTTGCCACCGACCCCTTATACCAAGATGCAGACGTCTGACTTCATTTGTGACGGCCCTAACGGCGCCAGCAACCACGTGACTTACTCGCGGTGGCGCTGCCACAGCTTCGCTCGTCCCGAGGCTGCTGCCATCCGTTATTGCTCGCCTCAAACCAAGCCTTCCGTCTGCAGCTTGGTATGACAAAGAGCACGGACCCACACCTAGTGGCAACCGTTGCATGCTCAGGGAATACTTTGCTATACCGTCTAGTTGGTATAGTTACGTGCTCGAAACCCAACTTTGGAGACCCCATCCATGGCCCGACCCAACAAAAGAAACCTCCTGCTCGACGCGGCCACAGAGGTGGTCCTGTCCAAAGGGGCCCGCGCGTTGACCCTCGACGCCGTCAGCGCCGCCGCCAGCGTCAGCAAAGGGGGCTTGCTCTACCATTTCAAAACTCGCCGTTCCCTCATTGGCGCCATGGTCGAGCGCCTGCTGGCGCGCTTCTCAACGTCACTGCCCGCTGTGGGCGGCGGTGGCTTTGTGCAAGCCTACGTGGCGCGCACCAGCGACCCCAAAGGGGCCGAGCGAGATGTGTCTGCGGGCCTCCTGGCTGCGCTGGCCGATGAACCCCAACACCTCGCCCCTCTCAAAGACCAGATGTCCCGCTGGTCCCAGCGCGCCTGGCAAGAATCTCCCAACCCGGCGCTGGCGTTGGTCGCCATGCTGGCCGCCGATGGCCTCTGGTACAACGAGGTCCTGGGGTTGGGCGGCCTCCAACCCGACCAACGCCAGGCGGTCACCGACACCCTCGAAAAGCTCGCTGCACAATCCCAACAAAAGGACCACAACCCATGACCGACCGCGCCGATGCCCCCTGGCCTGGGTCCAAAGCCAACGCCCTGCTGACCCTGACCGAGACCGGCATGCTCTTGTACTGGCTGCTGGCGGCGTTGATGGCCACAGGCCTCCTCTCGCTGCCGCCCCAATGGATGTACCCCGACCACACCCAGCCCGTGATGGTGGCCTGGAACTGGTCCTTTTTTCCCATCGACGCCCTCTTTGCGCTCCTGGGGCTCTCGGCGCGCTTTGCGGTCAAGGACGCGGCGCGCCAGCAAGTGTTGACGGTGTGCGCGCTCTCGCTGATGTTCTGTGCGGGGGTCATGGCGCTGTCGTTTTGGATCATCCAGGGCAGCTTTGACCCCCTTTGGTGGGGCATGAACCTGTGGTTGGTCATCCTGCCCGTCGGTGTGCTGGCCCGTCGCCTCTGGCAGGCTCCGCAGCCGCTTTCGGTGTGAACAAAAGGAGGTGGGTGTGGAGGCGTGGAATCTCTTTACGGCCCTCAGCGGGGCTTTTGCGCGGCAATCGTTTTTGACGGCGTCGTTGGCGGCCATTATGGGCGGCTTGCCCGAACTTCAGGTGGCCTTTGTGGGCTGGCTCCAGCCCCACACCGACGAAGATCTGGTGGGGCGACGCTGGGAGCCGCTGGCGTCGGCCACCAACCCCGACGCGCCCGACATCCCGGTGGTCTTGCGCAGCGGCCCGCTGGAGCTGTGGGTCGAGCCAGACCCCACGCGCCTTGAACACCACCTGAACGCCATCGAGTGCTTGCCCCAGGGGCGCCGCGCGCTGCTTTTTCACATCGCCGCCGCGCCTGGAGCGCTGGACAAAGCCGCCCTCCATCCCCTCCACCACAGCGTCGGTCAGAGCGGCCTTGTTTGGGGCCCCTGCGAGGGGGCATGGGACTGGGTGGAGTTCTTGCCCCAGGCCCAGGCCATCCTCCAGACCTACCGCAACCAGTCGCGGTGGGACTTTCGCACACGTTTGCTGGGCGAGTTTCTGTCGTGGTGGCAAACGACCCCGGGCCTGCACCGGGGCAACGCGCCGGGGGACTTTTATGGGCTTGATGATGAGGCGCACCACGTCTTGTGGAAGCCCGTTCGGGCGTGGCTCCGTGAACATCTGGTGGGTTTTGAGTCCAGCGCGCTCTTGTCTGGCGGTCAGGTGCATTGTGAAAGCAGTCGGGCGCCGTTTGATGGTTTTCAAGTTGGACCATGGCCCGTCGATCAAATTTGGGGATGGAACGCCGACGCGGTCGACAGCCGCGCGTTGCGCCTGACCCTGCGCGTACCTGGGGAGTGTGTCGCTGGATTGGCCGCGCGCCGCTGGCACCAGCGAGACCAGTGGCCCATCCTGGTGCTCCGCACCGACGTTAAGGGCGGCGCGCAGTTGGAGCTTTGCGCTGCGATGACCGACTGGCCCCAGCGCCAGGACACCGCCGGGCGCCAGCGCGGGCTGCTGGGCGCCGTTCAGTCGATGCTGCACCTGTGCGAGGCATTGACCGCGTTGGACATCGTGTCACCGCAGGCCTGAATGTGATCTGAGTCTGTCTTATGTTTTGGTTTTGAAGATTCGCTGAAGCGCGCGGTGGTTTGCGCACTTTAATGTGCGATTTTTTCACCAGCCTCGCACTCTCCGACGTAAAACCACCCAATTCTGACGCCGCATGGTTTGGACTGTGGAGTCCGTGGGATTGCGTGATGTAAAACAAGTGTTTTTTATCATGGATCATGTGGCGTGGTGCATCTGCAAAGGAGGCATGGTGTGAAGAGAACAGCGCGATATGGTCTGGCGCTCTTGTGGGTGGTCGCGATGGTGGGTTGTGCGCAGGAGTCTGAGTACTCTGCGCCCGGCGCCGACGACGCAAACAATCAGGTACCCACGGACGAACCGTCCGATGGGCAAGAGCCGGACGACGGCGAAGATGAGCCCGGTGACCCGGGGCCGACCGATCCACCGCCGCCAGATGATGGGCCTGATGAGCCCGATGAACCCGTCGAAGAGGTGATGTTGAACCCAACGGCGCGGGCGTCGAGCGATGTGTTGGGTCAATCTGAGGCTCAGGAGCTGCAAGTGGTGCCGTTGGAGACGGTGATCTTTGATCCGGGCACCGGGGCCGAGAACTTGAGCTTTGTCTGGTCTGTGATTGTGCGCCCAGAAGGATCCACGGCGGACTTTACGCCCTCAAACACGGCGCGCACCCCATCGCTCTTTATGGACCTGGCGGGCAACTATGAGGTGTTGTTGGAGGTCTTTGACCAGAACAACCGCCCGGCGGGAACCGAAAAGATCCAGATTGAGGTCATCCCCGACGAGTTGATCCACGTCCAGTTGGTCTGGGACACCGATGGAACCGATCTGGATCTGCACTTCATGCACCCCACTGGGCGCTGGAACCAGTCTCCTTTTGACTGCTATTGGGCCAACGTTGAACCCAACTGGTTCGACCCTGAAAACAACGACGATAACCCCTCGCTCGACATCGATGACGTGGACGGCTTTGGTCCCGAAAACATCAACCTGGACATTGCTGAAGCCGACACCCCTTACGAGGTGGGCGTGCACTTCTACTCGGACAGAGCCCAGATGGGCAGCACCGAGGCAACCGTGCGCATCTTCCTGTCAGGAGAGCTGGCTTTTGAGCAGTCCATGACCCTTTCGCACGGACAGTTCTGGCACGTGGCCTCCATTGAGATAGACGCGCAAGAGCCCCTGGTGAGCGCTGGCGAACTTACCGACGGTTTCCCTTGAACCTTTCTGCATGTTTCAGGACCTGTTGACGCAAGAGGACCGGCGATGGGAGCTTGAGTCAATAGAACCTGGGCTATGTTGGAGAAGAGCAATGATGATGCATTCAAAAGGATGCCTTTTGGTGCTGCTTTCGATGGTTGTTCTGGTTTGGGTCGGCTGCGATCAGGACACCCGTTATTCGGGAGCTTCGCAGGTGGTAGACGACGGTGAGCCCAATCCTGAGCCTGGAATGGATGGCGATCCGGACGAGCAGATGCCCGACGATGGGTTGCCCATCGACGATGAGCCTGAAGAACCCGAAGAACCCGAGGAGCCTGAGGAGCCTGAGGAGCCCGTTGCTTTGGATGTGGTGCTTTCCGCCAGGCGCTCGGACATCCCCGCGTCGGATTTTGCCACTGAGGAGCTGATTGTAGAGCCCTTCAGCGGTGTCTTCTTTGATCCTGGAGCCGTGCCTGAAGAAGGGTTTTCCTACCGTTGGTCCCTGCTGCAGGCCCCAGCCGTGGGTGCGCTGGTTGAGTTTTTGCCCGACAACACCGTGCGCAACCCCACCATGACGATGGAGATCGCAGGGAGCTACGAGCTTCAGGTCGAGGTTTTTGACGTTGACATGGTGCGGGTGGGCATCGACACGATCACCATCTTGGTGATCCCCAGCGAGGAGATTTATGTCGAACTGACCTGGAGCACAGACAACGCCGACGTGGATCTGCACTTTCTCCACCCCAGAGGCCAATGGGACCAACCTCCCTGGGACTGCTACTGGGGCAACCGAGCCCCCAACTGGGGCCAGGCCAACAGCAGCGACGACGATCCCTCGCTCTACACCGAGAGCCTCGGCCTTGGTCCCGAGTCCATCGGTTTAAACGAAGCAGAAGCCGACACCGCCTATGAGGTCGGCGCGATCTTCTTTGGCGATCCTGAGCTTGTTGGGGAAACCTTTGTCACCACGCGCGTTTTCCTCAACGGCCAGCTTGGTCTGGATGCCTCCACCACGCTCGAAAGCGGTCAGTTCTGGCATGTGGTCAGCGTCAACCCCGGTGCCCCCGAACCCTTCCTCTTCATCGACACCATTTCTGATGGATTTCCTTAAGCAATGGGCTTCCAAAGGCCGCTTTAAGAGGATCTCATCAAAGCAATTGGGGTTGCCTTTTCCAAAGCGCATCGTGATTGCGAGTTGGACAGAGCCGTGCATCCGTGTTAGGCACGCGATCCAAATGGATCCCTCGCCGGCCCAAAATGACGACGGTTGACGAGGTTTTCGGTGCCAGACACAACCCAATGGTGTGCCTGGACCGGGCTCCAAGGCGCCTTCGATCCTGCCCGACCAGATGTCGCGCACGCCTGGGAGCCTCCTGGCTGTGTCCCCCGACTCGCCATGGTTTCATGCTCCTGAAGCGGTACGAACCCTTGACCACTTTTGACTCTTTGAACCTCATTGAGCCCCTCCAGCGTGCTGTGGCGGCTCAGAACTACGTCAACCCCACGCCCATCCAGGCCGGCGCCATCCCGCCGCTGCTCGAAGGGCGCGATGTGCTCGGCTGTGCCCAGACCGGCACCGGCAAGACGGCGGCCTTTGCGCTGCCCGTGCTCCAACACATCGCCCAACAACCCCCAACCCCCGGCAAGGCCCGCATCCGCGCTTTGGTGCTCTCGCCCACCCGCGAGCTGGCCGCCCAGATCGGGGAAAACTTTGAGGCCTACAGCCAGTTTCTGTCGCTGCGCCACCTGGTGATCTTTGGCGGCGTCAACGAAAACCCCCAGATCGCCGCGCTGCGCAAAGGCATCGATGTTCTGGTGGCCACCCCTGGTCGCCTGCTGGACCTGATGGGCCGCGGCTTCATTGACCTGTCCGAGGTGGGTTTCTTTGTGTTGGACGAAGCCGACCGCATGTTGGACATGGGCTTCATCCGAGACATCCGCCGCGTGCTTCAGGTGCTGCCCCCCGTGCGTCAGAACCTGCTCTTCTCGGCCACCATGCCGCCGGACATCGTCAAGCTCGCCAGCGAGTTCCTCAGCGAGCCCGTGCGCGTGGAAGTGGCCCCCGAGGCGACCACGGTCGAGTTGATCGACCAGCACGTCATGTTTGTCGAGCGCGCCAACAAGCGCCGCTTGCTGGCCTGGCTGCTGCACGAGGAAGACTTCAACCGGGCGATTGTCTTCACCCGCACCAAGCACGGCGCCAACCGCCTTTGCCGTCAGCTTGAGCGCGAAGGCATCCGCGCCGCGCCGATCCACGGCAACAAGTCCCAAAACGCCCGTCGCCGCGCTTTGGACGGCTTTAAATCGGGGGAAATCCCCGTGTTGGTGGCCACCGACATCGCCTCGCGCGGCATCGACGTTGAAGGCGTCACCCACGTCTTCAACTTTGACCTGCCCAACGAGCCCGAGTCCTACGTTCACCGCATTGGCCGCACCGGCCGCGCCGGACGTGAGGGGGTGGCGATCGCGTTCTGTGATCCGACAGAAGGGGAGTACCTGCGCGACATCGAGCGGCTCATCGGGATGTCCATTCCTGTGGACAATGATCACGATTGGCACTGCGCCGAAGCCGTCCCGCCGCCCTTGAAGCCATCGCGCTCGCGCCGTGGCGGTGGTGGCGGTCGCAAAAAGCCTGCGCGCAAGCCACAAAACAACTCGGGCCGCGGTCGTCGAGGCCAGGGGCGCGCTGATCGGGGGCAAGAGCGCAAGCCTGCGCCCAAACCCGCAGCACCGCCGAGCCCCGACCGAGACGCTCAGGAGCCCGTCCAGCAGGCCGCGGCCAGTGGTCCTGCCAAAGACGGCGACGCTCCCACCGACGCCCCGCGTCGCAAGCGCCGCCGCCGCCGTCGCCGTCGCAAGCCCGCCGCCGGGGTGCCGATCGAAGGTGGCAACAAAGGCCAGCAGCAGGGTCGCTCGGGTGCGCCTGCCGCGTCTTCCAAGCCTGACGGCCAACCAAACGCCAGCGGCGATCGCCCCGAAGGTCAGAAGCGCCGCCGTCGCCGCCGTCGTCGCCGCCGCAATCCCGCCGCAGCTCCGGCCGGTGGTGCCGCCAAGGAGTGATGGGTCATGGAGCATCCCCCGGTCAGTGAACGGCGCCAGTTGGCGTTGGCGCCGGGTGTGACGCTCCTTTTGGCCATGGTGGCGATGGCCGCCGTTGGGCTGATGCGCGAGCACATGCCCGTCCTGATGCTCTTCTACACGGTGGCCTTTGGCGCCATGCTCTGGGCTTGGCGCAAGCACGCCGAGGCTCTGGAGCAGCCTGGGGTCTTGATGGGTTGGGCGCTGGCCTTTCGGCTGGTTCTGGTGCCGACCTGGCCCGATCTCTCCGACGATCTCTTTCGTTATGTCTGGGATGGTTGGTTGCTCTCTGAGGGCATCAACCCCTATGCGATGATCCCTTCGGATCCTCGGCTGGCGGCTTTCTCCAGCGATCCGCTCTTTGCCAGCCTCAACTCCCCCGATTACCACAGCGTTTATCCGCCACCCTCGCAGCTCTTCTTTCTGCTCGGCGGCGCCCTCTACCCCAAGGTGGGCGTGATGTGGGCGGTCTTTGCGGTCAAGATGGGGTTTTTGTTGGCCGAGGTGGGTGCGTTGGCGTTCCTGGTGCGGGCCAGGCGTGTGCAGGGCGAGCCGATGGCGCCGTTGGTGGCGTATGCGTGGAACCCTTTGGTGGTGGTGGTTTTTGCGGGGCAGGGGCACTCGGAAGCGGCGATGATGTTGGGCATGGCGCTGGCGATCTGGGCGTTGGTGGCCCAGCGGCCTGTGTGGTCCTGGATGGGTTATCTTTGGGCGGGGATGATCAAGCTGACGCCGTTGGTCCTGGGGCCTTTGTGGCTCAAACACCATCGGGGCAAGGGGATGGCCCCGGCGGTGGCGTTGGGCGTGGTCTTTGCGTTGCCCATGGCGCTTAGTGGGGCGCAGATCTGGCAGTCCTTGCAGCTCTACGTGGGGTATTTCGAGTTCAACGCCGGGTTCTACTACGGCTTGAAGTTTGTGCTCTACTGGGTGACGGGTGAGGACGTCTCCAAGAGCCTGGGTCCTGCGCTCAGGTGGGTGTTTTTGGCCTGCGCGGTGGGGATCTGGGCGTTTGTCCCGGTCAAGACGTGGCAGGGGTTGTTGCGGGCCACCGCGTTGCTGCTCAGCGCCTACCTCTTGACCGCCACCACGGTCCATCCATGGTACCTGACGTGGGTGTTGATCCTGGTGCCCTTTGTGGCGACGCTGCGCTGGGCGTGGTTGTGGGTCTCCTACGCGTCGTTTTGGACCTATTCGGCCTATCTGGGCTGGGATCACGGCCTGCAGATGTGGGGCGTTTGGGGCGGTTTTGTGATTTTTGCGCTGGCCCAGTGGATCCACGACCGGCGCGTGCGTTCTGTGGAGTCCGAACCAGCATCTTGAACGCTCTTTGAACCCTTTTGATCCCTCTTTAGACACCGCAATGTGTCTTTGACGCTCGTTGCGGCAGGGGCTTGCGGAAAAAGCGGCCAGGGGCGGCTTTTATGAGCGCTTTGTCGGGGCTGATGTTGGAGCTTTCCACGGGTGCGCGGCCCCAATGGTGCCATTTCGGGTTTTCCAACGGCGTTTTAAGAGGGATTTGGTGGGTTTTGTTGGCAGATGAGCCGGGCCTGGGCTTTGAGCGCGGCGCGCAGCGCCTTTTTTCCGTGGGTTCTGAGCGCGCTTGGGTACTCTGGGACCTCTTTGGAGACGTCCTGGATGGCTCGGCGCACGGTCAGGCGTTGGTTTTCGGCGCCGTCGGCGCTCCAGCGCCCGGTTTCGCGCAGGTGCTGGCGAGCGTGGGCGATGCGTTCGGCGTTGATGACGCGCGACGCGAAGGCCGACGGGGTCTCATCGGCGCCCTGGGGGCCGGCGGCGGTGTATTCGCTGCGGCTTGGGTGCTTGAATTTGGCCACGATGGGATGTCCATCGGGCATCAGGAGCACCGGATCGGACCAGATGACGATGCCTTCGTGGGTTGTGTCGATGTCATGGCGCGCAAAGCCTCGGTTTTGGCTGTGTGCGGAGGGGCGGTCGATGAGATTGTTGATGATGTCGGTGTTGGGCGGCCCTTCGTAGAGGATGGGGGCCATGGTGGCGCCGGTTTTCTGGGCGATCTGGGCCAGTGTTGGAGGGGTTGGGGCGTCTTTCAGGGGGCATGAGCGCGTTGGCCCCACCCACTGGCGGCCGATTTTGGCGGCGAAGAGCACAAAGTGCAGTCTGGAGCCGTAGATGAAGCCCGTTTTTTGAATTTTGGCGCCGCACAGCTCTCCGTAGAGCGCCACCTCCTGGTTCAATTCGGCGCTGAGCGCCAGCAATCCCTGGCAAAGCGCGGTGTCATTGCGGATGACGGGCGGCAGAAAGGGCTGCGAGAAGCGCTCGTGGTTCTCCATCAGCGTCCGTCCGCCAATGGCGAGGTCCTGGGGGCGCTGATTTTGGGGGTGAGCGCCGATGCGGACCCCGGCGCCGTCCAGTTTTTCCATGCAAACGACGCGCGCGGCCATGTGTGTGGGGTCTGCGGTGCCGCGATAGGCGGTGATTTTGGGAAAGGGGGTGGGGGTGTACTGCATGGGGTGGTCTCTCGTGTGTGCGGGAGGGTTGTTTTGGGCACGAAAGACGGTGGTGCAAGTCCCGAAAGGGTGCAGGAGATTCCCACGTGGGCATTTGTTCGGTCCAGCGGGCACCAGTGGTTTTGCCTATGGGGGTTTTGGGGGCTTTTGGGGGGGGGGGGAGAAGCTGTTGTTTCGTGAGCTCTTCGACCTCTTGCACCACGCGGAACGTGCGCTGACCTTTGGCCCATGCGGCTTGCGCGTCGG
>CAKZKQ010000671.1 GCA_937123825.1 uncultured Pseudomonadota bacterium
ACCCGGAGGGGAACGTCAAGACGCAGAGCTTTGATCTGGCGGGACGTCTGGTGCAGATCGACGACCCCGACCGGGGCACGATCACCTACCAGCGCGATGCGTCGGGGTCGGTGACGCGGCTTGAGGACGGGCAAGGGCGCGTGACAGTGGCCGAGTTTGATGGTCTGGGCCGTCAGGTGACCAGCTACAACGAGGCCAACCCGGAAAACACGACCATTACCTACCGCTACGACATCCCTTCGGAGTGCCCCGGCGATGTGTGCACCAACGCGGCGCACCGTCTGGTGGAGCGCGACTGGCCGGAGGCGTCTGGGCGCGGCTCGGATTGGCTTGGTTATGGGGCGCGCGGTGAGCTGCTGCGCACGACGCGCGTGATTGAAGGGCGCCGCTTTGACTTTGAGATGACCTACGACCTGGGGCTGCGCCCGGTAAGCCGCCGTTATCCCGATGGCCAGGTGGTGGAGTATCAGTGGGACAGCTCCTACATGACCGCCATCCCCGGTGTGGTGGATGAGGTGGTGACGGGCGACTCAGGGTTGGTGACCGAGGTGACCCTGGCCAACGGCGTGCGCACGGCCTGGGATTATGATGCCGCGCGGCGTTTGATTGGTCTGGCGGTGACTGGCGCTGGCGATGAGACGCTGCTCGACCGCCGTTTCAGTTACAACGGGCTGGATCAGATTGTGGAGGTGCGCGATGAGGCCCCGCAGGCCGGTGGGCCAACGGCCAACGCGCGCTTTGAGTATGACGCGTTGGGTCGCCTGACCCAGGCGCTGCTCGATGAAGGCAACGCGGCCCATGAAGAGTTGATGCGCTATGGTTACGACGACATCGACAACCTCATCTCCAAGACGTCTTCGCTGGAGGCGCTGAGCCCTGCCCACGTGGGCGCGATGGCTTACGGTCAGGGTGGTGTGGGTCCGCACGCGGTCACTGAGGCCGGTGGCATGACCATGGAGTACGACGCCAGCGGCGCGATGGTTCGCCGTGGGGACATGACTTTGGATTGGGATCACGATGGCCGCCTGGTGCGTGTGACCAACGATGCTGGGGAGGTGCTCTCAGAGTCGGTTTACGGCGCGACCGAGGACAAGCTCATCGAGCGCAGCACCGAAGGGACGCTGTGGCAGATTGCCGAGGACTTTGAGATCCGCGATGGGGTCTCTGTGGTCCACGTCAATGTGGGCAACGTGCCGGTGGCGCGTCTGGAGTCGTTGGCGTTGGCTGCGCAGGTGCTGTCTGATGTGGCCCCGGTGGAGTCACCCGACGGTGCGATCAACGCCGGGGACGCCTGGGTGGCTGTGGCGGCCCAGGAAGGCGTGCTGGAGCTTGCCGAGCAGCAGGTGGACCGTGTGGGGGACTTGCTCCAGGGGGCTGTGGCAGCGCTCCTGGCGGTCGATGCGCCGCAGACCTTTGTGCACACTGACCACCGTGGCACCACGCTGGCGACGACCAGCGGGGCCGGTGAACTTCAAGAATTGCACTACTGGTACCCGTTTGGGATGGCGCGTGGGGACTCGGTGGATGACGCCGGGGAGCCTGGGTTCAACGGTCAGCGCTACGCTGCAGGGACCGGTCTGGTCTACTTCGGCGCCCGTCACCTCGACCCCTGGCTGGGTCGGTGGCTCTCGCCCGATCCGCTCTTTACGATGACGCCTTCGACGGTGCTGGGCGATGTGGGTCAGGCGCTGGGTTCCTACACCTTTGTGGGCAACAACCCGGTGTCCTACCACGATCATGACGGCAACATCATTGGTGTGATCATTGGTGTGTCGGTGGCTGTGGCGGTGGTGGCTTTGGCGGCGATGGCGTATGGGTTCTGGCGAAAGACCCGTCAGTTTGAGGCGGGACTCAACAACAACCAGAACAACGCGGATTTGAATTACGCCCAGCAGGCGGATCTGGCGGCCCGGGTGACGCCGGGGGCAGGTCCGGGGCCGGGCGCGGTGGTGGCGCCAGGGGGCGCTGCGGTGGCCGATTCGCAGGCTCTGGCTGATGCTGATGCGGCCAGGCCCCAGCGAGAGTCTGTGGTGGCGCCAGGCAGCGATGGTGTCGCGGACTTGGGTCCGGGTCGTTCGGAGAGTTCGAGTCTTGTGCGGCGCTCATCGCGCTCAGAGAGCGCTGTGTCTGCGGTGTATGATGCTGAGGCGGGCGGCGCGGCTGAAGGTTTTGCAGACACTGGCAACATTGTGACCATCGAGGAAGGGGAGGCTGGCAATGTGCAGCCTGATCCTGTCGAGGCAGAGGGTGTGCGCCAGCGTCAGTTGCCTCCGGATGCGTTGGGCAACGTGCCTTATATGGAGTTGCTTCAGCTTCAAAATGAAGGTTTGAAGCGCATGCTCAACCCCAACGCCGAGGGGGTTCCCGATGCGGCGGCGGCAGAAGTCGGAGGGCGTCGCAACAACCGCGTGGTGATCAATCGCCGGTCCAACAGGGTCAAGATCACGCGTTACAAAGCAAACGGGGCCAATGTGTCGCGTGTGCGCGTGCGTCGTGGCGGTAATCGGTGATGTTGCTGAGGTTGGAGCGCAGTGTCTGGCGTGATGGTTAGCGCTGGATGACGCAAGAAAGGCCACAGGCCCAATCCCGTGAAAGGGATTGGGCCTGTGGCCTTTCTTGCGTTGTGCGGCGCGCGGACGGGCAGGCGCCGTGCCCTGGGGCCGAGCGACGTTTGGGTCGGGCTCGGCTGGGTGCGGGCTTATTTCTTTTGTTCGACGAGCCAGTCGAGGAAGACGTATTCGATTTTGTGGGAGTCGGCGGTGGCGGGGGTGGGGGATTGGCGCTCTTTGCCGAGGGTCTCGTTGCGCCAGAAGCCGTCTTGGAGGAAGACGATGACTTGTCCGCCGCTGGGAAGGGTAAGGCGTCGGGCGAGGTCAACGGTGGAGTTGTCGGGCAGAGTGGCTTGGAGGAAGGGGGTGCCGAAGGAGGCGGTGACGCGGCGCATGTAGGGCTCGGAGTCTTCGATGCCGTCGGGGCAGCGCACGCCGCTGGGGTATTGGTGGCCGGCCATCTTCATGCCCTCGATCTGGAGGGTGTCGGAGGAGATGGGGAAGGCGTCCTGGCTGACGACGGTCTCGACGACGTCTTCGAGCGCGGGCAGGTTGTCGGCGGTCAGGTTGGTGCCGTCGATGCCCTGGAAGGCGAAGTCGGGGACAAACTCTTTGAGGAGTTGGACGGTGCCAGCGCGGGAGCGGGTGACGTCGGTGACGATGACGATGGTCTTGCCTTCATCGAGTTGTGTCTGGACGGTAGCCAGCTCGGCGTCGGTGAAGGTGCCGCTGGGGTCGGTGAAGACCATGACGTCTTCGCGGCCGGTCATCTCAAGAGAGCCACGCGCGACGATGTCGGGGGTGCGGTTGAAGTTGATGAAGAAGGGGAAGTAGGCGGCGCAGTAGTTGAGCCCGATGTTCCAGTCGGCCTGCTTGATGGGGAAGCCGACGTGGAGCTTGGAGGGGTCGCGCTGGTCGCGCAGGGCGTCGGGGTTGCCCTCGTTTCCGGCCAGCCATTCGACGATGTTGCTGGCCAGCTCGCGGTTGTGGGCGACCATGACCCACTCGTCGCCAAAGATGTTCTGGTCGCCGACGACGGCCACGCGGCCTTGTCCAAACTGGGCGGCGGCGACGACAGGCAGGGCGCCTTCGGGTTCGCCTTCATCGCGCGACCAGTTGCCGTAGAAGCCGGGGTCTTCGGGGTTTTCGATCCAGAAGTCGCCAAAGCCGCCGTCGCTCAGGAAGCCGACGCCGTGTTCACTTTCGACGGGGCCGCCGGTTTGGAAGGAGGCGATTTCGAGGCCTTGTGAGACGGGGTGGCTGGTGTCCCAGTTTTGGATTTTGAGCCACGCGCCGCCGGGGATGGCGTACTGGGGGGACTGATCCAGGGCGGTGTGGTAGGTGACCTTGATGCCCATGGGCTCAAGGAAGGGGTTGATGCGCTGGGCGTGGTAATAGACGTTGGTGTGGTCGGCGATCATAAAGAGGCCGCCGCCGCCGCGCACCCACTCGATGATGGTGGTGATCTCGTCCTGGGTGAAGTCAGGTCGGTCACTGGAGACGAGGTTGATGAAGAGGACCTTGAAGCCGTCGAGGACCTCGGGGGTGAGGCGCTCGGAGCCGGTGTAGTTGATCTGGCTGTAGGGGTAGCCGTTGCGCTCGAAGTGCTTGAAGAGGCGGTGGTAGCCGTGCATCCCCTGGTAGCGGTAGTTGTTGCGTTCGAGCTTTAGATCGGGGTTTTGTTTGGTGGTGTGGATCTGGTCGACGAGGATCCAGCTGCCGTCTCCATCGGGCTTGATGAAGATCTGCTCGTCGTCGGCGGCGATGTCCTGTGCGTCATCACCGCAGGCGGCGGCGACGGTGGTCAAGGCGGCCATCAGGAGCAGAAGCGCTGCGGCCTTGTTTTTAAGCATGAAGGGGTTGTGATTCATGGTCTTTGGTCGGCTCCAGAACACAATCAATGAACATTGTATGGCATGCGGCTGTGACATGGATGTCACGGTGGCCGCAGAATTTCGAGACGCCCGCGAGGCCCCGGTCCATGGTGCAGCGATGCTGCGGGGCTCTAGTTCCGTCTGTTGGCGGTGTGCCATGCAAGGGGCGGCGACAACGGCGGTGAGGGGCTTGGCAGTCTTGCAAGCGCCGCGGCCTGGGGCCGCGTTTGCCGGTGTTGGGCCGCACCCTGGATGGGGTGGCCGTCGCCAGACGGGGTCTGGTGGCGTAAGAGCATAGCAGAGGATGTGCCAGGAGATGAAACCGCAGGCGGGTTCAGTGGTCGGATTGTTGTTGGTGTGCGACGCGCGGCAGGCGCAGTGGGCCGGTGGTCAGCTGCGCTCGAAGTGGGCGATGTACTGCGGTCAGCGCGTGCTTGAGCGCCAGTGTGAGGTGCTGCGCGGCGCTGGTGTGGGCCGGGTTCTGGTGTGCAGCGCGGGCGGTGAGGTTGAGGGGCGTTGGGGGCGTCAGGCCGATCTGGTGGTGGCGCCGGGCGAGGGTTTTGGCTCGGCGCTGGGCGCGGGGTTGGAGGTGGCCTTTGGTGTGGTGCGGCCTCCGGAGGCGGTCCTGGTCTGGCCGGTGCGCTGGCCGCTGGCGGATGCGGACGCGCTTGAGGGGGTGTTGTGCGAGCCGGGTCTGGGGTGTGGGCCGGGGTTTTGGCTCAGCGCTCCCTGGAGTCAGTCCAGGGGGTGGGGTTGGCCTGTGTTGATGTCGGGTGGGTTGGCCAAGGAGGTGTTGGCCAGCGACTTAAAGGATATGTGGGCGGTGGCCAGGGCGCACGGATCCGTGATTTGGCGTCGGGTGGCCCTCGGAGGGGAGTCTGCGCACGTGGATTTGGCGGGTCAGGCTTCTTTGTCGCGTTTCGTGGCCGGTCAATAGGGGGTCGGTGAAGAAATGATGGATGGGGGTGATTTTTCTTGTTGACAGGGTCAGGGGTGAGCGTTAAGTTCGCCTCCGCTGCAACGCAGTGGCCTGGTTGGGCGCATAGCTCAGCGGGAGAGCGTCGGCCTTACAAGCCGAGGGTCACAGGTTCAAACCCTGTTGCGCCCACTGTCTTAGCAGACACTACCAGGGGTGGTAGTTAAGTTGGTTATAACGCCGGCCTGTCACGCCGGAGGCCGCGGGTTCGAGTCCCGTCCACCCCGCTTAGCAGGAACATCAAAAGGCTCAGGTCATGCGACCTGAGCCTTTTGTCGTTTTTCTCTCCCTCTTTTTCATCCCTTCTTCTTTCTGCATTTGCATTCTGGCAACACCACACGTCGCGTGCCGATCTTCTTGATGGGCGCTCGCCGCTGTGTTTCGGTGTGGATTCACGTGGGTTGTTCCATCGCCGGGCCAGGCGTCACCCCAAATGGGTTTTGAGTCGCGGCTCGGTCTGCAAGGAGGTTGTGTTATGGGCTGGTACACCAGCGGGCCAGGCGGGGCCAGATACAAGTACGGCGATGTTGTGGAGGCGGCCGATGCCTGTCGATTGGGGCATTTGGAGGCCATTCCCCGGCTTTACTGCCCCGAGGTGTCGCTCGATGACTTTGAGTTTTTGGGGCTGGTTCAGCGCGCAGCGGTCAAGATCGGGATGCCGTGGGCGATGTTGGACTTTGGGGACGACGATGAGTCGGTGCCGATGGATCCCGGGCTCTCGGTCTGGGCCTGGTTGGAGCGGCTTGTGGGTCAGGTCCAGGACAACCTGCCGACACTGCGCCAACTGCTCATTCTGGCCGAAAAGCCCCCGCAAGAGATGGCCTCGTTGACGCTCAGTTGTGAGTTCAGTTGGAAAGTCCCCGAGCAGGAGCAGGGGGCGCTGCTGGCCTGGTTGGTCGAGCCGTTGAAGGCCGCCGCTGGGTTTACTCTGGAGGCGCTGGCCGAGGGGACGTTGGAGCACGACTGGTACACGCCGCCGGCGGCGCTCAAGGGTGCCTTTGATGGGTTCGCGCGCGACGACAACGCTCGCCATCTGGTGGCGTGCATGTTGGGGGCGGCTGCCGTCAGCCAGGATGGGTTTTCGCTCCATCAATCCGATGAAGAGTTTCAGCTTGAGGTGGATCTGAACGCTGCGCCCAGCGGCGCCATCTTCTTTGTGCCCGTCGAGCACCCCTTTATGAACACGCTGGCCGAGGTGATGGGGGTGCACGAGTCCATCCGGCAGTGCGTGTTTTATGCCCACCACGGCGGCCGTGAGATTGAGTTTCCGCCCGAACCCGACGTGCCCCAGGGCTGGCTTCAGCCCGGCTTTGATTTTGCCCGCATGGCCACTCGCCTCATGCGCCTGTGCGAACACTTTGATGTGATCATTGGCGGGGTCGGCGGTGAACACCACGTGACCTTTGGGTGGCACGGGGCGGCCAGCGCTCAGGAGATGGCCGAGGTCTTTGCGCACGCAGGCGTGGCGCCGCTGACGCTCTCGCGCTTTTTTGCTCCGGCGGCCTTCTTTGAGGGGATGGACTTTGAAGAGCGGCTGGCGGCGTTGGGAGCGCTGCGGCAGCAGGATCCCGGCCAGTGGGAGGCGATGGGGCACATCCTCAACGACAAAGAGCCCGCCACCGCGTTGGATGTGGCCGGGCTCTTCATGTGTTGGAGCGTCTTTGAAGGTTTGGAACAGGTGCCCCAGGACGCGACAGCACGCTTGAAAGCAGCGCTGGCGGCGTCGATGGATCAGTTGAAGTCGTAGGTCAGACCCAACATGACGGCCATGCCTTCCTGGCCGCCGATGAAGTTGGGGCCGTTGAGCAGGAAGTCGTGGTTGAGGGTGGCGTTGATGTCCATGTCACCCAGGTCAAAGCCCAGGCCCGAGATCCAGCGGAAGACGCTGCCGCCGCTGCTGGTGTTCGCCACGGCGTTCTCGCCCAGCTGCTGCTCGCCGAGGTTGAAGGCGTAGATGAACTGGGCGCCCGTGCGCAGGATGAGCCAGTCCAGCAGCCAGAACTCGCCCGACAGGCGCATCTGGGGCAGGACCAAGAGGAGGTCCGAGGACTCGTCGTCCTGGGAATCGGAGTTGGTCTCGGGGTCGGTGCTGGTGTTGCGCAGGCCAACGGTGGCGTAGGCAGCGATCGTGAAGCGATCTTTGATGTGGTAGACGGGGCCAGCGCCGACCTGCAGGCCGAGGGTGCTGCTGGAGGTGCCGCTCTTGACGTCGCCGGGCTCCTGTGTGGCTTCGATGGTGACCGAGCGGAAGTCGAGCAAGCCGACAAAGCCCAGATCCACGCCCTTGGCCATCTTCTGCTTGCCGCGGGCCATCAAGGAGATGGAGGGGAAGTTGCTGGAAGAGACCTCGCTGATGGCGTCGCCGTCGGGGTCATCGACGAGGCTCTGGAAGCCAAAGCCGATCTCGGCCGAGAGGTCCAGGTCCATGTCGCCCCGGATGCCGTAGCCGACCACGAGGTTGACGGCGGTGGCGCTGTCTTCGGTGGAGTTGACGGTGCCGTCGTTGTCCTGCTCGGCATTGTCACGCGCGTGCGCGATGGACAGACGGATGCCCAGGGGGCTGCCGCCGAGATCAAAGGCGGTCACGACGTCGAGCCACTGGGCCGGCTGGGAGAAGCCCGCGCCGTTGAAGTCACCGGCGGGGAAGAGGCCGGGGTTGCCCACGGCGTTGCCAGCGGTCAGCAGCAACGAGTCGATGTCCCCAAAGGAGTCAAAGACGGTCGGGAGGTTGTTGACGAAGTCGCTGCGGCGAGCAAAGACGCCAAACGCCAGGGATTTGTCACCGATGATCAGGCCGGCGTTGCCGGTCAGGCCGTTGGCGTTGGAGGCGCCGGGGGTGTCGACGTTGCCGCCAGCGAAGTCGGCGTTGAGGCCCAGGTCCATGGTGAAGAGCCGCACGTGATCCAGGGCGCGGTGGGGAAAGAAGAAGACGTCATCGGGGTCTTCAATAAGAAGGTTGCCGCCGAGCGAAGAGCGACGGTCGGCGTTGGCCTCGGGGGCGGCCGCGAAGGTCACGGCGCCAGCCACCAGCAGGGCCAGGATCAGAGCGCGTTGAGTGGTGTGGTTCATCAGGGGTTTCCTCCCGCTGCGTTGTCGCCGACCTGGCCTGTCTTGGTGGCCGCGTGTGTCGGCGGATGATGGGAGACGTGGACGCTTTGGTGCATTTGGGCGACCGCATCCCCCGGACGCTGCTGTGGCTTCGATCCCGCGCCAGAACAAAGTAAAAGACGCCCGCAGATGACGCGTTGTCTGGATCGGAGCAGCAGCTTGCCTTGTCCTCACTTAGCCAGAGGAATACCCCGGGTTTGGTGAGATGCAAAGAATTCCTTGACGCCCAGTCGCCTATCACTCCCTGGCGTCTCAGGCAACCCGAAAGTGTGGTCTTGTGGACTCTGGTGGCTGATTTTGCAGCCACAGACAAGCTCGTCAGCCCCTTTTTTTAGTGAGTGGCTTATTCAGGATTGATGTCGACGGCGTTTGCTTGTGGGGTGGGGTTGTGCTTAGTGTAAGAGAAGGTACGGATTTGTGACCGTTGTGAGGTTGCTCTTGAGAAGGCAACTGCAAAGGCCATGAGGCCCGTGCTGGGCGAAGTCGATTCACAAAACCAACCATTTTGATTCAAAACCCTGTGTGCCTGCGTCCCTTTGCCGTAGGGGGCAGCCGCAGTCAGGGATAAAGCAACGTTGGACAGGTTCAATCCCCGGTTGTGGGGTTGAATCGATGGAGAAGCATCATGCAACCCTCCCTGGCGAGCATTTTTTATGGATTGCGCGCGGCATTGTTGACGCTTTCGGCGCTGGTATTGCTCTCGGCGTGCGGCGATCCAAAGACCCCCGACACAAACACCGAGCCTTGTTCGGGGGCGTGTCCTCCGGAGCAGTGTGTCTTTGGCATGTGCCAGGTGGATCCCAACAATGAGGTCGATGCGTCGGAAGACATCGACGAGCCCGACGCCGAACCCGACGCCGAGCCCGATGTGGAGGATGAGGTCGAGGACAAGACCTGCGCCGAAGACGCCCAGTGCGCCGACGAGGAGTACTGCAACTTCAGCGGCGGCAATGACGAGGGGGTGTGCGAGGACGGTTGTCGTGAAGGGGGTTGTCCCGAGGGACAAGCCTGCGACCTGGACAGCCGTTTGTGCGTCGATGAGCCCGACTGCACCGAGGACGAAGATTGCCCCGATGGTCTTGTCTGTGATGAAGGGGCCTGTGTGGGCGAGCCTTGCACAGAGGAAGGCCAGTGCCCGTTTGGTCAGTTTTGCGATGAGGAGCTGGGCTTTTGTCAGCCGGGCTGTGAAGAGGACCTCAACTGTCCCAACGGCCAGACGTGCACTGACGGCGAGTGTGTCGGTGAGGCCTGCGACGCGGACGACGATTGCCCCGATGAGCAGTTTTGCAATGAGGAGTTGGGCTTTTGTCAGGACGGTTGCCGGGGTGACGACGCGTGCCTGGGCGGCGAAATCTGCCTGGAGGGCGACTGCATCGAGGGTTGCCGCCAGGACGACAACTGCTTGCCCGGGTTCTACTGCGACGAGCCCAACAACACCTGCCTTGAAGGCTGCCGAGGCGATGAAGACTGTGCCGAGGGCGAGTCTTGCGTGACGGTGGTTTTGGAGGAGGATGGCGAGCGTCAGCAGTGCGAGCCGACGCCTTGCACGCAGGACGTGGACTGTCTCGAAGGGTTCTTCTGTGAGGTGCCCGACGGTGTGGACGAAGGCGACTGTGCGCTGGGTTGCCGCGAGGGGTCGTGTCAGGAAGGCGAAGTGTGCGACCTGGAGACGCGCTTTTGCGTTGAGGCGCCTTGCGCCGACTCGGCCGAGTGCCCCGAGGGCCAGTTCTGCGACACGCAGTTTGAGCAGCCGCTCTGTGTGCCGGGCTGCGACAGCGATCTGCAGTGCGACGGTCAGCCCTGCAACCTGGAGACCAACACATGTGGCTGCGGTCAGGACAGCGATTGCCCGGACAACGGCATCTGTTCGCTGGGTCTGTGCATCCCGCGCTGCGCGCAAGACACGGACTGCCCCGAAGGGTCCTTCTGCGAGTTGGACACTGGCCTGTGCCTCGAAGGTTGCCAGGACGACACGTTGGAGCCCAACAACACCATTCAATCGGCCTTGAACATCGCCCCTGGCCAGCAGGACCTGCGCATGTGCTACGGCGCCGAGATTGGCGTGAACGACAACGACTGCTTTGAGGTGACGCTGGCCGAAGAAGACGTGCTGAGCGTCGACATCGCCTTTGCGCACGCCGACGGCAACCTCGACCTTGCCCTCTACGACCGCAACGAGGTGCCGCTGCGCGTCAGCGACTCGCTCGACGACGACGAAGACTTTGTCTACATCGCCGAGGCCGACGGGGAGTATGTCTTCTGCATCGAGCCTCAAGGGGTGGCCTTCGAGTCCAACTACAGCCTCTCGGTCGACATTGAGATCGCCCAGGGCTGTGTCCCCGACATCAACGAGGCCAACAACGACAACACTTGTGAGGGTGCCCAGGTGCTGGACTTGCCCATCGGTCAGGTCAACATCATCGAAGGGCGCACCATCTGTGAGGGCGACCGCGATTTTGTGGCGGTCGAGCTTCTGGCCGGTCAGCAACTGGACGTTCGCCTGATCCGCGGGCTCGAAGACGACGAACTGGATGTGCGCCTGCTGGGCGATGGCTGCGGCGGCGTCCTGGCCCAGACCATCAACTTTGGCCCCGAGCGCGACCTTGTTTTCCAGGCGCCCGCCGACGGCGTCTACGCGCTGGAGGTCTTTGGGGAGTTGGCCGGCTTTGAAGGGGCCTATCGCCTGGAGATGACCCGCACGGTCGGCGACGCCCAGTGCCGCGACGACATCATCGATGATCTGCCCGTCGAGCCCAACGAGAGCAGCGAAGGGGCCACCTTCCTGCGCTTCGAGCGCCAGGTGGAGTTTGAACTCGACGGCCTTTTTGTCTGCGCCGCCGATGAAGACTGGTACCAGGTGCTCATCGAGGTGCCCACCGACATCATTCAGGTGACGCTCTCGCAGAGCGCCAACGACGTGCCACTCGAAGTCGCTATCGTCGATCTCGATGGGCTCACTGACCTCGACTCCACCTCGGAGAACTCGCCCATCAAGACCGCCGAGACGCTCCCGCTCGAGGAGGGCGGCCTCTACTTCATCCGCGTGCGCGGTGGTGGGGAGCCCGTGGGGGCCGCAGGGGTCTCCTACTCGCTTTCGGTGCAGGTTACGCCCTCGTCAGAGTGCATCCCGGACGGCTTTGAGCCCAACAACATCGCCGAAGGGGCCGCGCTGTTGTCCAACGGCGCCTTCCAGGCCACCATGTGCCGCGACGACGCCAACGAAGCCGACTTCTATCGCTTCCAGCTTGGCGCCGGCGACCAGGTCAACATCTCCCTTGAGTACGACCACGATGAGTTGCTCTTCATCGATACGCTCCCTGCGATCCTCTACGATCCGGACAACAACATCCGCGACTTTATGGCACGCTCTTTTGATGATCCCAACGTCGATGAGCTGGTCAGCGGTCAGTTCTTTGTTGGCCCAGCCGATGAAGGCGACTGGATCCTGGAGGTCGCCGCCGGTGAGGCAGGCGGCAGCATCGACTACACCATCAACGTCGAGATCATCTCGCCGTCGTGCGAAGAAGAGGGCGTGGAGGACATCTTTGAGCCCAACGAAGACTGTGGCGGCGCCGAGCGGCTCTTCCCCTTTGTGGAGCAGCCCGGCTTTGTGTGTGGCCCCACCGGCGACGAGGACTTCTTCAAGGTGGCGGTGGACGCGGGCCAGACCCTCTCGGTCCACATGGACTACTTCCACTTTGACGGCAACCTGGATCTGGAGGTTTACGAGCCGGAGACCAACACCCAGGTCGGCTTCAGCTACAACTCCGGTCCCGACTTTGAGGATGTGGTGATTGAAAACGCCGTTGAGGGCGACTACTGCATCCGTGTCTTTGGTCTCAGCGAGTTGACCCAGAACCGCTACACGATCGAAGCCACCACCGAGTGATCATCAGACAACGACAAGAGACCCACGGGCGGCCCGAAGAGGGATCATCGAGGTTTGGATGATCCCCGCAACGCAGACCCCGGCCAGGAGGCACCGCGCCGCTGGCCTTTGGGGGCTGGCTGGTATGAGGACTTTGAGCAATGATGCGACGATGGATGTGGGCAGCGCTGATGGCGCTGGCGCTGACGGCCTGCGGCGGCACCGAAGAGGGCGGCGATCAGAACGAGCCCGAGCCCTGCGGCGGGGCCTGCCCCCCACAAGAGTGTGTCTTTGGCATGTGCCAGATCATCGACGACAACGACGGCGATGACATGATCGTCGACCAGCCCGACGCTGACGAAGACGCCCAGGAGCCCGACGACGTCGAAGAGCCCGACGCCGAGCCAGACGCCGACGAGGAGCCAGATGTCGAAGAGGACGTCACCGAAGAGGACGTGGACGATCCTCCGCCGGGCTGTGAAGGGGACGAGGCGTGCGAAGATGGCCAGATCTGCGACGATGCGCTGGAGCCAGCGGCTTGCCGCGAGGGTTGCCGCGCCAATGAAGCCTGCCCCGATGGCCTTGTCTGTGCCCAGGCGACGCTGACCTGCGTGTCGGGCTGCGCCCAGGATTCGGATTGTCCGCTTGGCGAAGAGTGTGATGAGAACGCGTGTGTGGGCACGGGCTGCGCGCGCGACTCCCAGTGCGAGGATTTTCAGTTCTGTGACCGGGATCAGGGCCGCTGCGCGCCGGGCTGCCGAGAGGACAACTGCCCTGCCGGGGAGTTTTGTCAGCAAGAGACGCGGATCTGTCAGCCGGGTTGCAGCCGCGATGAGGACTGCGCCGAGGACGAGTTCTGCAATGAGACCGTCAACACCTGCGAGAACGGCTGCCGCAACGACGGCGACTGTGAAGGGGATGACGAGTGCGTTCGGGTTGAAGAAGAGGGCGAGCCGCTGCGTCAGCTCTGTGCCCCGGCCGAGTGTGGCCGCGACCGTGATTGTGAGCGCAATGAATACTGCGGTGAAGATCCCTTCATTGAGGGGCGTCAGACCTGTGTCGAAGGTTGCCGCCTGCCCAACGACAACTGTCCCGACGGCCAGGTCTGCGATGAAAACACGCGCCAGTGCGGCTCCATCGACTGTCAGCAAGACGACGAGTGCGGGGATGAGTTCCTGATTTGCGAAACGCGGCTTCCCAACGAAGGCGAGCGCGTGTGTCGCATGGGTTGCCGCCAGGACGACGAGTGCGGTCAGGATCAGATCTGCGTGCCCGAGTTCTTTGAGTGCACCTGTGATGAGGACGCCGATTGTCCGTCTCCCGACCAGGTCTGCGCCCAGGGGGGTTGTGTGGAGGCGTGCAGCGTGGACGCAGATTGCCCCGAGGGTGCGTTCTGCGACCCGGGGCTGCGCCAGTGTGCCTTTGGTTGTTTGGATGACGTGCTGGAGCCCAACAACGGCTTTGGTCAGACGGTGCCGTTGGAGCCGGGCGTCAACCAGGACCTGCGCATGTGTTATGACGCTCAGGAGGGTGGCCTGCCCGAAGAGGCTCAGGACTGCTTTGACTTCTTTATCGACGCCCCTTCGCAGGTCACGGTTGCGGTGACCTTCAGCCACGAAGAGGGGGACTTGAACGCGGTGATGGTCAACCCGTCCTTTGTGGAGCTTGGCCGCGCCGAGAGCCTTGATGACAACGAAGAGATCGTGGCTCAGACCCAGGAGGTGGGCATCTTCAAGTTGTGCATCATCCCGGCCTCGGATCTGATTCGTTCGTCTTATGGTTTGTCGCTGACGATCGAGGCTCAGTAGGCCCCATTGGTCTGCGTTGTCGTCGCCACCGGACCCGGTCCCCTTTGATGCCACAGGGTGAGGTTTCTGGTGGGGATTGGGGGTGCGATAAGGGCTTGCATTTGCATCAAAGAGTCCTTATCGTCCCTGCACGTTGATTGGCAGTGCTGATCGACGGGGTGTGGCGCAGTCTGGTAGCGCTCCGGCTTTGGGAGCCGGAAGTCGGAGGTTCGAATCCTCTCACCCCGATGGGTCACTGTGCAGCACAGCGATGACCTCAGGCGCCTATAGCTCAACTGGATAGAGCAACGGCCTTCTAAGCCGTAGGTTCCAGGTTCGAGTCCTGGTGGGCGTGCTTACCCTCTTCCCTGTTTCACTCTCAGAACAATCTTTTCTGACTTCTTTTCTGGGCTGCCCTGGAATCATCGCCCGATTTGTGGCCTCTCTTATACCGTGCGCAAAGCAGCACATCGGTATGCGCGGAGGTTTAGGGATGGGGTGGTGTCGTCTGGTGACAGTGGTGTTGGTGCTCTTGTGGAGCACGGTGGTTTTGGCGCAGCAGGGCGATGATCCTCCTGCGGGCGCTGATGGCGGCGGCGCAGAGGAAGAACTGCCGCCGATCACCAAGATGCCCGAGCTGCTGGCCTTTGTGAAAGCCGAGTATCCTGTCAAGGCGGTCGAAGAGAAGATCGAAGCGTCGGTCTTGTTGGAGATCGACATTGACGATCTGGGTTATGTGGAGGGTGTGCGGGTGATCGAGCCTGCGTCGCCTGCTGGATATGGCTTTGATGAGGCGGCGGTGGCGGCCGTGTCCCAGTTTGAGTTTTCTCCTGCCGAGACTGCCGAAGGCCCCATCCCGGTCACCTTCACCTACCGCTACAACTTTGTCCTTGAGGTCGAGCCTGAGGAGAAGCCCGTCACGGACCCCCAGGAGGGCGAAGAGGGGCAGGGTGAGCCTGAGCGCGAGCCGGTGGTCAACTTTGAGGGGATCTTGCTGGAGCGCGGCACACGCACGCCGTTGCCAGGGCTGCTGGTGTTGGTCTTCCAGGGGGAGGGCGAAGAGGCGGTGGGTTATGAGGCGCTGTCGGACAAGGAGGGGCGGTTTGCCTTTTATGATCTGACGCCGGGGCCGTGGAAGGTGCTCATTGAGTCGGACGGTTATTTTCCGTTTCGGACCGTGGAGGAGGTCAGCGCCACCGAGGTGATTGAGGCGACCTACTACATTGAGCGCGGCGATTATGGCCAGTTTGATGTGTTGGTTGAGGGCCAGCGGGCGCGCAAAGAGGTGACGCGCCGGACAATCACGGTGGAGGAGTTGGAGAAGATCCCGGGGACGTTTGGGGATCCGATCAAGGTGGTGCAGAACCTGCCGGGTGTGGCGCGGCCGCGTTATTTCAGCGGCCAGATCATTGTGCGTGGTTCGTCGGCGTCGGACACGCAAGTCTACGTCAACTCGGTGCAGGTGCCGTTGATCTACCACTTTGGTGGGCTGCGCAGCGTGATCCCGGCGGGGATGATCGAGCAAATCAACTTTCAGCCGGGCAACTTCCCGGTGCGTTATGGGCGCGCGATTGGCGGGATCCTGGACGTGGACTTGAAGGAACTGGCCCCCGAGCGCCTTGGGGGTTACGTGGACGTCAACGTCTTTGACGCCGGGGTGTATCTGGAGGCGCCGGTCACCGATGAGTTGTCGGTGGCGGTGGCGGGGCGCCGCAGCTACATCGATGGGGTGTTGCTCTTTGCGATCCCGGACAACGCGCCGGTCAACGTGATCACCGCGCCGCAGTACTACGACTATCAGGTCCTGACCTCATGGCGGCCCAACAACGATCACCAGCTTAAGCTCTTCTTCTTTGGGTCCAACGATCTGCTCAAGGTCCTCTTTGACAACCCCTCGGCGATCGACGCCTCAATTCAGTCTGGGACGTTGACGGCGGGGACCTTCTTCACGCGCACATTGCTGGAGCACGACTGGGTGCCCAATGCGTCGATCAAGAACCGGGCGCAGGTCTCGATTGGCAACGATGAGATCGACGCGTCGCTCGGCGAGCAGTTCTTTTTCAAGGTGGAGGTCTTGCAGTTCCAGTTCCGGGACGAGGCGGAGATCGTGCTCAACCCGACGATGACGTTGGAGGCGGGCGTGGATCTGCAGCTTGCGTGGGGGGACTTCAACATCCGCGCGCCGCAGCCCTTTAAAGAGGGCGACATTCGAGGGGATCGGGACATCAACGACACGATCACGACCAACGAGAGCATCTTTGGTGGATCTTCGGCGGTCTTTGCGCACGTGGAGCTCAAGGGCCCCGACGAGCTGTTGATCATCCCGGGCGTTCGGATGGAGTACTTTTTGATTTCGGACGCGGTGATTTTTGATCCGCGCATTACGGCCCGTTACACGCTCTCAGACCAGTGGACGCTCAAGGGGGGTGTGGGGCTCTTCCACCAGGAGGGGACCCCGGATGAGTACTCTCAGGACTTTGGCAACCCGGATTTGAGCGCAGAGAAGGCGGTGCACTATGCGCTGGGCGCGGAGTGGCGTCCCTGGGAGCACGTGTTGATCGACGCGACCTTCTTCTACAAGGACATGCAGGAGTTGATCAGCCGCAGTCCGGACACGGTGGTGCGCAACGGCGAGACGGTCCCCGAGATCTACAACAACGGTGGTGAGGGGCGCGTCTTTGGTGTGGAGTGGTTGGTGCGCCACGAGTTGACCAACAACTTCTTTGGTTGGATCAGCTACACGTTGATGAGGGCGGAGCGGCGGGACTTTGGCGAGACCGAGTACCGGCCTTTTGACTTTGATCAGACGCATATTTTTACGGCGGTGGGGTCTTACGTCTTGCCGCGCAACTGGCAGATCGGCCTGCGGCTGCGTTACGCCACGGGCAACCCGATCGCGCCGGTCATCGGGTCGGTCTTCAACTCAGACAACGATGAGTACGAGC
>CAKZKQ010000672.1 GCA_937123825.1 uncultured Pseudomonadota bacterium
CTGGCCCAGTTGGCCGATTTTGTGGACGACGATGCGCTCGAGCGCCTGCTCTCGCGCGACCCCATCAGCGCCGCGACCTTTGAGCAGGCCCAGCGCCAGGCCGCCGAAGAGGGCCAGGAGGGGGCGCTGGCGGCGTCCGACACGCTGGTGCAGTTGGCCAATCAGGTCGACGTTGAGGCGGCCCGCGCCGCGTTGCTGCGGCGCGCCTCTGAACTCTCCCAACGCGGCGGAGAGTTGGACCGGGCCTCGGCGTTGGCGCTCGAAGCGCTCGAAATGCGCCCCGATGACCGTCTGGCGTTGGGGCAGGTGATGTCGGTGGCCCTGGAAGCCCAACAATACGAAGACGTCGCCGAATTGATCGCCCAGCAAGACGGGCGACTGGGCTTGGCCAATGAGGGGCTCCTGGACGCGCTGCTGGCAGGCGCCGAGGTGCTCTTCTTTGAGCGAGACGCGGCCGAGGCGGCCGAAGTGTTGGGGCTCTCGGCGCTGTCCGAGTTGATCGAGTCCGACCGGAGCAGCGAGGGGCTGCGCCGGGCGCTGGTGCTGCTGGAGCGCATGCACGTGGCCCAGGAACGGCTTCTTGAGTGGCGCGATTTGCTGGAGCGCTCGCTGCAATCCAACGAGGGCGCGGCCAGTCAACCCGAACTCCACGCCAGCCTCGGCAGCCTCTACGAGCACCACATGCCCGACCGGGAGTTGGCCATTGAGCACTACCGCAGCGCGCTCCTTGGCGACACCAGCCGCCAAGGAGCCCTCGAAGCGCTCGAGCGGCTCTTTAACCAAGCCGAGCGTTACAACGACCTCGCCGGGATTTTGAGGGTGCAGGCCGACGCCGCGGCAGAAGAGGGCACCGAGCAGGCCCAGCGCCGCCAGGAGGCTTGTCTGGTGGCGTTGGCCAGGCTCCAGGCCGAGAAACTTGAGGACGCCGCCGGGGCGCGCCAGAACCTCGACACCGTGCTCGCGCTCAACCCCCGCAATCTGGAGGCGCTGCTGGCCGCCGCGCGCCTCGACCGTCAGGCTCAGCAGTGGGAGCAGGCCGTGGGGCTGCTTGAGAACGCCGCGCGCCTTGTCGAGGCCCAGCGCCAGCGCAGCGACCTCTACTTTGAAATTGGCCAGATCTACGAGCACCTGGGCCAACTCAACCCCACGGTTGAGAACTACATGGTCAGCTTCATCTGCGACAACCGCAACATCCAGGCCTTCAAGCGCCTGGAGCAACTCTACGAGCGGTTTGCGCGCTGGGCCGAGCTTGTCAGCATCTACGACGTCGCCATCGACGCCGCGCGCCAGGAACCCGAGTCTGGCTACGACGCCGAACGCCTCTTTGCCCGCAAAGGTCAGGTCGAGTACCAGCACCTGGAGCGCGAGCGGGCCTCGGCGCTCTCGCTGCTCGAAGCGCTGCGCCTCAACCCCACCGAGGAGCGCTACGCCACGCTCCTTGAGCACATCCTTGGTCAGGACAAAGCCCCTGAGTTGTTGGCCGAATCCATGCGGATCCGCATCGACGGCCTGCCCGAGCGGGCGGATCTGCGCCGCTCGCTCCTTTATCGCCTGGCCAACCTCTACGAGCGTCACGGCGAGCGGCTCTCAGAGGCCATTGAACTCTATCAGGCGGTGTTGGCCCAGTGGCCTGGGGAGTTGTTGGCCGCCGAGCGCTTGGAGTCGCTGTGCAAGCAGCTTGAGCGTTGGGATGAGCTGGTGGCCTTCTACCAGCAGCGCCTGGAGTCTGCCGACAGCCCCGAGGCGGTGATCCCGCTTTATTGGGCCATCGCGCAGGTGGCCGAGCGCAAGCTGCGCAACCTTGAGTTGGCCATCTCGACCTACCGAGGGCTGCTCGACGTGGTGCCCGGCAATCTGGACGTGTTGAGGGCGTTGGGGCGCCTCTTTGAGGGGACCAAGCGCTGGGATGAGCTCATTGAGATCTCCGAGCGCGAGGTCAAACTGACCGAAAAGCCCGACAAGAAGGCCCACGTCTACTTCAAGATGGGCTCGATCTACGAGACCTTCCGCCACGAACTCGACAAGGCCATCGAATGCTACGAGTCGGCCGTGGAGCTCGATCCACGCTGTGTGCCTGCGCTGCACGGGCTGCGCGAGATCTACCGCCGCCAGCAGGACTGGCCCAGCGTCGTTCAGACGCTTGAGCGCGAGGCCATGCTCTGGGAAGAGCCCCGCGAGCGCGCCAGCATCCACACCATGATCGCCGACGTCTACCGAGAGCACCTCCAGGACACCGAGCGCTCCGAGCGGCACGTGCGCGACGCGCTGGAGTTGGTGCCCGACTTCCAGGGGGCCCAGCGGCGTCTGCTCGACCTGCACATCGCCCAGGAGCGCTGGCAGGAGGCCAGTGAGTTGGTGACCGAGTTGAGCCAGAAGAGCGAAGGCCGTCCCTCGCGTCAGCGCGCCGCGCTCTTCTTCAAGCACGCCCACATTGCCCGTCGGCTGGGCCGCGTCATGGAGGCGATTGGTGCTTTGAGGATCGCGCTGGACATCGATCCGGAGTATCCAGACGCGTTTGAAGTCTATCTGGAGTTGGCCGAGTCCGCCGATGCTCCCTCGGAACAAGACGACATCGACCGGCCCGCGTTTCTGGCGGGTCTTGAGAAGCAGTTTGAAGAGCGCCAGCTTGATGCGCGGCTGGTGCGGTTGACCATCCACCGGGCGCGCCTGACTGAACTGGCCACCGAGCCCGTCCGGGCGTTGGCTTTTTATCGGCAGGCTGTGGAGCGCGCCCCGCTGGATTTGGAGCCCCATCAGGCCTGGGCTGCGGCGCTGGTGCGCTTGCGCCGCTTTGAAGAGGCGGCGGTGGTCTGGGAGTCGTTGCTGGAGAAGCTGGGCCACACCGAAGAGAGCAAGGCGACGCGGCAGTCGGTCTGGCGAGCATTGGGTCAACTGCACACGGACTGGCGGCGCAGCCCCGAGGAGGGGTTGGTCTGCTACCGTCAGGCGCTGGCGCTGGCCCCCAAAGACGCCAACGCGCTCTATGGCGCATCCCAGGCCGCCTTCATGCTCGAACAGTGGGGACAGGCTCGCCTGTGGATGGAGCCGCTGCTCGAAGATGAGGCCCAGACCCGCGCCGAGCACGCCTTTTATATGGGGCGCATTCTGGAGATCGGGTTTGGGGACGATGAAGGGGCGCTGCGCGCTTACAGTCAGGCCCGAAGCCTCGATATTACCGACACGCGCGCCGTCAACGCCGCCGTTCACATCCTGGTGCGCCAAGGCAAGCGGATGAGGATGGAGAAGCTCCTTGAGGGCACCATCGATGCGCTGGCCGACCGCCACCCGGTGCAGGCCAGAGGCCTTCGTCTGCTGCTGGCCGATGCGCTGGCGGCGGTGGGCGACGAGTTGCGAGCGCGCGGCGCCTATGAAGCGATCATGCACGACCCCGACGCCTCTGACTGGGAGGTTCGGGCTGCATTTGAGGCCTCTGGTGCGCTGCGCAAGGCCCGCATCCCCGATCAAGGCGCCATGACGCTGGCCGCGCTCGTTGAGGAAGGGCCCGCGTCTGAGGCTGGCGATGACCCGGATGCGCACGCGTTTTTGCTGGAAAGCACCGGGGATGAGTCGCTGGATCTTGAGCCGCTGGAGCTTGGCTCGCTCGACATGGAGTCTGTCGATGAGGCGTCACTGGCTGCGCTCTCACAGCCCCCTGCGGTCGAGATGCCCACCGAGGTCCCCTGGGAAGGGTCCGGGTTGGATGTCAGCGCAGAGGCAATCGACGGGGAGGCGGTGCTGGCCGAGGTTGTGGAGTCGCTCGATGTGGCAGACTTCATCGAAGAGGACGACGGGGACGAGGCGTCCGAGGCACAAGTGCTCCAAGAGACGGGGACCCCCGTCTCTGTCAGCGCCGAGCCCGACTTTCGACAGCCCGAGCCCGTGGAGGTCGATGTCGCCCTGGAGCCCGCGTTGGATGATGGAGCGCAGGCGGAGAATGAAGAGGCTGCGGAGCCACAGCCCGAGGCCGAGCCCTCCGACCCCGAATCGGAGCAGGTGTTGGAGGCGCTGCGAGGGCGCCTGTCTCAGGGGGCGGTGGGGCGTTGGATGGTGCTGTCGGCGCTCGAAGCGCTTGGAAAAGCCACCGACGTCGAGCGCGCCTCGCTTCAAGATCTCCAATCCCGTCGCCGCGAGTTGACCCAGCCCTTGATCAAGCCCGGCCCGCGAGGGTTTTGGGGGCTTTTCCTTGCTCCCTCTCCCGAACTGGCGGCGTTGGCGGCGCTGGAGCCCGCTTTGGAGGCGCTCTTCCCTGCCGTTGAGGTGGTGGACGCCAACGCTCTGGTCACCGATGGGCCTTTGCGTCTGTTGCGTCAGCGCGTGGCGTCCTGGTTGGGCGTTGAGCCGGCCAAGGCCAGGCGTTTGCTGCTGGAGAAGATTGGTCCGACGGGCGTGGGCCTCAAGACTGGGCGTTATGAAGACGCCGCGGCGCTGGTGCTCTCCTACGACACCGCCGAGACGGCAGGGGCGCATCAGCGCTCGGCGCTCTTTGCGCTTGGCAGAGGACTGGCGCTGGTGAAGTTGGGGCTGGTGGCGGCCTGGGGGATGTCCACCGACGAGCTGGCCGGTGTCCTGGAGATGGCCGCTGTGCTTCAGGCCAGCGCCTCACTCGAAGCGCTGCTCGACGTCGAAGGCCCGCTGGAGCCAGTGGCCGAGATGCTCCTGGGCGAACTGGATGACGATCACCTGCGGGCGCTTTTGGAGGCGGCCGAACTCTACGGTCCCGTGCCTGTGCCGCTCAACCCCGCGCAGGCGCTGGCCAGCGTTGAGCAGGCGTTGGACGACGCCAATGCGTTGGCCGACCGGGCGGGCGTGATGGCCAGCGGGCATGTTGCTTCGTCCATCGACGTCCTTGTGGCCGCAGCGGGGGGCCAATCTGTGGCCCGTCTGCGTGCACAAGAACGCTGGGAAGCGCTGGGCAAGGTTGAGCGCCTTCGCCAGATGCTCCTGGGGGCGCTGAGCGAGCCCGATGCCTCAGAGCTTTCAGAAGGCTGACCTTGCCGGGTGGTGCCCATTTGCAAAGACCGCTTTGTCCTTTTGTCCAAAGAAGGTGACGTGTGTGTCGCATGTTGGTGCGACGCAGCGGTGCACCCATACACAATCTCAAAGGCCGCTGTGGTTTCTGATACCAAAATGGAGACGAAAGGCTTGCTTTGGGGCGAGCAATAACGGATGGCAGCAGCCGAAGCTCTCAGCAATAAGCCACAGGTTTGGGGCGAGCAATGATGGATGCTAGAGGCCTCAGGACGAGCGAAGCCATAGCAGCGCTATTGCGAGCGAGTTCTGTGGCCTATAGCGCCATCAGGGCCGCCCCAAAAGTCACAAAGTGAGTCGGACGTCTACACTTTGGTATGAGCTGGAGCCAGTTTGTGTGTGATCTCTGAGTGTTCTGTGGCGTATATGCCACACAGGGCTTGAATGCTGATGAAAAAAGCCCCAGGATGGGTTTTGTTGACGCAAGTTGTGGGTCAGCGCCCATATAGGTGGAGTTATACCAAACGACAGACGTCTGACTCACTTTGTGACGGCCCTCATGGCGTCAGCAGCCACGGAACTTGCTTGCGGTAGCAGTGCTAACAGCTCCGCGCGTCCCTGAGCAGCTGCCATCCATGATTGCTCGCCCCAAAGCAAGCCTTCCGTCTGTGGTTTGGTATCAGGGGTTGTGCGGCAGAGCCCAAACCCCCGTTGAAGTGAAGAACTGAAGTCGTGAGCGCGCTTTTTCGCATCCCAGGCCCGTTGGGCAACTACCTTGTGTTCACCAAGCTCAACAAGGGTGGTATGGCCGACGTGTACCTTGGCCAGCCCATGGGGACTCCCGAGCGTTGGGTGGCCATCAAGGTGCTCTTGTCCAAGCTCAGCGAGCGGCGCAAGTTCATCCAGATGTTCGACTCCGAGGGGAAGTTGGGGATGCTCTTCAATCACCCCAACATCGTGCGCACCTGGGATGTGGGCCAGCTTGAGGTCGAAGGCAACACGTTGCACTACCTGGCCATGGACTATGTCCACGGCCGAGACCTGGGCGCTGTGGGGCGCTACTTCCGCAACAACCAGGGCGCGCGGATGCCGGTCAACCAGGCCCTCTACGTGGCCCGCGAGGTCCTGTCTGGCCTTGCCTACGCCCACGACCTCGAAGACGACACCGGCCAACCCCTCCACCTGGTCAACCGCGATGTGTCGCCCGCCAACGTCATGATCAGCTTTGACGGCCACGTCCGGCTGATCGACTTTGGCATCGCTCAGGCCACCATGGATTTTCGCAGCCAGATTGGCTCGATCCGCGGCAAGCTCAGCTACATGAGCCCCGAACAGGTCCGCGGCCTGCCCGTCGACGCGCGCTCAGACCTCTTTAGCCTCTCCGTGGTCCTCTACCAACTGCTGACCGGCGTGGAGCCCTTTGCAGGTGAGGGCGAGTTTGAGCAAATGGAGAAAATCCGCGCGGTGGATCCAACCCCGCCGTCGCAGCTCAACCACCATGTGACCCCCGGCCTTGAGGCCATCATCATGAAGGGCCTCTCCAAGGCCCCCGCCGAGCGCTTTTACGACGCCCGCGAGATGATGGAGGCAGTCGAAGCCGAGCAGGCCGAGGTAGGCGCCACCTACGGCAAAGAGGAAATGGGCCGCTTTATGGCCACCGCCTTCAAGAGCGACATTGAGCTCTTGCAGGCCCGCGTCTCCAAAGCCCGCGCCATCCTCAGCGAGATGAACGGCGCCTGGGGTACAGGGGCCGAGGCCGAGCGGCTCACGTCCGATCTCTTTGACATCTCCGTGGATCTGGACACCAACGGCGGCGCAGTGCCCCAAACCGGCGACCCCACCGTGGTCCTTGGGCGATCGGGCGCCATTGAGCCCGTCATGATCCCTTCAGGGGTCGTGCCGCCGACCGTCGCAGCCCCCCAGCAGCCCAGCGTCGAGCCCCCCGTGCGCATCGATACGCCGCCAAGACCCAGCCTGCTTCAAGAGCAGCCCCTCAACCCAGGCCCGGTGCCCGAGCCCGAGCCGCTGGTCTTCAAGCCCATCCCTTCGCCGCAGAGTGAGCCCGAACCCGAGTCCAATAAGAAAGGATTCTTGCTCGCTGTCCTCTTGGTGGTACTGATGGTGGTGGTGGTGATCGTCTGGGGCAAACTGGCGACGTGATGGCCCCGAGCCAAAGGGAGAGTGTGGTGCAGCGTCAATCCTGTCATTGTGGCCATCGGTGCGCTCAGGCCCTGCCCATCTGCCGACTCCAGGCCACAGCGCCTCGCACGCACACCCCACGCCCAAGATGGCTCGGCTGGCTGGCGACGCTCGCCGTTGTGGCCTTGCTCTGGCCCAGCGCCGCGCTGGCGCAGCAACCCTGGGAAGAGGCCCCGCTGCTCGAAGACACCGAGCCCGACACCAACGCCAACACCAACCCCGACGCCGACAAAAAGGACGACGATGACGGCGGCGTTTTGGTCGCTGAGTTTGGCCTCGATGAGCGCAACGTCGTGCTCTCGGCCGCCAAGACCCGCACCACCATCCAGGAAGCGCCCGCGATCGTCTCGGTCATCACCGCCGAAGAGATCCGCAGCCGAGGCTACCGCACCGTCAACGACATCCTCCAGACCATCCCCGGTTTTGAGGGCGACCGCTGGGACTTCAACGGCTGGACCCAGGAGTCATTCGCGCGCGGCAACCCCCGCGGCCTGCTGGTCCTGCTCAACGGCATCAACATCGTCGAACCCTCGCGCAATCAAATCACGCTCGATTGGAAAATCCCCGTCTCGGCCATCAAGCGCATTGAGATCGTCTCGGGTCCCGGCGGCGTCCTGTGGGGCTCCAACGCACTGCTCGGGGTCGTCAACATCATCACCCGCGACGCCGACGATCTGGACGGCTTTGAGGTGATCGCCGGAGGCGGCGACGGCCCCGGAGAGCGCCAAGCCGCCCGTCTGGCGCTCTCCTACGGCGGCAAGTGGCTCGATGAGCGCCTGAAGCTCTTCACCCACATGTCGATCTACACCAGCAACGGCCCCGAGTTGGAGGTCGACTCCCAGAAGATCGTCGGTGTGCTGCCCGCCCCCGCTGACGACGGCCTCATGCTCTTTTTGCCCGACGCCGCGGTCACCGCCTCGCCGTCGCGCAGCTACTACGCCAACTGGATCGGCAAGTTGAGCTTTGACTCGTTGACCCTGGAGTGGATGGTGCCCCTGGAGCAGGACGCCCGTCAGATCTCCAGCGGCGGCGCGCTGTTGGGCAAGGACTACCGCCAGGACACCAGCGAGTTTGCCTTCGACACCGAAACCCGCGCCGATGACAAGGTCATGGTGCTGGCGCTTCAGTTCAAAGACCGCTTTGCCAGCGGCGCCTTCGGGCTCTCGGCCAAGGGCTATTTTGTCCAATGGACCCTCAACGAAGACCCGTTGGGCGTCTTCTCCCCCTCCGACCTCTCCGAGCGCACCCGCGTGGGCGTGTTGACCCGCATCGAAGACCGGGGCCAGTTTCGTTACGGCCTCAACCTCGACATGGACATCTACCTGCCCGCCGACAACCGCCTGATCTTCGGCGGTGAGGTCTTTCAAGACTTCATTGGCGAGGCGCTGACGACCTCGCCGGTCTCCGATCTGCTCCTGGATGCGCTCAACGATGAGCAGCGCGCCCAGTTGACCGAGGAAAACGGCGTCCAGCTGCTGACCGAGCCGCTGATCAACCAGGGCACCCGCACCATCGGGGCGCTCTACGTGGTCGATGAGTTCAAGGCCAACGCCAACCTGGCGCTCTCGGCTGGTGCGCGTCTCCAGTTGTCGGACTCCTACGACCCCGCCACCCTTTTTGGCGGCGCCATGGTCTGGAACGTGGTCGATGACACCTACTTGAAGCTCAACTACACCGAAGGTTTTCGGCCCCCCGACTTCCAGTCCACCAGCATCAACAGCGAAGCCATCAACCAGATCACCTTCCAGCCCAACCCCAACCTCAAGGTTGAGCGCAGCCGGGCTGCCGAGCTGGAACTCAACTCCGTGCTCCTGACCCGAGGCCAGGTCAGCTTCATCGACCGCCTCTATCTGCGCGCCGACTACTCCGCCAGCCTCCTGTCAGACATCATCGTCAACGACAGCGGCCGTTTTCGGAACTCCGGCACTCGCCTGATCAACTCCGTCGAGTTCCTGGCGCGCCTGGAGTTTCGCGGCGATCACGAGTTGTGGGCCGCGTACTACTTTGTGGATGTGGACGACACCGAGCTGGGCAAGCTGCGCAACATCGCCAACCACATCGTCAACACCGGCACCCGCGTCATGATCCTGCCCGAATTGTGGGAAGTGTCGGCGCTGATGACCTGGATTGGCCCGCGCGAAGACCGCAACCGCTTCATCCCTGCGGGCCGCGACCCGTTCCTGGGCGACTTCATCGCCATCCGGCCCACCGACGTCTTTGTGGAACGCCTGGACCCGGTGGTGCTCTTGCGCCTGGGCACGCGGGTGCTCGACGTGGGCGGATTTTTGACCCTCAGCGGC
Source organism: uncultured Pseudomonadota bacterium (assembly GCA_937123825.1). GTDB lineage: Bacteria > Myxococcota_A > Bradymonadia > Bradymonadales > CAKZKQ01. The sequence continues at coordinate 9,468 of CAKZKQ010000672.1, forward strand.
TTTGTCTACAACGCCCTGGACCAGCGCTGGCAGGATCCAGACCTCTTTTTTGACGACAGGACCTCCACGCGCCCCTATCCCAAAGGGCGTTGGAGTTTCTTTATGCAGGCTGAGGCGAGCTTCTGATGATGGGCCAGATCTGCAACAAGATGGGTGCGGCGAGGGTGTTGTTGCTCCTGGCGGCGTTCTGGGCTGTGGGGCTCGGCGGTTGTCTGCCCGATCCCTTTCGCGGCTCGGAGGTGGTGCTGGAGCTTGGCACCCAGAACTCGGGCGACCTGATCAACCGCAGCACCGAGCACTACGAGCTTTTTGTGGTCATCAACGACGGCTTGATCAGCATTGGGCGCTTTACCATCAATCAGCAGCTCGACGCGTTGGACTTTCCCAGCGGGGAAAAGATCGGCGTGGCCACGCGTCTGCCCGCCGAGGGGCTGCCGCAAAGCGGGATCTTCTTCACCACCGAGGCCAACCTGGCGGGCGCCACCGAAGTGTTGATCTCCATTGAAGAAAACGGCGAGACCGATCCGTCGCCCGGCTCGGTCATTGTTGGCCGAGGCCAACTCAACGACGGTCAACGTTCGGTGTTGGTGGGGTTTGTGGAAGGCGAAGTGCCGACGCTGGCCGGGGGCAACGTGCCGCTGGTGGACAGCCGCGTGGCCGTGGTCCTGGGGGAGGAAGAGGTCGATGATTGATGCAATGAAGTGCGGCGCACTGGCGCTCTTGCTGGCGCTGGCGGCCTTGCCCGGCTGCACCACCAGCCTTGACTGCGGCCCTGGAACCCACCAGGAGGGCGACCAGTGCGTCCCCAACATCCCCCAGAACTGCACCGGCGACAATGTCGTCTTCCG
>CAKZKQ010000673.1 GCA_937123825.1 uncultured Pseudomonadota bacterium
GACAATTTACCCCGATGTTATAGAAAGTGCTGTGGATGGTGACAGTGCTAAAGTTATTAAGTCTCATCATAATGTTGGAGGCTTACCAGAGAAATTAGGCTTGAAGGTTATAGAGCCATTTAGAGAGCTCTACAAAGATGAAGTTAGAATGTTAGGAAGGGAGATGGATATTTCTGATGATATAATAAATCGTCATCCATTTCCTGGACCGGGATTATCTTTGAGGATCAGAGGTGAAATTACAAAGGAAAAAATCTCTTTATTGCAAAAAGTAGATAAAATATGGTTGGATGTATTACATAAGCATGATATATACAATAAAGTATCACAGGCATTTGCAGTATTATTACCAGTTAGCTCTGTTGGTGTTGTAGGTGATAATCGTCACTATGGCCCTGTAATTGCTCTTCGAGCTGTAAAAACTGATGACTTTATGACTGCAAAGTGGTCTAGGATTGAACCTGAGATATTAGATTTAGCATCAACACGTATTATTAATGAAGTACCTGAAGTATCGAGAGTAGTATATGACATTTCAAGCAAGCCACCAGCCACCATCGAGTGGGAGTGATCCCCCACCGCCCCCCCCCACACAACGCCTTGCCTCAAAACGAAGACGCCACCCTTCGGCGTCCCACAGACCTTCCCCAAACGCCTCCTGCTTCCCACCATCGTGTCTTCCCCAGCCCAAACCTAATGCGTGGTCAGTCACGCAAAGGCAAAGGCAAACACCAGAGCCCAGGCGGCTCTTTGAGGAGAAGGACAGATGAGCATGCGTCGTTACAAATACAATCAGAAGGCCGGGGCGTTGCAGGAAGCGATGGGGGCCACTGTGGCGGCAGCCATGCCCCAGCCGCAGTCCCTATCCTCAGACAGCACCATGACAATCGATCCCTTCACCGGGCGCCTGGCCATGCACAACGCACCGGCGCGGGCACAAGGCGCGGCGGCTGCCGATGACAACGGCGTGGACCAGCAACAGTTTGCCCGCGCAGGCTACGGCGGCTTCTTCTACACCGTCGAAGACGGCCAGCGTGTGATGGTCATCGAAAAGGACGGCACCATGTCCGTCGTGGAAGGCCCCAGGCGCATCTGGCGCGGCAGCCGCCGCTTTCGCGCCATGTCGCACTACATCGCCCACCCCGGTGAGTTCCTGGTGATACGCTACCGGGACGGTCGCCAGGAGCATCTGGCAGGACCGGCCCACTGCTGGCTCGATCCCCGAGAGCACCGCGACATCACCAAAGAAGAAGCCCTGCAAATCTCAGCCAAAGAGGCCGTCGTGGCCTACAACGAGTCCAGCGACAACGTCACGCGTCAGATCATCCACGGTCCGGCCACCTTTGTGCCCCAACCCGGCCAATGGCTCCACACCTTCTCCTGGCATGGCTCGGTGGGCGGCGCCAAGGTGCCCAATGCCCTTGTCTTCCAAAAACTCTGGATGATGCCCGACCAGATGTACCACGACGTCACACAGGTCCGCACTGCCGACGACGCGGTCCTGACGCTCAAGCTGATGATCTTCTTTGAGTTGGTGGATATTGAGCGGATGCTGGCGGCGACCCACGACCCCATCGGCGACTTTGTCAACGCCGCCACCAGCGACGTGGTGGAGTTTCTGAGCCGACTGGACTTTGAGCAATTCAAGCACAACACCGACAAGCTCAATGACCTGTCGACCTACCGCCAACTGGTGTCTCGCGCCAACCAATGCGGCTACCGCATCGATCGGGTCGTCTACCGAGGTTACGGCGCACCGCCCGCACTGCAGCAGATGCACGATCAAGCCATCGAGTCCCGCACACGGCTCCAGCTTGAGCGCGCCACCGAGCAACAAGCCCAGGAGTTGGCCGACTTCAAACTCGACCGCAAGCTCAACCGCTCCTCCAAAGAACGCTCCGAGCGCGAAGCCGAGTTTACCCAGGAACTGGCACTCAAAGAACGCGAAGAAGAAGCTCGCCTTGCCCTCGACGCTCGCCGCGCCGACGCTGCACGCCAGCAAGCGCGACAAGACCAACTCCAGGCCGCCGAGCTGGCCGCCTCAGACGAAGCGCGTCAACGCGCTCACCTCGAAGCCCTCTCCAAGCTGGGCGTAGACTTGACCGCCCTGCTCACCCAAGGCCGCGCCGACCAGGTCATAGAGGTCCGAGGCAACGGGCAAAACCACCTCCACCTCAAACAATAAACGGCCAAAGCAAGGCCTCAAACGCCCCACAGCAGGACGCACACAATCCCCGCAGCGCTCCCATCACACCGCGTGGCATTCAAGCCCTAAACCACCCAGTGCCCTCAGGGCAGTTCCAACTGCGCCAACCACGCTCCCAACTCGTCGGGTGTTGATGACAGCACACGGCGGGTCACAGCCTCAGCATCGCCTCCAGCCTCAAGAAAGCGCTCCAACCCATCGCGCTCCCCAGGCCCAAGGGCTCGACCCAGCGATGACTCCAGCATCACACCCAACAACTGCATAGACGCCATCAACCGCCCCAAATCCAAACCCTTATTGAGCCCTTGTTTGAGCCCTTTCTCAAGGCCCTGCTCAAGGCCCTGCTCAAGGCCCTGCTCAAGGCCCTGCTCAAGGCCCTGCTCGAGGCCTTGCTTGATGCCTTGCTTGATGCCTTGCTCGATGCCTTTCTCGATGCCTTGTTTGAGCCCTTTCTCGAGCCCCTCTTTGAGACCTTGTTCTATGGCCTCCTCACGTTGACGGCGCTCATACTCATCAAGCCATTTGATGTTTTCAGCAAAATCAATGTCGCTCTCATCGAGTTTCTCTACAGGAATGTTGCTCACCCGAAGCCTCCATCGCATCACCAGCGCCCAGATGTCGCGCCAGGTATCGTGCATGTCTCTCAACTCAAACAGCTCTCTCAAAGCTCTGGCCTGATGCTTGTCGCGCCCAAAGAGCCTCAACACCAATGTTTGAGGCTCCACTGGCAACTGGTTGACCGCCACCAAACCCACACACAACCCCGAAGCCATCGTATGAACGCCAGAGGGCACATACTGAGTATTGGGCTCAAAACCCAGTTCAGCAAGGGCGCTGACCGGAACTCCAGGGCTGATGATCCACACCTGAAGACGCACAGACCGCTCGCGTGACGGGCTCAAACGGCGGCTGAGCGTCAAACCTTTCTCCAACTCACTGCGCACATCGTCCACACCCGGCGTTTGACGATAAACCTCCAGCAGACACCGCCGCTCTGACATCCACCCCGGCAAACCTGGCCTCAACCGGCGCGTCAGCTCACCCACAGAAGGCACAAACCACACATCGCCATACTGCGGAGACGCCTCAACGGTAAACTGGGTTCTGACCTCCCCCAGCCCCTCCAACACCAACCTCAACGCCCCTTTGGCAAATGCATCATGACTCCCCCAGGGGGCCGCCATATCACCAGACATAAAACCACCCAAAACATCAGTTCAGACCCACAATAGAAAATAACACTCTCTCGCCCTCGCCCTTAATGCAAGCCCCTTTTGACCAAAAAACAGCCCCGACAAAGCCAACCCACCACAACAGAGCGCAGCGACCGCCCCCCCTACCCCATAAGGAAGCGCAGCGACCGAACCAAAAGCCTGCGCAAGCAGGCGAACCACAAGGAAGCCAAGCGCAGCGCCGGCGACCGAACCAAAAGCAAGCCAAGCGAAGCGACGGCGCCGCGAACCGCCATCAGCCTCGCTGATGGCTCAGGGTGTGGTGGCGTAAAACGACACGCCCCGGCGGTTTTCGTCGATGAGCAAGGGGCGCATCATGGGCGGGAAGACGCGCTGGTCGCAGTCGGTGCGCTCACACAAGCGGCAGGTGACGCCGATGGGCACGGCGGCCTCGGCGTTTTTGAGGTTCATGCCGTCGGCGTAGACCATTTGATGGGCGTGGTGCGCCTCGCAGCCCAACGTGATGGCCGAGATGGCCCCAGGGGTGTAGTAGCCGCCATTGGGGCGAGTGACGGTGCGGGCGATGCAGAAGTAGATGGGGCCGTCGTGCATCTGGGAGAGTTGGCGGCGGATGCGGCCGGGGGTCATGAAGGCGGCCACGAGGTTCCAGCGCGGGCAGGCGCCTGAGAAGCGGGCAAAGGAGATGCCGGAGGCGCTGAAGCGCTTGGAGATGTTGCCGGCGATGTCGACCTTGAGAAAGTGGAAGGGGATGCCCTGGGCGCCTTCGCGGCGCAGCGTGGTCAGCCGGTGGCAGACCTGCTCGAAGCTGGCCTGAAAGCGGTAGGCCATCTTTTCAACGTCATAGCGCAGCTTGGTGGCGGCATCGAGGAAGACGCCGTAAGGCATGGTGATGGCGCCGGCAAAATAGTTGGCCATGGCGACACGACACAGAGAGCGAGAGGCGTCGGTGGTCAAGTGCGGGTCTGCGGCAAGCTGGTCAAGGAGTGGGGATTGGGTCAGGAGCCCGATTTGGACGGCGACCTGGAAGTTTCGCGACGAGGTGGGGATGAGTTCGGAGAGCCAGAGGATGCGCTTGGCGGGGTCGTAGAAGCGCACAGGGGCGGCGCTGCCGTTGCGGTTGATGCGGACCTGGATGTTGTGCTCGTCCTTGAGGTAACGCACCAGACCGCCGTAGAGGTCGTCGAGTTCAAGCGAGGCCTGCTGCCAGAGGTCTTCGGCGGCCTGCTCAAGGTTGGGAAAGTAATTTTTGTGGCGCTGGATGAGGTCGCTGACCTCTTCGGAGGGCAAGCGCCAGGATTCGAGCGAGGGCAGCTGGGGGTCGGCCTGAACGCGCGCGGCCAGATCGCGGGCGGATTCGCGGCTCTGGCGGAAGGCCTCGTAGAGGGTGAGGACGGCGCGGGCGACGTTGGGAGAAGTCTCGATGAAGTCCTTGAGGTCGGAGTTGGTCAGCGCGTGGCCATCAAAAATGGTGTCGCTGAAGGCCTCCATGAGGTTGTTGGCCATGCGCCCGTCGCTTTGGGGGGCAAAGGACTGAAGGTCGACGTCGAAGATCCCAGCGACCTTGATGAGCAAAGGCGCGGTCAGGGGGCGCCGCCCATGCTCGATGAGGTTGAGATAGCTGGCGGAGATCCCCAGACGCTCAGCCAGACGAGCCTGAGTCATGTTGTTGCGGCGACGCAAGGCGCGCAGCCTGGAGCCAAGACCTTTCATCGGTGGGTGCCTCTTGTGGGGGTTGCAAGTGGGGCGGTTGCAGACAGGCTCAAGCGCTGGCCCAAGGCCATCCAGCGGGTCCCAGGGACGACGCAAGGCGCCCGGGCAGAAGGGCACCTTTAACACGCTGCGCAATTTACAAGAATTTACAACATTACACAAGTCAATTTACAGACCGTAAACCGATTTACCCAATGAATTCAACAACTTGCTTGAGCTCAATGACGTTGTGAATATTGTAAAAGGGCCATTACGGAGGTTGTTTATGACGCAGCACGTTAATCCTTTGGCCCTGCCCCAGGGCGTCCAGATTGTCGGCCCCCTTCAAAGCGGTGATGCCCAGATTCTCAGCGCCCCGGCCATGGAATTTGTCGCCGCGCTGGTTCGAGAACACTCGCCCAGGCGCCAAGCCCTCTTGCAGCGCCGCCTCGAAGTCCAGAAACAGTTCGACGCCGGCATCCGGCCCGACTTCCTGCCCGAAACCGCGCACGTGCGCCAGGGCGACTGGACCGTGGCACCCCTGCCCGATGACCTCCTTGACCGACGCGTCGAGATCACCGGCCCTGTCGACCGCAAAATGGTCATCAACGCCCTCAACTCCGGCGCCAGGGTCTTTATGGCCGACCTCGAAGACAGCAACGCCCCCTCGTGGCGAAACTGCGTCGATGGCCAAATCAACCTGCGCGACGCCGTCGCTGGCACCAGCGAGTACCAGCACCCCACGCGCGACAAGCTCTACAAGCTCAACCCCCAGACGGCCACGCTCATGGTCCGCCCCCGCGGCTGGCACCTGGATGAAACCCACGTCCTCATCGACGGACAACCCGCGCCCGCCTCGCTGGTCGACTTTGGGCTCTTCTTCTTCCACAACGCCCGGCCCCTGCTGGCCAAAGGCTCCGGCCCCTACTTCTACCTGCCCAAGCTGGAAAACCACCTCGAAGCGCGCCTGTGGAACGACGTCTTTGTCCAAGCCCAGCGCATGCTCGACATCCCCAAGGGCACCATCAAAGCCACCGTCCTGATCGAAACCATCACCGCCAGCTTCGAGATGGATGAGATCCTCTACGAGCTGCGCGACCACAGCGCCGGGCTCAACTGCGGCCGTTGGGACTACATCTTTAGCTTCATCAAGAAGCTGCGCGACGACCCCAAGGCCGTCATGCCCGATCGCGGTCAGGTCGGCATGACCCAGCCCTTCATGGAGGCCTACACTTCCCTGGTCATCAAGACCTGCCACAAGCGCCGCGTCCACGCCATGGGCGGCATGGCGGCCCAGATCCCCATCAAAAATGATCCCGAGGCCAACAACGCCGCCTTCGCAAAGGTCCGCGCCGACAAAGAGCGCGAAGCCACCGCCGGACACGACGGCACCTGGGTCGCGCACCCCGGCCTGGTCTCCCTGGCCATCGAGATCTTTGACACCCACATGCCCGGCGACAACCAGATCGAACGCCAGCGCGACGATGTCCATGTCACCGCAGAAGACCTCCTGGCGGTCCCCGCCGGAACGCGCTCCATCGACGGCCTGCGGCACAACATCCGCGTCGGCGTCCAATACATCGAGGCATGGCTGCGCGGCAACGGCTGCGTCCCCCTCTCCAACCTCATGGAAGACGCCGCCACCGCCGAAATCAGCCGCTCCCAGGTCTGGCAGTGGCTGCGCCACGGCGCCCTGCTCGACGGCCAACCCCTGACCACCGAACTGATGCGCCAGACCCTCCAAGAAGAAATGCAGGGGCTGCGCGACACCCTCGGCGAGGAACGCTTTGAAAAGGGCCGCTTTAAGCAGGCCGCTGACCTCTTTGATGCCCTGTGCACCGAGGCCAACTTCACCGAGTTCCTCACGCTCCCCGCTTACAAACTCCTCACCGATAACGCCTGATCGAACCCTGATCTGACCGATTCGACACACCCACAAGGAGTCCGGACCGATGACGCACCAAACCGAAGACAGCAACCTTGAGCTGAACGACCGCTGGCAAGGCATTGAGCGCCCCTACACCCAGGAGCGCGTCGACCAACTTCGCGGCTCGATCAAAATCGAGTACACCCTGGCTCGCCGTGGCGCCGAACGCCTCTGGAATCTTCTTCAAAGCGAACCCTACATCAACGCCCTGGGCGCTCAGACCGGCAACCAGGCCATGCAAATGGTCCGCGCTGGCCTCAAGGCCATCTACGTCAGCGGCTGGCAGGTCGCCGCCGACGCCAACCTGGCCGGACACACCTACCCCGACCAGAGCCTCTATCCGGCCAACAGCGTCCCCACGCTCGTCAAACGGATCAACTCCGCGCTGCTGCGCGCCGACCAGGTCGAGAGCGTCGAAGGCAAAATCTCCCGCGACTGGCTCGTGCCCGTTGTCGCCGACGCCGAAGCCGGATTTGGCGGCCCCCTTAACGCCTACGAGCTGATGCGCGCCATGATCGAAGCCGGCGCCGCTGGCGTCCACTTCGAAGACCAACTCTCGAGCGAAAAGAAGTGCGGCCACCTCGGCGGTAAGGTCCTCGTACCCACCAACCAGTTCATCCGCACCCTCATCAGCGCTCGCCTTGCCGCCGATGTCTGCGGCACACCCACCGTCCTCATTGCCCGCACCGACGCCGACAGCGCCCGGCTGATGACCAGCGACATCGACCCCGCTGACCACGCCTTTCTCACCGGAGAGCGCACCGCCGAAGGCTTCTTCCGCATCAAGGGCGGCATCGCGCAAGCCATCGCACGCGGCCTGGCCTACGCACCCTACGCCGACCTCATCTGGTGCGAAACCTCCACCCCCAACCTCGAAGAAGCCAAACGCTTCGCCGAGGCCATCCAGGAGCGCTTCCCCGGCAAGATGATGGCCTACAACTGCTCCCCTTCCTTCAACTGGAAGAAGCACCTCGATGACGCCACCATCGCCAAATTCCAACGCGAACTGGGCGCCATGGGCTACAAATACCAGTTTGTCACCCTGGCAGGCTTCCACGCCCTCAACCACGGCATGTACGAGCTGGCCCGCGCCTACAGCACCGAAGGCATGGCCGCCTACTCGCGCCTGCAAGAGGCCGAGTTCGCCTCTGCCGAGTACGGCTACACCGCCATCAAACACCAACGCGAGGTCGGCACCGGCTACTTCGATCAGGTCGTCCAGACCATCACCAGCGGCCAAGCCTCCACACTGGCCATCCACGGCTCCACCGAAGAAGAGCAGTTCTGAAGGGAACAAAGGCCCATCAAGACACGCGGCGCGCAGGCCACCTGGCCCGCGCCGCACACCACATAGCCTGGCCACAGGGCACCGCGCACTTCCAACGCAAAGCCCCCTGCGCCGGACTCCCGACAACGCCTTCGCCGAATCGCATCCCCCTTGCGACGACGAGGGCGTTGTTCTTTTCTGGCGGGTCCAAAGCACGCATATGCTCCCGGAATTCGTTCGGCATAGCGCTGCTTGCATGGGTCAAGGACGCCCAGGTCTCCCGTCGCCATGCGGCCTCAAAGCGCCGATGCCGTCGTTGTCGATGCTCGACGATGCGCTGCATCGTCTGTGCTCGCCGCCTAGGCCTCAACACTTTGATGCTAGCCTGGCTCGGTCCAACCTGCCCATCCTTGCCCCAGCCTCTCTCATGCCGGTTCACATCTGCGCACTTTGGCCCTCGCCAGAAAACCGCGATGGGGGCAGGAGTTTTTGGTCCCAATAACAGATCCGCCTGCTGGAATCATTGCGTTCCCCCATCAAAGCCGCCTGCGTGAATCAACCGTCATCTCCCAACAAAGCCACCT
>CAKZKQ010000674.1 GCA_937123825.1 uncultured Pseudomonadota bacterium
CGTAGCGCTGGAGCCCCGCCCAGGCGACCGCGCCCAACAACCCCACGTTGAGCAGGGCAATGAGGCGGATCCCAAGGACCAGGCTGGCAATAAAGACCCCCACAGACAACACCAGCGGGACCACAAAGGGGTACTGCCTGGCCAAGGGGCCGGGGCGGTGGGCGTCTTGCTGCTCCTGGGCTGCGGCGATCTCCTGGTGAAGCCCGTCGATCTTGTCGTCCTGGGCCCGCTGGATTTTCTGGTAGTTGAGCAAGAGGTCGCGCTCTTCGTCGGGCAACTGGAGGACGTTTTCGAGTTGCTCGATGCGCTGGCGGCGGTTGCGATCGCGCTTAAAGAGCTTGTTCAGGCGCTTGTTTTTGCGCTTGGCCTCAGAGAGATCCGCCTCGACCGAGTCGCGCTCCAGATCGAGCGCCTCGATCGCCTGGGCGCCCACGTACATGTCCAGCAGGCGCTGCACCTCAGGGGGATGATTGCCAGCGACCTTCTTGGGCTTGGGTTTGTCGTCGGCCTGGGGATCGACCTCGGGGATTTGCCAGCAGTTGAGCCTCAAAAACTGCTCGTACGAGGGCAGCTTGAGGCAGCGCATCAACTCGGCCTCGACCTCGTCGGCTCCCTCTGCGATGACCTGGCCACGGCCGCCCTCACCCAACCGCTGCATCGACACCGAGGCGTCATCGACGCGCCGCTGGAGCTTGTAGACGTCGTCGGCTTCGATGACGAGCCCAAGGCGCAGGTCGGCGCCGTCGTTGTCCCCAAGCAAGCGAAGTTGCACATCGCCGACATAGCGGGGGTAGAGCAACGAGAGGATGATGTCTTGAAAATCTTCGGGGCGTGCACCAGGGGGCAGGTTCAGATTGCAGAACCCTGGATCGATCCTCACACGCGCTGGACGCTGGAGACCAAAGACACCTTGAAAAACCACTTCTCGCAGTCGCATAAAACCCCATCAACGCTGAAGTTTACTACAGTGTTGGCGTACCACACAAAGGACACTTATGCCAGACGACGCGCGGTTCTGCGGGGATCGGGCGCCCCAAAAAGAAAAGGCGCGCCACTTGGATGTGGTGCGCCTGGAGCGTGCGGGACCCAAATGGGCCTGCGTGGGGATGGGTCTGAGCAAATGGACCTGAATATCGACGCGCGGGTGTTGTGTGAACCCCCCGCCGAAGACACCAAAGGTTGCTCAGACGTTGCCGCGACGGGACTTCTTGGTGCGAATCCGGGCGGCTTTGCCGCGACGGCTGCGGATGTAGTAGAGCTTGGAGCGACGCACGCGGCCGTAACCCGCCAGCTCGATCTTGGCGATCTTGGGGGAGCTGATGGGGAAGACGCGCTCGACACCGATGCCGTAGGAGATCTTGCGCACGGTGAAGGTGCGGCGCGGGCCGGCGCTGCTCATCTTGATGACGTTGCCTTCGAAGACCTGGATACGCTCCTTTTCACCCTCACGGATGCGGACGTGGACCCGGACAAGGTCGCCGGGGCGGAAGTCAGGGGCGTCCTGACGCGCGTAACGGGCTTCGATCTGCTGGATGGCGTTCATGATTCCTCCTCGACGGGTCTTTCATCATTCGACCCGAGGTCTATCTCTTGGTGACAATTGAGAGCTTGTTGTTCCTGCTGTGCTGCCTGAAGGAGCTTGCGATCTTGAGGGCTCCAGGGGAAGTCCTCAAGAAGCTCGGGGCGGCGCTGCACAGTGCGCAAAAGGGCCTGGCCGCGGCGCCACTTGGCCACGCGACCGTGATCCCCGCTGCGCAGGATCGGAGGCACCTCGGCTCCCCGGAAGGAGACAGGGCGCGTGTATTGGGGGTATTCGAGCAGTCCCGACTCCCCAAAGGATTCATCAACGGAGCTCATGGCGTTGCCGAGCACACCGGGACGCAACCGAATGACGGCGTCCAGGATCGTCAGCGCTGCGGGCTCGCCGCCGGTGAGCACAAAGTCTCCCAGGCTAAGCTCCTCATCGATGTAATCCATCACCCGCTCGTCGAACCCTTCATAGCGGCCACAGACCAAGGTCAGGCTGGGCAACTTGGAGAGGCGCTCGGCGGCGGCTTGATTGAAAGGGGCACCGGCAGGGGTCAACGCCACGCGGTGGGGTTTTGTCCCACCTCGCTGGACGCAGTCTTGTTCGACGGCCTCCATGCAGCGCACCACCGGCTCGGGCTTCATGACCATCCCGGCGCCGCCCCCATAAGGGTTGTCGTCGGTGATTTTGTGGCGGCCTTCGGCGTGGTCACGAATGTTGTGGACTTCCACACGCACGTCATCGCGGTTCAGCGCCCTTCCCAGGATGCTGACCTCCAAAGGAGAGGTGAAAAACTCCGGAAAGAGCGTCAGGACATGACACTCAAACCCGGTGTGTTCACCGCTGTGCTCTGGCGACGACGCATTCACGTTCCCTGCCTCACTTGATCGAGGTGCGGGTGGCCTCAATGAGCCCTTCGGGGGGATCGACCACGATCCTGATCCCCTGCCCCTCGATCTCCTCCAACTCCACCATCTCCTCCACAAAGGGGATGGTGACCTCGATGCCTTCTGATCGATCCCTTATCACCAGGACGTCATGGGCACCATTGTCGATGATCTCTTCGAGCACCCCCAGGGGCTGCCCCCCAGCACAAACCACCACCTGCGCACCGATCAACTGATGGTGGTAATACTCCCCGTCCTCGAGTTCCGGCAGGATCTCCGAAGGGATCATCACCAGCATCCCGTTGAGGGGCTCGGCGGCGTGCCGACTGGTCACTTCTTTTAAAGAGAGCACCAGCGAGCGGGTTCCCCGACGACAGCGCTTGATGGTGTAAGGCTTGCCTGTGCTGCCCTCGCGGGCCGCCAGACGCACTTCGTTCACCTCAAAGAGCATCTCGGAGGAAGGATCAAAAGGCCAAGCGCGCATTTCTCCGCGCACCCCGTGGGGGCGCCCGATTTTAGCGATCGCAATCCACGGAGAATCCATAGCGCACAACCATCACCCTTCGGGGTGCTCCTCGACCTCAATGGTCGGAGTCCCCGCGTCGGCCTGCCCCAGCGCCACAGCGCCAGCGGCCAGCAGATCGCGCATCGCGCTGATGGTCCGACCCTGACGGCCGATCACGCGCCCGGCATCTCGCCCGGCGACCAGAACGTCCACCACAGGACCGTGGCGACCATCGCGCTTGGTGATCTTCACATCATCAGGACGCGACACCACGCCTTTGATCATGTGCTCGACGGCGTTTTCCAGGTTGGTTGGCTCGTTGGACATGGCCCCACGACTCCCTTGTGTCGATGCTCAACGGCGGCCGAAGCCAACCATCAGGCCTCTTCGGTGACCTCAGTCTCGGCTTCCACGGCGGGCTCAGCGGGCGCGGCGCTGACAGCACCAGCGCCCAGGAAGGTCACCTGCTCGGGGTGACGCTTGGCGCGGCGCAGCAGGCTGCTGACGGTGTCGCTGGGCTGGGCGCCGTTGCCGAGCCAGTAATCAATCCGCTCCTGGTTCAGGCGCAGCTTCATCGGGTCGTGGTTCGGATCGTAGGTGCCGACGACCTCCAGAAAACGGCCGTCACGGGGCGAGCGCTGGTCGGCGGCGACGATGCGGTAGAACGGGCGACGCTTGGCGCCGTGGCGCGCGAGGCGCAATCTGACAGGCATGGGCTGTACTCCCTCGGATACCAATCAACAACGATTCATCCAAACACTCGAGGGCTTTGAGCGCAGACTCGCGCTCGGCATCAATCGACAAGACATCGACCCTCGATATGCTTTCACTTATGTTCAATGACGGGGCACACGCACAGGTATCCTGTGTTGACCCTGTCAAGGGCGCGCATACTATGTTCCGTTGTGCATGCTGTCAAGCATCAGCTTTACGGATCGGCACTTTGCCAAGGCGCATGGACACAGGCTGCTCAAAAGACCCTGGGGAGTCTTTGACACGGGCGACCAAGGAACACTATTTATGGACTTTTGGTGTCGCCTGGCGCGTTGCCGGGGAAGAGTCCCTGGACCAAATCGGTCTTGACGACGCGCGCCAGAGACGATCGCCGCACGTCGAGTGATGGGCTCGGATTCGATGGGCTCGTCGGGCCTCAGCCTTGAAAATTCGGGGCTGGGCGCACGGAGAGCTTCTCAAGAAGCCTGGCGCAGATGACGAACCTGGCCAGTGCCACATTTGTCTGCGCACCGCTTTTCTTCGGGAGAATGCATGACCAACCAACGCAACCGCCGTGTGCGTTGCTCCTTCTGCGGGAAGGAAGCCAAAGACGTTCGCAAATTGATCGCCGGACCCGAAGAGGTCCACATCTGCGACGAGTGCGTCGCGCTGTGCAAGGAGATCATTGAGGAGGACGCTCAGTCCGGCAACGCCCCCGAGCCTCCCGCCCGCGATCGTCGCCCGCGCGCGATCAAAGAGTTCCTCGACGAACACATCATCGGCCAGGATCGCGCCAAAAAGGTGCTCTCCGTGGCGGTCTACAACCACTATAAACGGATCAAGACCGAGCTTGATGGCGAAGACGATGTCGATGACGACGTGGAGTTGAGCAAGGGCAATGTCCTGCTCATCGGCCCCACCGGCAGCGGCAAGACGCTCATGGCCGAGACGCTGGCGCGCTGGCTCGATGTGCCCTTCACCATCGCCGACGCCACCAGCCTGACCGAGGCCGGCTATGTGGGCGAAGACGTCGAAAACGTCATCAAGAACCTGTGGCTGGCCGCCGATCGGAACGTCAGCCGCGCCAGCCGCGGGATCGTCTGCATTGACGAGATCGACAAGATCGCCCGGCGCTCCGAAGGGGCATCCTCAACCCGCGATGTGGGCGGCGAGGGGGTCCAGCAAGCGCTCTTGAAGATGATCGAGTCCGAAAAGGTCATGATCCCCCCGGAAGGCTCCCGCAACCGCCCCCAGCAGGAGTTCATCCAGGTCGATACGACCAACATCCTCTTCATCGCCTGTGGTTCCTTTGAGGGCCTGGAGCAGATCATCGAGCGCCGCACCGGCAACAACGCCATGGGCTTTGGCGCCGATCTGGAGCGCCACGCCGAAAAGAGCAACAACACGCTCTCCAAGGTCCGCCCCGAGGATCTGACCAAATTTGGGCTCATCCCCGAGTTTGTCGGCCGCCTGCCGGTGATCGTCACCTTCAATCAGCTCACCGAAGGCAACCTCATCGACATCCTCTACGAGCCCAAAAACAGCCTCGTCAAGCAGTACCAGAAGCTCTTTGAGCTCGGCAACGTCAAGCTGCGCTTCCACCAGGAGGCCCTGCAAGCGATCGTCCGCAAGGTGATGGGAGAAAAATCCGGCGCCCGCGGCCTGCGCGGCATCCTGGAGTCCATCATGCTCGACATCATGTACGAGCTGCCCTCACTCGACGACGTGCGCGAGTGCATCATCACCGAGGACGTCGTGCTCAAAGGCGAGCGCCCCTTGCTGGTCTACGAAAAGCAAAGCGCCTGATCGCCTCGCCCCAGCCGAAAGATCGCTGTGACATGATCGCCGCTGACCCACACCAGCGGCGCCGCTGGCCGCCCCCCCTCCTCCTTCACACCAAAACGCCAACCCACTCCCCAAACAACCCACCACACATTTGGCACGGTCGGCCGCACGCGCCCTCCAAGGCCGCCTTTTATCCACATGCGCCCCAAAGTGCCAACACCACACCCCCCCCCTCTTTGACGCACACATCGCCCTTGGCCAAAACGATGCCAAAAGTGGCCATCGAAACAATCGATACCACACTCACATACAATGTGCTCAGTTGGTTATAGCTCTATAAATCAACAAAAATTGTGCCAGTATTATTATTGCCTCAGTGCCAGTCCAGGAATCACATCCCCATTGGCATCTCAAATCGTCGGTGCACCGCTCTGATGAGTCTCTCCATGGCGCAGCAGGGCATTCATACAAAACACGTGGCGTCGCTGGCGTTGATTTTTGCAACACCCACATAAACCATAGGTCATCGCTGCAATAACGAAGAAGACAAGCGCTATGGTTTGGTCGATGGCCTGCCCATGGTTTTGGAACGGATCCACAACGGGCACAATGGTGCCACTATATAAAGATGGAGGTCGGAGCGCGCACAGGCTGCAACAAAATGCCAGGTGCAGACAATCAAACCCAATTCAAGCGTTGAGATTATGGAGTTTTTTTCAATGAAATCAGGATCGCGCTGTGTTCAAAACAAAGATGCACACGTGCAAAGCGTTTGCAGCAAGCGCGCTTACGTGCCCTGCTCCACAAAAAAGGGCTCCACCAACGCCACCGCAGCGTCCAGATCCACGACCCCGCCAAGCCTCCCCGACTCCTTCATCAAGGCCAGCGTCTGGTAAGTGCCCAGAAAGAACCAGGCAGCGCCGCGCGCGGGCAATTGAGCGCGCATGATGCCCTGCCGTTGCCAGCGCTCGATGGCCTGCGTGATGCACTCCAGGGCCTTGTGCTGCTCTTTGAGGTAGACTTTGCGCACCAGTGGATCGTCCAACGCCCCCGAGACAATGAAGATCATCCTGGCCAGATCCTCGTGGCGATCCAAGAGCGTCAAATAAAACGCCAGCGTGGCGCGCACTGCGCCGCGCGGGTCGTCGCGGTGCTCGGCAAGGCAGCGCTCAAGCCCCTCCACCATGGTCTTGCCCGTGTGCTCGACCGCCTCACAAAAAAGCCCCTGCTTGTTGCTGAAGTAGCGGTAGATGAGCGCCTCGGCGATGCCGGCCTCCTGGCTGATCATGCGCGTGGTGGCGCCGTGATAGGACCGCCGGGCGAAGACGCGGATGGCGCTGTGGAGGATCTGCTTACGGCGCTCGGCTGAGGGCAGGCGCTTGGTGGCCACGGACACACTCCAGGGCTGCGGCACGGCCAACGGGCCATTGCCAGGTGAGCACTCACTCACATAGCGAGCGCGCTGCCCCACTGTCAACCCACAAAACAACCTTGTTGTGGACAAGAACAAAAAACCAGCAAAAATTCGAATTGACGGACTGATTTTTATACTTTATGTATACAAACGGCATATAAGCCTGGAAATTGATGATGCGTTCAAAAATAAAAATGCATCGTTTTGCCTCTTCATTAAAGCATCGAAGAGGCTCCCAGACAGGAACATCTGTTCCCAATTGCGGCATGCAAAGATGCCATCGACAAATTCCAGCCGCGACAAAAACCCAATCTGACGCCTGGGCAGAATCCACAACAGTGGCTTGAGAACACAAATATCCAAACGCACTCAGCCCAACGCGTCAGCGCATCGACCATACTCCACGGAGGAACTCAACACATGGATCAGAGCCAGCTTGAACAAGAAATCATCGACAACATGACAAAACTCCTCAAAGCCACCGAGGCTCGCCTTGAGGAAGTTGAAAAAGAATATAACGAGCTGCACGACAAGGTCCTCAACTACCGCGAATCCCTGCGCAAACTCAACGGCGGCAGCGTCCCCGCCTCGGGCAACGGCACCGAGCGCGCCCCCCGCTCCTCGGGTGCCCTCAAAGAGCACATCATCGCCGCCTTTGAAGCCACCCCCGGTGTGCCCCTGTCCCCCAAAGAGGTCACCGACTGGCTCGAGCGCCACCGCGGCTGGACCCAGGACAACCTGCGCCAGAAAGTCAGCAACCTCCTGCGCAAGAGCTTCAAAGACGGCGAGGCCTGGATCAACCGCCCCAAACACGGCAAATACGAGCTGGCCAACACCGGCGTGCGTCGCCGCACCCCCGGCGCCTGATCCCCCTCGCGGCGCCGCCTGCCATCCCCTCAGAGTCGCCGCCACCGCAAGCGCCTCCCTCAAGCGCTTGCCACACCCCTGCCCTCTTGTGCTAGGCTCAGCCGCAGAGGGTTTGTGTGGCCGACGATGTGCCCAAACAACGCCTGCCTGCGGCAACCCCTCCCAAAGTCGTGTCTGCAAACAATCCGGCGCCCACCCGGCGCCCTGGACCCCATGTCCGCCTTGCACCGCTTTGCAGACACCACGCAACCTCATCAACCAACGCTGCCGCCAACCTGCGGCCCTGGGTGAGGCCCCAAAGTCATGCAAAACCAGGAACTGGCCCATCGCATTGTTCAGGATCACGACAAGCTCGATCGCACCTTCACGGACCTTGAACGCACCTTCACCGACCTCAAAGACGACAACTTTGACAGGCGCCAGGATCATGAGCTGCTCGAAGACGCGCGCGCTGATCTGAACTTTGCGCTCGAAGAGATGCTCGAACACTTTGGCGTTGAGGAAGAAGCCATCTTCCAACACCTGCGCCAGGCGCTGCCCGATCTCTCCGAGCGGCTCGATGGACTTGAAGAAGGCCACGAAGCGCTGTGCAGCCGCGTCACACAACTTCGCAAAATGGTCGCCGCTGCCGAGGCAGGACTCAAAACCTTTGACCCCGCCGCTGCGCTGGAATCCCTGCAGCAAATGCGCCGCATCTTGAGCCTCCACAACAACGCCGAAGTCCAGATCTTCCTCGAAGCACTCGAACGACTCGATGGAGACGATCAACGCATCCTGCGCGAAAACCTCGAACAACTCTGATCCCTCACCCTCCCTCAAAGTCTTTTCTTGGTCCACTGGCCACACTGCGCCTTGTGCAAGGCGCACATCGTGTCTACCCTCACGCATGGACCTGTTTTGCTGACTTGCACATTGTTGTTTTGTACCAAAACACCGTGATTTCGCCCCCAGACACACCGCGGGGACTGTTTTGCAACGCGTCGGACCTCGCGCCACAAAGACCAAAGCAAAATCACCCCAGGGTTTTGAGGCCTGAAATCAGCCGTCCAGAGGTGGCCGTGATGGCCCACGGGCATCCCATATGTTTTGATGCCCTCATACTCGCCTGAACCGATCGCCTCGGCGCGGACCAATGCATTTTCCGCACAGAGCGCGCTGCTGTTGAATGTTTGCGCTCTTGCCAAACGTGGACATCGCTCCATACAGGGAGCCTCCACCACACGAGCATATCCATGAAGTACCAGGGATTGACGCTGGACCGCTTCCAGCGTCAGGCCATCGAAGCCATCAACGATGACAAATCCGTGCTTGTCTCTGCCCCCACCGGCACAGGCAAGACACTCATCGCCGACTACCTCGTCGAGCACGTCATCAACAACGGCGGACACATCGTCTACACCGCCCCCATCAAAGCGCTCAGCAACCAGAAGTACCGCGAGTACACCCGGCTGCACGGCGCCGACAAGGTGGGCATCATCACCGGGGACGTGGTCATCAACCGCGAAGCGCCGCTGCGCATCATGACCACCGAGATCCTGCGCAACATCCTGCTTCAGGGCGCCGGCCCCGATGGCCAGGACACCCAACTGGGCGACCTCCAGGCGGTGATCTTTGATGAACTCCACTTCATCGACGATCCCGAGCGCGGCACCGTCTGGGAGGAGGTCCTGATCTACCTGCCCGACACGGTGCGCATCCTTGGCCTCTCGGCGACGCTCTCCAACCTGCGCGAGCTGGCCGGGTGGCTGTCGACCGTGCGTGAAGGGCCCTTTGGTGAGGTGGCCGTGATTGAGGAGCGCAAACGCGCCGTGCCGCTCTCCTTCAAGCTGGCCAACAAAGACACCGGTCCCCTTTTGCTGGGCAACTACAAGAAGGCCTACGGGCAGTGGAAGCGCGAGTCCAAGCCCAAAGAGCGCCAAACCTTTGAGGGGGGACGCCGCGCCCGCTCCAAGGCCCGCAAAGAAGCCTTGCGCAAGAGCCGAGGCAAAGGCCGACGCGGTCGGGATGACTCGGCGGGAATGACCGGGTTTGTCGATCTGGTGCGCATGCTTGAGCCTCAGGATCTGCCCGCGCTCTTCTTCATGTTCAGCCGCCGCTCCACAGAGCACGCCGCCCGCGTCATGGCCGACAAAAAACGAGGCTTCCTGACCCGCTCCGAGCAACGCCAGGTCGATCGCCTCCTTGATGACTTTGACGCCGAGCATCAAGGGGTCCTCAAGCGCTTCCACGAGGACATGTACCTCAAGGGGATCGCCTTTCACCACGCCGGGCTCAACGTGCGCCTGAAAGCCTTTGTGGAGCAGCTCTACGAAAAACGTCTGGTCAAGCTCCTCTTTTGCACCTCCACCTTCGCGCTGGGCATCAACATGCCGGCGCGCACGGTGATTTTTGAGCAACTGGAGAAGTTCAACGGCGAGGCGGTGGTGCCGCTGACGGTGCGCCAGTTCATGCAAAAAGCCGGTCGCGCCGGGCGGCGCGGCATGGATGAGCACGGGCAGGTCCTGGTCCGCATGGACTTCCCCCACTGGCACCGCTGGCAGGAACATCTGGCGCGTTTGATGAGCGATCAGCCCGAACCGGTCCGCTCATCCTTCAACCTCTCGTTCCACTCGGTCGTCAACCTGCTTCAGCGCTACAGCCACGAAGAGATCCGGGCTCTGCTCGACCGCAGTTTCCTGGCCTATCAGCGCGCCAGCCGCGCCGAAGCATTGATGGAAGAACTGCAGAAACAGGAAAAACGTCTCGGCCAGGGCCCCACCGAGGCCCGCGACGCCGAAAAGCGCGTGCGCAAGCTGCGCCGCCGCCTGGAGCGCGAGCGCAAATGGCTCTGGGACAACTTCCAGAACAAGGTCACCTTCCTCAACCAGCACGGCTACATCGATGCCGAAGGCCAGTTTGGGGTGGGCGCCAAGCTCCTGCGCAAACTCCAGATCGAAGAGGTCTTCATGACCGAGTTGATCATGGCGGGGGTCTTTGAGGATCTCAGCCCCGAGGAGACCTTTGGCCTCTGCGCAGGGCTCGTTCAAGAGCTTCCTCGCCAGACCTCCGTCCGCGCCCACCTCCCCCAGGGACTCGAAGAGCGGATCCCGATGATCATCTCAGCCTTTGAGGGCGAGATCGTGGGCGACGCCATGGAGTTGGCCGGCGGAGATCCGCGCTGCGATCCTGAAATGATGGCGCTGGGCTGCCTGTGGGCCGAAGGCGAAGAGTTGGGCAAGTTGATGCGGCGCGTGCGAAGCCGCACCGACATCTCGGGCGACCTGGTGGGCGCCTTCCGACGCGCCAAAGATCTGGTGGGACAGCTTCGCCTGGTCTTCTGGGAAGATGAGCCCAGGCGCCGCGCGCTGGCAGACGTCATCCGCGCCGTCTCACGCGATGAAGTCGAAGCGGTAGGCTGAACCCCACAGCCAAACGCGTCCGCGCCCCAAACAGCCTCATACCAAAGTGCAGACAAAAGACTTGGTTTGGGGCGAGCAATAATGGATGTCAGACGCCGAAATACTCAGCGTTGAGCCACAGGCCATCAAACCGCCAAAGGCCCACACAAAACCCAAACACTTCAAAAAGAAAAGAAAGAAGAAGCCACGGGTTTGGGGCGAGCAATAATGGATGTCAGACGCCTCACGGGGAGCGAAGCCATAGCAGCGCTATAAGACCCTTCAAGCCGCCACTGGCCTGACGCCAAAACCAAACAATTC
>CAKZKQ010000675.1 GCA_937123825.1 uncultured Pseudomonadota bacterium
TAGTTGTGCAGCACCGGGGTGATGCCTGCGCCGCCCTGGAGGAACGAGGTGAGCCTGAGGAAGCGACCGGGCGTTTCACCGGCTGCAATCAGGGCGTCGCCGATGTTTCCTGGGGATTCATCGGGGGGCAGCACACCGAGCAAGACCGGGGTGGCGTCGTTGAGCCCCGCCTCGGTGTCGGCCGTGCGGACGTTGAAGGTGATGAACGTGTCTTCGGGCGTGGTCGCCTCCCACTCCAGCTCGCCCCATTCGGGGCTATCACAGGTGCCGTCCCAGTCTTCGTCGTAGAAGCCGTTGGCGACGACGGTGCGGAAGACGCCGCCGGTGAAGTCGGTGTAGCTGTAGACCTGGTTGGGTCCAGTGTAGCTGTCCACAACCTCGGTGTCCGGGTCGATGCGCAGGAGGTTGCTGGGCGTGTTGTAGTGTGCGAGCCAGAGGTAGCCCGCTTTGTCGAGGCCCAGGGCGGACGGCCCGGTGTTGCCTGCTGGCATGTCGATGATGTTGGTGGTTGGCACCTCGAGGGTGCCTCCCAGGACCAGGTCGCTGGCGTTCCACCACACAATGTGCGAGCCCGTCCCGTTGCCGGTGCCGTCGAGCGCCATCCAGATTCGGCCTTCGCTGTCGGGGGTGATGCCGCGACCGGCGGAGTAGGCAAAGGGTCCCCCAACGCCGCGGACGTGTCCCCATTGGCCTGCGTTGGTGTCGTAAGCGACCGCGTCGCGGCAACTCCAGCCGCCAAACCAGACTCTGCCTTCGGCGTCGGCGGTGATGCCGTAGCTGCTGGTGCATGTGCGGGTGGGGATGTCGGTGGGGTAGTCCACGAGCGTCAAAGAGGGCGCCTGCGCGGCGGTATTGAAGTACCCGGTTTGGTTGCCGCCCAGAGTGCCGATCCAGAGGTCGTCGTTGGCCAGCACGACGCCGCCGTAGGGGCGCAGCGGTGAGACATCGACGGTGGTGATGATGGAGCCGTCGCTGGGGTTGAGTTTGTAGAAGGTGAAGTCGTTGTAGCCGCCAACCCAGGGATAGCCCTCGGGGTGTTCGGCATCGCCCGTGTCGATGGCCAGCGCCCTGAGCAGAGCGTTGCTCTCACCCACGGGGGCGGTCCACAAGACACACTCGTCGGTGTCAAAGGCCATGGCCGTGGCCGAGGTCGAGGTGTCGATGGTGCCGTTGTTGTTGCGGTCCACGCAGTCGTCGAGGGTGCCTGCGATTTTGGTGACCGTGCCTTGCATGTTAAAGCCACGGCTGGCGACGTAGACGTCCCCGCGCCCGTCCACGACAGTGCGGCTTGGCATGTTGCACCCGCTGTTCCAGCAGCACTGATTCAAGCACTCGCCGCTGGACAGCCCCACCTTGTACCGGGCAACTTCGGTGGACGTCTTGGCGTCCCATTTGGACAGGGAGCTCTCCGCCGTGTTGACGACCCACAGGGAGTCTTCGTCGATGGTGGAGCCGGTTGAGACCACCAGGCCACCTTGCTCTCCATCAATTTCCATGCCTCTGCCGCCGCCTCGACCAGCTTCAAAGTCCACTTCATCCACGGTTTCGTTGAAGCACAGCGGCACGTTTTCACATGCGTCGGCTTCTTCATTGCACGTCACAGCGTTGCAGACGTCTCCGCCAACGCAGGCGTCAGCAGCAGGCTGGCAGTCATTGACGGCGTCGCAGGTCTCGGCGCCGTTGCAGAACTGGCCATCGTCACAGTTGCCGTTGTTGACGGCGTTGACGACGACGTCGTTCTCCTCGTCGCAACTGTCATCGGTGCAGCCGACGCCGTCGTCGATGGTCGGAGCGACGCCAGCCTGACAATCGTTGACAGCATCGCAGGTCTCGGCGCCGTTGCAGAACTGGCCGTCGTCGCAGTTGCCGTTGTTGACGGTGTTGACGACCACGTCGTTCTCTTCATCGCAGCTGTCGTCGGTGCAGCCGACGCCGTCGTCGATGTTGGGGGCAGCGCCGGGTTGGCAGTCATTGGCCAGATCGCAGACTTCGGCGCCGTTGCAGAACTGGCCATCGTCGCAAAGGACATTGGCGGGCTGTTGTTCGCATGTGTCGGTGTCTTCATTGCACCGATCCAGGGTGCAGAAGACGCCGTCATCGCAGTTGGGGACTTCGCTGGTGACGCAGCCGCGGAAGGGCAGGCAGACCTCAACGCCGTTGCAGAAGAGGTCATCGTTGCACATGGTGTCGTTGGGCACGTGCACGCAGCGGCCAGTCTCCACGTCGCAGCTGTCCACGGTGCAGTCCTGTCCGTCATCGCAGCGCTCATCGTCCTCGCCGTTGCACGCGGGGGGGAGTTGGCAGCCACCAGCGTCACTCCGGCAGATTTCGTTTTCTTCGCAGAGCCCGTCATCGGGGACCGTAAAGCAGCCGATGCCGTCGGCGCAGCGATCCACCGTGCAGGAGATGCCATCGTCGCAGGCGCTGTCATTGGTGATCGTGAAGCACCCTGCCACTGGGTCACAGCGGTCCGTGGTGCATTCAAAGCCATCGTCACAGAGGCTGTCGTCGGGTGCGTTGACGCAGCGCCCGGTGTCCATGTTGCAGGAGTCGACCGTGCAAGCCTGACCATCGTCGCAGCGCGGGTCATTGGGCGAGGTGCATTCGACGAGTTCAACACAGCCGCCGTCGTCGGGGCGGCAGACCTCTCGGGGACCGCAGACGCTGTCATCGGGGACGCTGAAGCAGCCCGTCGCAGGGCTGCAACGGTCTACGGTGCAGGAGATGCCGTCGTCGCAAGAATCATTGTTGGCGGTGTGAATGACACTCTGTGTGTCTTCATCGCAGGTGTCGTTGGTGCAATCGATGCCGTCATCGACAACGGGGGCTTCCCCTGCGACGCAGCCGTCGGTGGGGCTGCAAGTCTCAGCGCCGTTGCAGAAGAGGCCGTCATCACAGGCGCTGTTCTGGGCGGTGTGGACGATTTCATCGGCGGCTTCGTCGCACCGGTCCTCGGTGCAGGAGATGCCGTCATCGACAGATGGAGGGGTCCCGGCCTGGCAGCCCTCAAGGGGGTTGCAGGTTTCGGTGCCGTTGCAGAAGAGGCCGTCGTCACAGCTCTCGTCGCTCTCACATGCTGGGGCTGGCAGATCCAACAGCGGAGGGAGATTGTCTCCGCAGCCAGAAGCGATGAGCGCAAGACACGCCCAATACATCATGTGGTGTGTGTATTTCATGTTTGGTCCTCCCGACAGGGCCCGCAGGCCCGTGGTTTTGATGTATTTTTCAGTCAATGCGCTTGAACTCGACGCGTCGGTTGATGGTGCGGCTCTCATCGTCTTTGTTGGGGACCAGCGGCTTGGATTCGCCGAAGCCCTTTGAGACCAGTTGTTTGGCGGGGACGCCCTTGTCGATGAGGTACTTCTCGACGGCTTTGGCTCGCCGCTCAGAGAGGTCCTGGTTGTCTGCTTCAGCGCCGTTGTCGTCGGTGTGGCCCTGGATCTCGATTTTGAGTTTCGGGTGGGCTTTGATGACGTCGGCGGCTTTGTCCAGGATTTCGAAGGATTGACGCAGGATCACGTCGGAGCCGGAGCGGAACCTGATGCCTTCGATGACGCCGGTGAAGGCCTTGATGGCTTCGGGGACTTCGTCGGGGCAGCCGTCGTCGTCCTCATGCTTGTTGACGGTCTCGGGCTTCATCGGGCAAGCGTCGTCTTTGTCAGGGATGCCGTCTTTGTCGTTGTCAGGATCAGGGCAGCCGTCGCTGTCCTCAAAGCCGTCTGCGTCCTCGGCCTTGGCGGGGCACTGGTCGAGTTCATCAAAGATTTTGTCGCCGTCGCTGTCGGCTTCAGGGCAGCCGTCGTCGTCCTGGAAGTCGTTGACGGTCTCGGGTTTGTCGATGCAGGCGTCGTCCTTGTCAGGGATGCCGTCTTTGTCGTTGTCGGGGTCGGGGCAGCCGTCGTTGTCTTCAAACCCATCTGCGTCCTCGGGGTTCTGGGGACAACGATCAATATCATCGGGGAGCCCGTCTCCGTCGGAGTCCGCAGGTTTTGGAGGTTCGGCTCCAAAGCGGTGGAAGACGCCCAGGAGGAGTTCAAAGTCCAAGGACTTGAATTTGAAGGTCTGGTCGTTGCTGGAAGGCGGAATGAGGAGGCGGCCATCAAGCCGGAATCCCCAATCGTAGCTGGTGAGGTATTTGAAGCCGACGCCGCCATAAACGAAGGTGTCGGTGTCGTCCTGAAAGACCGATGTGTTGTCCGAGAACGCAGAGTTGGCCCCAAAACCCAGCAGCGCGAAGGGTTCAAAGGCGCTGTCCGCCTGGAGTACGGGGATGTCCAGCAGACCGTGGGCCCGGTAGCTGAAGACCGTCACGCCGGTGTTGGTGGGGCTGTGACCTGCGGGCATGCCTGCCAGTTCACCCTCCACCCACAGGGGCTGGATGAGTCGGTAGCCGACCCTTGCGCCAAGGATCGGCGCGTTGCCCAGGCTGATGGCGTTGGCGGCGTCGCGCACGCCCAACTCATTGTCTTCGCTGAAGCCATACCAGCCCATAAAGCCGCCGACCTCCAGCAGTTCCTGGCTTTGGGCCTCGCTGGCCCCAAGACCCAACGCGCCGCAGAGCACTGCGATGGTGGCCACGAGCCTCAAAAGCCCGTGCCGAGGTTGGGTCGGTGGCTTGTGGTCACCGTCGTGGGTTTCTTCACCGTTTTGGCCCCTGTGGCTCCGTTGGGCACGTAAGGTGGTGTTTGGTTTTGAACACCTGAGGGGAGGTTTGTTGGAAACGCTTGAGCCCATAAAGCACTCCTTTTCGAGTCAAGGTCACACGCCCAATGGCGGTTTCGTGTTTGGGTGATGAGGGTTTTCGATGCCGTCTTGATTGGCATCGACTGTGGGCTTGAGGGGCATGAATTATTTTGTCGGGACAGGGACACATTGCGGCGCGGTGGCCTGGGCAGGTCAGGTCAAAGGGTTTCCAAACATTTCTCTGGGCGGAGATGAACCATGGATTCATCGGGCTTTGACGGTGTTTTTGGGGCTGTGACGACGGGCGAGTTGGGTGTGGACGGGGTAGGGCGCGGGTTTGTTGGGGGTGGTGGGCTGGCCGATCCACATTGTCAATTGGGTGGGAACGCGGCAGTGTTTGCCTTGCGGCGCGCTGGGTTTTGGGTGCGCCTGCGGTGGTTGTGAAGAGGAGGATGTATGCATCCAGAAACCCCCAGTGATCCCCCGCGTCAGACGATGGCGTATGGGGACGGCGTGTTGGCCTGGACCGATGAGGGGCAGGGCGCAGAGGTGATCTTGGCGATTCCGGGTTTGCCGGGCAGCGTGCGTGACTTCCGTTGGTTGGCGCCGGCGCTCTTGCCCGACGTGCGTCTGGTGCGCGTGGAGTTGCCGGGGTTTGGCCACTCAAGCCGCCAGGGGTGGTCGGGGATGGCGGTGCCGGAGCGCGCCAGGGCGGTCCTGGCGTTGATGGACGGGTTGGGCCTGGAGAGCGTGCATTTGCTGAGCCACTCGGCGGGGGGGATGGTGGTGTCCCACCTGGCGGCGACGGCGCCGCAGCGCGTGCGCTCGTGTTCGTTGCTGGCCAGCCCGGGGCCTCGGCCGCACTATCCGTTGGCGGTGTATCGGGCGTTGGCGTCGCTCTTTGCGTGGCCGCTGGGGCGCGCGCTGATGCACCCCCTACAGCGCATTTTGTACAAGGCCGTGGGTTTTCCCTCCTACCTGACCGATGAGGAGCGGATGTATACGACCTTGGACGCCTCGGCCAACAACTTTGAGGCCCATGGCCGGGCGGTGTCGGCGATCACGCAGCCATTGTTGATGGCCTGGGCGCGCGATGATCGGCTCATCCCCGTGGACATCTTTGAGGCGCTGGAGGCGCTGGCGCCCCAAGGCCCCAAACTGCGCTTTGATGAGGGCGGCCACAACATTCAAAAGACCCACGCGCTGGAGATCGCGGCGGCCATCAAGGCGTTGATCCGCGTTCAGTGACCTTTGCCAGGGACGTGATTCTGGCCTGTGCGTTCTTGCCAACTTTTGGCGTCGATGACGTCCTGGCGGAAGGCGGCGTGGCAACTGGTGCAGGCCTGGAGCGTGTGGGCGGTGGCTTTGAGGGTGGCCTTGACGTCTTTGGCGGTGGCGGCCTCGGCGATGCCGTCGGCGCGTGTATGGAAGTCCAGCGCCATTTGGGTGAAGCCCTCAGCGCCCGCGCCCATGTGCTGACACATTTGCTGCATCTGGGGTGAGGATTCGATGCTGGCCGAGGCCTTTTTGACCGCCTCCCAGTCCTCGTTGGCCAGCGCTGCGACGATGCCTTCGATGGCGACCAGGTGCTCCTGCATGTTTTGTTTCTGGTGCCAGGCCATCATGGGTTGGAGCGGTACCGGGCGGCGCGGATCCATGGCGTTGAGTTGGGCCACGGCCTGGCAGTGCGCCGCTGGCATGGTGGCGTTGGAGGTGGGGGCGCTGTCGGGTGCGCTGGCCGGTGCGCTGCTTGGCGGGGCCGCAGGCGCGTTGGTCGGGGGGTTGGCGGTTGGGGCGCTGTCGGCCTGTGCGGGCGACGGCGCGGGATCCTGGGTTTTGGGGGATGGTTGGCAGGCCAGTCCCAGGGGCAAGAGGGCGATCAAGAGCGGCAAAAGGCGGTTCATGGTTCAATCTCTGGGCTGTCGACGTCGGCTTGGCTTGGTGGGACGGCCTCCATGGCCGCTCGCAGTTGGTTCAGGGCTTGAACAACGCTGTGACTGTCGGCGTCGAGGTGTTGAAGAAGCGTCTGAAAGTGCTGGGCACTGGAGATGTCGATCTGCTGGGCCAACCGATGGCCTTTGAGGGTCAACTCCAAGCGCCGCGCGCGCCTGTCGCGTGGGTCTGGGGTGCGCGTCAGTTGCCCTTCGCCCTCCATCCTGGCGCAGAGCCTGGAGACATTGGTGCGGTCGATGTTGAGGCGCGCGGCCAACTCGGTGACCGTCAACGTGCCGTTGTTTTGCAACAACTCCAGCAGCGCGTAGGCGTGGGGCAACGACAGGGCCGCGCCGCAAGGACGTCGCTGCGGCTCTTGTGCACCGTGCGCGACCACCAGATAACGCAAGGCTTCGCGCAATGCTCTGGCCTGATCCATGGTGTCTCTTCTCCTTGATGATGGGTGTGTGCGTTTGCACGCAGTTGTGTTTGCGTGCAAACGCACACATTTGTCAAGTGCCGTCCAAACGTCGCCATTCCAAAATGCCCGGACCGCTTGTCCCCCACGGACGCTTTGTCCGCTTTGGGGGCTTATTTGTCCTCTTGCGTCATCAGCCGTGGGTGAGGGCTCTGATACAATGCTCGCCTGTGTTGGGCGCATGGTGTGTCTGGCGTGAGTGTGTTTTGGGGAGGGTTTGTGTCATGTCCGCGAAGGTCTATGGGTTGAGCGTGTCGCCTTGGACAGAGCGCGCGCTGTGGGCGCTCGATCACCATGGGGTGTCGTACCGCTACCGAGAGTACGTGCCGATGGTGGAGGCGCCGTTGCTCAAGTGGTGGGGGCGCGCTTTGGCCAGGGATAAGGCCACGGTGCCGCTTTACACAGACGGCGCGGTGGTGCTGGGGGATTCGCTGGACATCATGGTGCAGGCCGATGAGGCGGGTGACGGCGCGCCTTTGGAGAGCCGCGCAGCGGGCCAATGGGCGCAGCGCGTGGAGCCTGTCTTGTGCGCTGTGCGTGCGCGCGTGGCGCACCGAATGTTGGCGGACCAGGAGGCGTTGACGGAGGCCGCCCGGATGGCCGTGCCCGACGCATTGGCGCCGCTGTGCAAGCCGCTGACCGCGACTGCGGCGCGCTACCTGGCCAAAAAATACGGCTTTGATGCCGCAAAAGAGCCGGATGACGTGGCGGTGTTGAGGCCATTTTTGGATGAGGTGCGTCAGCAACTGGGCACAGGACCATACCTGGGGGACAGCTTTGCAGCGGCAGACATCATCGCGGCGACGGTCTTGCACGGCCTCTCACCCCACAAGGGCCGCTACCAAACCATGGGCCCCGCCACCCGTCGCCTCTGGGCTCGCCCCGAGCTGGCCCAGGAGTATGGGGATTTGATGGCGTGGCGCGATGGGCTCTACGCTCGACACCGCAAGACATGATACGAAGTGGTGTGGGCCCTTTGTGAGGGTTCATTGTGGCCGCTGTGGATGTTTTGGATGGGAGGTGCGGTGTGAAGAGGGTGTGGTTTGGTGCGTTGTTGATCGCGTGCGTGTTGTGGTCGGGGTGCAGCGATGATGAGTCGACCAACGATGTTCAGCCCGAGCCCGACGCGAGCCCGTCGATGGACGCCGAGGGCGATGGGCAGGATGATCCACAGGACGCCCAGACTGAAGACGTGCCCGAGGTGCCTCCCGACGCGGACGAGCCCAGAGTCGAGTCGCCCTTTGAGCAGGGCATTGATCCGACGGTGGACGGGCCTTTTGCGGCTTCTTTTTCGTTGCGGACGGTGCAGGTCGGTGAGCGGGCGCTGCCGGTCGGGGTCTGGGGGCCAACATCGGCCGACGCTCAGGCGGTGGGTCTGGATGCGTTGGTGGTCCCCGATCGCGCCGAGGCGATGCGGTCGCTGTTGGAGCAGGCCCCGCAAGACTGCCCGACGCGCTCGTTGGAGGTGGCCGTTGACGGGGCGCTGGAGGCCGGGCAGTGGCCGCTGGTGGTTTATTCGCATTGCCACGAGTGTTTGGGGGTCTCTGGGGCGACGGTGGCGCGCCGTTTGGCGACCTGGGGCCACGTGGTCCTGGTGCCCGATCACGTGGGCAACACGCTCTGGGATGCTCAGGATGGCACGGGCGTGCCGCTGGGAGCGGAGTTTCTGGAGGTGCGCGGCAACGACGTCAGCGGTTTGATCGACGCCGTGGAGGCTGGGTCAGAGCCGCTGCAGGACGTGTCGGCGCAGGTCAACCTCTTGAGGGTTGGTGTGGTGGGCCACAGCTTTGGGGCGGTGACGGCGGGCTGGGTGGCCGAGCGCGACGGACGCGTGGATGCCGCGATGGCCATCGCAGCGCCCATCGAAAACCTGCTCTTGCCCGGGGTGACGGCGGCCAACGTGACCATCCCGACGGTGATGATGGTGGCGGTGGAAGACAACAGCATCTTTGAGATCGGCAACCGCTTTCTGAGGGAAAACTACGAGGCGCTCGGCGGCCCAGCGGTCAAGGTGGAGGTGGCCGACGCGGGCCACTGGTCGGTGTCGGATGTGTGCGGCCTGGTGGAGGCGTTTGTGGCCGGCTGTGGTGAGGGCGAGCGCCAGACTGATGGGATGCCCTTTGAGTATATGGAGCCGGTGGTGGGGCGTGCGGTGACGGCCAGTTGGGCGGTGGCGCTCTTTGGCGGCCAACTCCACAGCGACGCCAGCGCCCAGCAGTGGTTGTTGGAGGCTCCGGATGATGATGTGATGCAGGTGCTGCGGCGCCAGTGGCCTTGAGGTGCGCTTTGGCGGCGTAGGGCGCCGGTCGGTGGTGTGCTACTGGGCGTGGGTGCCAAAGAAAAATGGCCGCATGGACTCAAAGCCGGTTTGGCCCCCGTTGAAGGCGCGCAGCAGCAAGATGCCCAGCAGTTGATGGAGCGCGCTTTGTGCGCGCTCTTCGCCGACCAGGGCGTTCATGCATTGGTAGAGCGCGCTCTCGGAGTCTTTTATGGGGTTTTGTGCCACGATCTCTTCGTGGCTCATGTGGCGCGTGTAGTCGAGTAAAAGGGAGAGCTCTCCCCGAAAATCCTCGTCGAGTTTATGGGCCAGCGCCAGGAGCGCGCCGAAGCGCTCCTCAGGGCCAGCCTGCGAGGTCAACTCAGGTGTCGGGATGTGCGTGAGTTGCTGTGAGCAGGCGTTGAAGAGCGCCTGTTTGCTGGGGAAGTAATGATAGAGGGCGCTCTTGGAGACGCCCAACTCCTGGGCGATCCGTCTCATCCCCAAACCATGGTATCCAAGTTTTCGGAAGACTGGGATGGCGCGCTGAGCGAGTTCGGCGCGGTATGCATCATGATCAACAATCTTTGGCATTGTTTCTAATGCGGCTTATGAAAAGGTCGTGTTTGTGTCTGAGCATAGAGCTTGTGAGGTTAAATGACCAGTTTGTTGGCCCCTCAAAATCTTAGAATTCACGGTGACGCACATATACCATCAGATTGACGCAATTGGCCAGTTGTGGAAGTGGCACCTTCTGTAAATGGCCTTTATGGTCGTGTATACCGGGTTCGATGCTTGCTCTGGTGGCCTCGTTATGCAGTGTTGTGCACGTTTGTGAGGCATATTTTTTATCGATTGGGTGCAGAAAAACTCAGAAGTTTCTTTTATTTGGACCGACTGGACGATTTATGGGAAGTCTTAAATCAGCGTATTATTTTCTGGTCCAGATGGTCTAATTTGACGCTCTCGTTTCCTGTCCTTTATGTGCAACCAAGGATGAGGTTTCAGGGCCAGCGGAACATTTCTCAAGGCGACGTTGTGTAATTTAAATCAGGCTGTCGATGGTGGCGCTGGCGGCGTGACGGGGCACGGCTTTTATTGAAGGGGCGAGGCTGGCCCATGGGGTGTGTTGTGTGCTGCTGGTGTGTTTGGTCAGACCAAGTGCGTCAAAAGCGTGAAGTCTGCTATGGTTTTGTTTGTTGATGTCAATCATGCAGCTTTCACCCCCGTCCTTGCCGTGAATGAGCTTGGTCTGGGAGCGCTTGGGGGGCGGCCCTATGAAAGTTCTGGTGCTCGGTGGATACGGGTTTTACGGCAGTCGCGTGGCGCAAACTTTTGAGCGCCGTGGTCATGAGGTGCATCGAGGTACTCGGCGCCGCGCCGGGCGCAGCGGTGAGGTGGTGGTGAACCTGCTTGGTGAGGGTGGCTTTGACGCCCTTGAGGGCTTTGATGCGGTGGTCAACTGCACCGACAGCGTCAACGCGCCTCCCGACAGAGCCATTGAGGCGGTGCTGCGACGCGGCGGTGCCGGGTTTGAGGCCGGCGCCGAGGGAGGGACGGTGGAGCGGTTGATGTCGCTGCCTCAGGACACTGAGCCGGCGCGCGGTGCGGCCATCCTGGGGGTGGGGATTTTTCCCGGGTGGAGCACGCTCTTTGCCGCCCAGGTCGCTGGTCCACAAGCCCAAAAGGTGGATGTGTGCATTCGATTCTCCCCGCTCTCGGGCGCGGGGCGCGGAAACTGTGCTCTGATGGCCCACAGCCTCTTTGTCCCCGCTGTGCGCTACGAAGGGGGGCAAGTGGTGGTGTCGCCCACGGCGGTGGGCCCCGCGACCGACTTTGATTTTGAAGGGCAGCGCCGCCCTGCGATCGGATGCGCGCTGCCCGACACCCACCTTGTGCAGCAGGCCACCAACGCCGCTGAGGTGACCACGTATTTTGCGCTGGAGCCGTCCTGGCTGCGATGGAATTTCAGGCTCCTGGCCTGGGTGTCCAAAGCGCTCAAGTTCCTCAAGCCGCTGTTGATGGTGGTGTTGACGTGGCAGTTGGCGCTGGTGCGGGCCTGGCTCCTGCGTAAAACCCCCAGCAGCGTCTCCATCCTGGCCATCGCCGAGCGCGGCTCTCCCCAGGAGTGTCGCGCGGGACTCCACTTCGAAGACGGCCAACAGGGCACCGCCGATGGCATCGTGGCCGCCGTTGAAGCCTGGTTTGCCGCGCCCAGCCAGCCCACAGGCCTCCACAGGCTCTCGGACGTGCTCACCCTCGAAGCGCTCAAGTCCACTGGGTTGGGCGCCGATCGTGTCTGGGGTCTTCAAGACCCGTCTGGCCCGTAATCTCCCTGATTTACCTGCCGAAAACAGCCAAAAATCGCCTTGAAACCCTCTCATCACGCTCTTGTGGGTGTGATTTGCGGGGTTGGTTGTGTTTGGTTTACCTGGTGTCATGTTTGTTTGACATGTGCTTTGGAATGGAGCCACACTCGGCAGAGCTGTGCTTCGGCACGGGATTTGGAGGCACAAGTCATGGGCAGCACGGGGTTGCACAACACATTGCGTCAGATGCGTCAGCGCGCGGGTTTGTCTCAGCGCGCGCTGGGGCAGGCCGTCGGGGTCTCCAGGCAGGCGCTGATCGCCATTGAGGCGGGCCGTCAGATCCCGTCCACGGCGTTGAGTCTTCAGCTTGCCCAGGCGCTTGGGTGCCGGGTGGAGGATCTTTTTGCGCTTGGGAGCCCATCCGAAGTCCTGGTGCAGGCCCGCTGTTTTGAGCCGGGCCATCAGGGTCAGCGCGTTGTGCTGGGGTCGGTGGCGGGGCAGTGGGCGGCGTTGCCCTGCGCGCCGCTGGGTTTGCAGGCCGCCGACGGCATTGTGGAGACGGTCGGCCCCGTTTGTCAGGTCAGACCGCTTCGGCCTCTTGAGGCGCTGCGCAGGCAGGTTCTTGTGGCGGGGTGTGCGCCGCTGCTGGGGTCGCTGTGTGGCTGGATCAACGCTCGAAACAACGGGGTGCGTGCCGTTTGGGTGGGGGCCAGCAGCAGCCGCGCCCTGGAGCTGCTCCAGGCGGGTTTGGTGCACGTGGCCGGGGTGCACCTGGAGTCATCCAGGCCTGGTTTGACCCATCATGAGCTTGTTTTGGAGCGTTTTGAGCGCCAGCGCATGTGGTTGGTCAACTTGACGCGCTGGTCCCAGGGATTGGTCTTGCCCCGCAACAACCCCGAAGCGATCGAGGGGCCTGTTGATCTGCTAAGACCCGGGCTTCGGGTGGTTCAGCGTCAGCCGGGGGCGGGTGCTCAGTTGCTTGCTCAGCGTCTTGTGGCCGAGCACAGCCCCTCGCACCGCGTCCCCACAGGGCCGCTGGCCGAGCATCACAACGCGGTGGCGCAGTTGGTGCGTTGCGGCGCCGCCGACGTGGGGGTGGCGATTGAAGGGGTGGCGGTGGAGGCCGGGTTGGGGTTTGTGCCCCTGTGCCAGGAGCGTTTTGACCTGATCGTGCCGGCTGAGCGAACCGAGCAGGTCCCGGTGGCGCGTTTGTTGGACGCGCTCCACGATCCAGGCTTTCGGCAGGACATGCGCCACATGGTTGGCTACGACGATGCGCTCACGGGCGATGTTGAGGTTGTGGGGCGAGGGGATTGTTGAGTGGCTGCTGGCAAGTGGGTTTGGGGTGGGGGAGTAGCGGCGAGCTGTGTGTTGGCGGCGGTGTGTGTTCTTGTGTGCCTTGTGGGTTGCCAGGGGCAGCCTGAACAAGCCCGTTTGACGGTCTACGCTGCGTCGTCTTTGACGGATGTGGGGCGCGCCTTGGAGGCCGGTTTTGAGGCGGCCAACCCCGGTGTTGATGTGGTGATGGTTTTTGCTGGCAGTCAGACGCTGCGGCTTCAGCTTGAGCAAGGGGCGGCGGCGGATCTCTTCATCTCTGCCAATGAAGATCATGTTGACGCTTTGGAGGCCGGCAACCTTGCGTCGTCCAGGCAGGTGTTGGCTCACAGCGCGCTGGTTCTGGTTGTGCCCAGGGACAATCCGGCCCGGA
The DNA here is from genome assembly GCA_937123825.1 of uncultured Pseudomonadota bacterium. GTDB lineage: Bacteria > Myxococcota_A > Bradymonadia > Bradymonadales > CAKZKQ01. The sequence goes on from CAKZKQ010000675.1 coordinate 13,368, forward strand.
TCCAATCCTTTAAAGATCTCCCGAGCGCCGCGCGGCTGGTGCTGGGCACCGAGCAAGTTCCCGTGGGGCGCTACGCCAAGCAGGTCATTGGGCGCGCAGGGCAGCGTTGGGGTGCAGACTGGTCTGAGCGCGTCGAGCGTGCGGTGGTGTCCAGAGAGGCCAACGTGAGGTTGGTGCGTGCCAAGGTGGCGATGGGTGAGGCGGATGCGGCGGTGGTGTACCGCACGGATGCGTTGGGGCAGCCTGGGTTGTTGTCGATCCCGATCCCTGAGTCGCTCGGTGTGCGGGCGCGTTACGTTCAGACCCGGTTGTCGGGTGCCAAGAGGCCCGAGTTGGCGGCGCGGTGGTCGGGGTTTGTGCGCTCCGAGGCAGGTCGGCGGCTGTGGCGTCAGCACGGTTTTGAGTGAGGTCTGGGTTTGAGCGTTGGGGCAAAGGCGCCCAGGTGGGGGTTGTGGTTGTTGGCGGGGCCGTTGTTGGCGTTGCTGGCGGTGCCGTTGGCGGCGCTGGTGGGTGCGGCGTCGTTTGAAAACCTCCAGGCGGGCGTTGGGTCGCAGGCGTTTGGCCCGGCGTTGATGCTCAGCGTGCGGACTTCGGTGGTGTCGCTGGGGTTGATGCTCTTGTGCGGGACCCCGTTGGCCTGGTGGATGGCGACCACCGAGCGCCGTGTGGTGGCGTTGGTCAGGGCGTTGGTGAACATCCCGGTGGTGTTGCCGCCAGCGGTGGTGGGGATCGCGCTCTTGCAGTGTTTTGGTCGCGCGGGGGTGTTGGGGGAGGCGCTGGCGAGCTGGGGTGTGCAGTTGCCCTTTACGACGTCGGCGGTGATTTTGGCCCAGGTGCTTGTGGCGACCCCGTTTTATGTGCAGGCGGCGGCGGCGGCCTTTGCCCAGGTGGATGGCGACACGCTTCTGGTGGCGCGGACTCTGGGGGCGTCTCCCTGGCAGGGCTTTGTGAGGGTGGTCCTGCCCGGGGCGTTGCCCGGGTTGTTGGGCGGCGCGGCGCTGGCGTGGGCGCGGGCGTTGGGGGAGTTTGGCGCCACGCTCCTTTTTGCGGGCAACCTCCCCGGCACCACGCAGACGATGCCGCTGGCCATCTACACGGCGCTGGAGTCCGATGTGCGGGTGGCGCTGGCGCTGGCGCTGGTGCTGGCAGGGGTCTGCGTCATGGTCTTGTTGGGGCTGCGTCAATTGCCGCGCTGGTGGGCTGCGAACAGCGCGGTGTCCAACGGAGGGGCGTCGTGAGCTGGTCTGCGCAGATTCGTCTGGAGTTGGGCGCGTTGGTGTTGGACGTGGGCCTCAAAGGCGACGCTCGCCCCACGGCGTTGGTGGGGCCCAACGGCGCCGGCAAGAGCACGGTGCTGCGGACCATCGCAGGGGCGCACACCCCGCAGGCCGGGCGGATTGTGGTGGGAGAGCGCGTGCTTTTTGAAGGGCAAGGCGCGGTGTTGCTGCCTCCAGAAGCCAGGAAGGTGGGTTATGTGCCTCAGGGCAGCGGTCTTTTTGAGCACATGAGCGCGTTGGACAACGTGGCCTTTTCGCTGCGTGTCGGCGGGATGCGCGCGGCCAAGGCCAGGCAAAGGGCGACCGAGCTGCTGGAGGCTTTGGGCTGCGCCCAGCTTGCCGGTCGCCGCCCCAGGACGCTTTCTGGGGGAGAACGCCAGAAGGTGGCGCTGGCCAGGGCGCTGATTGGAGAGCCCGGGCTGCTCTTGTTGGACGAGCCGATGGCGGCGCTGGACGTGACCGCGCGGCGTCAGCAGCGTTTCTATCTTCTGCGGCATCTTCAAGACCGGGCGCTGCCGATGTTGATGGTCACCCACGAGTTGAGGGACGTGGTGGCGCTCGGCGCTTACACGTACGTCATTGAAGAAGGGCAGATTGTGCAGCACGGCGAGCTTGATGCGCTGCGCGCAAGGCCCGCGACGGCGTTTGTGGAGGCGTTTTTTGCTGCCCACGGCTGAGATGGCCCGCATGTTGCTCTTGTCCTGCGGTCGGTAAATCCCCGACCGCGTGGCCTGGAGCCTCCCCCACTTCAGGCGCGCGTCGCAGGCTCCGGAGCGCTGCATGATGTGCCGCCATCCATACTCGCCGTTTTCCACATGGCCGTGTCTTCCATCACTCACCGTTGTCCACATGGCCGTGTTTCTTTGGCTTGCCCTGGCGTGGGGGTCAGCGCCTGCGCTGGGTCAGGCTTCGCCCCCGCGACCCCCACAGGCGGGAGGCTTGGCTTTGGGCGATGCGCCTTTGGTTGTGGCGCGTTTTGCCCATCGAACCCGCTACGAGTCGCTGCGCCACACCTTTCGAGCCCAGGCGCCCGGGCACCACGACGGGCTCTTTACCCGCACTGGCGCGCACCTGACTTTTGGGAGGCCTTGGCTACACGTGGAGGCCGAGGTGGTGGACTCGCGGCTCTTTTGGGTGGCGCCCGATACCCCGCTGAACACTGGATTGGGCAACGCCCTTGATCTTTTGCAGGCGCGGGTCGTTGTGCAGGGCGATGGGGTGCTGGTCGACGGCGACCGGGCTGTGTTGCGCGTGGGCCGAATGACCTTTGATCTTGGCGGGCGGCGCCTTGTGGCCAGAAACGGCTTTAGAAACACCATCAACGCCTTCACCGGCGCCGATCTCTCCTGGGAGTGTTCCAACGCCGCTGACCTTCCCAACCCAACCACCGGGCTGAGGCTCTTTGCGTTGATGCCCGTGACGCGCGCGCCCGGCGATCGAGCGCCGTTGGCCAACAACGCCGTGAGATTGGACCGCGAGCAGACCGGCTCGCTCCTGTGGGGGGCCTGGGGTTCTGTGGATGTCGGCGCTCTGAGCCTTGAGGGCTACCTTGTGGGTTTGTTTGAGGCTGACCAACCAACGCTGGAGACCCGCGACCGGCGCCTGCTTTCGCCGGGGCTGCGGCTGTTGAGCGCACCGCGACCCGGCCATTGGGACATGGAGTTGGAGGTGGTGGCCCAATGGGGCACCTCGCGGGCGACGCGTCAGCCCGATGACGTCCAGGACCTGACCCACCGGGCCTGGTTTGCCCACGCCGCCCTTGGTTACACCTGGGAAGTGCGCTGGCGCCCGCGTCTGGAACTCCTGGGGGACGTGGCCACGGGGGATGATGACCCCAAAGACCGCGTGCAGGGGCGCTTTGACACCCTTTTTGGGGCGCGCCGCTTTGAGTTGGGCCCCACGGGGCTCTTTGGGGCTTTTGCGCGCGCCAACATCCGCTCTCCCGGCCTTCGGTTGCAGGTCAGCCCGCTGAGCGCGGTCAAGTTCACTGGGGCTTGGCGGCCGTTCTGGCTCGATGCCGTCGGCGATGCCTGGGGTCCCAGCGGCGCCCGCGATCTCTCGGGGCGCTCGGGGCGTTTTGTTGCGCACCAGATCGAGGCGCGGGTGCAGTGGCACGTTCTGCCAGGACATTTGACGCTGGAGGCCGGTGCAGCGCACCTTGTTTTGGGAGGGTTTGCCCGACAAGCCGCCAAACTGCACCAACCCCCAACGTTCTCCTATGTCCAACTCTCCACAAAAATTTGAGAACATTGTTCGCTTTTTTGGGGCGCCGATTGAATACCTCTGTCCTTGCCAGCGTCCCGTCAGCCATCGGGCTGTGCGGTGCTGTCTGTTGGGGAGATGCCGATGATGTTTCGGGTGATGTTTGTGTCGCTGTGTTTCACAGTGTTGTGTGGTGGTTGCGCCCCATTGCCACAAGTGGGGCAAAAGCCGGTCGTGCCGCCGCCTGTGGGTTTGCTTCAGTCGCACTTTGAGTGGTTTGACGGTTTTGGCGAGCCGGACACGGCAAAGATGCCGCTTGTGGAGGTTTCCACGGGGCTGTGGTGGAAGGACGACGCGGGCAAGTTCCACACGCACGTCTTTGAAGGGTTTTTGATGGCCGACGATGGGATCACCTTCAAGGTCCTGGCCATGGATTTGTCTCAGGTTGAGATGGATCACAGCCCCAACGAGGCCGAGCCCTATAAGGCCATAGGCCACCGGCGCGTGTCGTGGGATCGCGCGGTTGAGGCCAGGCAGCAGTGGTTCGACGCCAGGTCGCGCAACAAGCACAACCACGCCCGCTGGCGAGGATTGAAGCATCGCCTGGGGCACCGGGCGGAGATGATGTTCATGGCTCGCGCAGCCAGCGCCCACGGCCATGATGATCACGCTTGGACGCTCCTCCAATTGGCGGCCAACGCGAAGGCTCCCGGCACTGGGGCGTCGCCCGGTTTGGGTGGGCTGCGCCAGGAAGTGGCCGAGGAGCTGGCCCACACGACGATGTGGCGCTCGGTGTTGGCCTTTTCGGACTTGTCGCAGAGCCGCTTGGCGTTGCATCAGAGCCTGGATCATGTGGTGCGTACGTTCCCCAACAGCCGCCACGCGCCCAGAGCCAAGGCCATGGCCGATTTGCTCGAGCAGATGATCCGCGAGGACCTGACACACAGACCAAGGCCCTGGGAGCAGATGTTGCGTCAGGAGCAAATCGAGTCCCTGATTTTTGAGTTGCGCGACCAACACGGGCGCCCGGGGGGTCTGCCTGGGGGTTGTGACATCTTCATGGACGCGCGGGGTCACAGGAGCCCTGCACATCAATTGGTCCAGCTTGGGTTTGAGGCGGTGCCACAGTTGATCGAGGCGATTGAGAATCCCAGGTTCACGCGCTGCGTGGGGTACAGCAAGGATTACGCATTTTCACACAGCGTTGTGCGGGTCGGCGACGCGGCGCGGCAAATCATTGAGCGGATCGCGCAGCGCCGCTTTGAGGGCCCCCGGTACAATACGACGACGCTCTTTAAGTTGCCCGACGCGCCCAAGAACATGCGCGTGCAAGTGGAGCAGTGGTGGCGAGCAGTGCAGGACGATGGGTTGGAGTCGGTGTTGTTCAAGGCTGTCGCCGTGGGGGATTACACCAGCATTGAGCAAGCCCGCGCTTTGGTGCGTGAGTCCCCCGACAAAGCGCTTTCGGCGTTGAGGCAGGGCGCGCGTGCGGCCAAGGAGAAAGATGTGCGCAGCGCGCTTGTCAGGATCGCGTCTGGTCTCAACGATCCGGGGGTCAAGACGTTCATGCGCGAAGAATGGCACAACGCCCCCTGGCTCCACACCCAGGCGACGGCGGCGGCCTGGTTTTATCGTCGCCACGGTGATTTGGACGCGCTGGACTGGGCGATCAAGACCTGGGGCGCGTTGCCCAAATACGGCACACCTTATAAAGACCGCGATATCCAGGGGGAGTCGTTGTTGGCGCACTGGTTGGTCAACTGCGGTCAGGTGGATGCTGCCAAGGCATTGGCGCATGAGTGGGAGCGTTTTCCGGTCGATCGGCGCTACATGGTCATGTCGGCCATCGTGAACTCCAACAGTTGGCCAGCCGACCATCACCACCCCGCCCACCCCGACGCGTTGGAGGACTTGCTGGTTCAGGCGACCCTCGACCGCGAACGGCAGCGGGGCATGAGCGGCGTCTGGGACGGGGCGTCGTTGGCCAGCCCCAGGCTTGCGGATCTGGCGGGCATCTTTTTGAAGATGCGTTGGCCCGAACACTACACTTTCAACGCCAAAGCCTCACTCGAAGAGCGCGACAAGCAGTTGGCCACCATCCGTCAAATCCATGCTCGCCGTCGCAACCGATAATTGCTCGCCTTATCACGCAGGGTTTGCCACGACTCACCCTGCGCCCTATACCTCTTCGACACCAGACACTGTGCTCAAACCCATGGAATGTGGGTGTTGGCTGTCCGAGCGGCGCGCTTTGTTCCATCGAACGGTGGGATATGGTATGTGCCCTCGTCTACAGCACAAAAATGCGCGGTCTGGCGCGTGTTTTTGAGGGGAAAAGAAGTACAAAATCATGAAACACACAATGAACACGCCCCTGGCGGCGTTGATGGTGCTCATCTGCGGTCTGTGGATGGGGCCAGTTGGTTGCGATCTCAACGATGGCCCCGAGGTCCTCGATTCACCCAACAACGCGCAGGACGATCCGCCAGCGATGGACGCTGGTCAGGATGAAGACGCCGAGCAAGACACATCGACACCGCCCGAGCAAGATGCTGCGGACGACGCGGTCGAGCAGGACACGGCGCAGATGCCCGACGTGCCCGATCCGCCGGATGCAGCCGAAGATGCGGCCGAGGATGTGGCCGAGCCGCCGATGGATGTCCAGGAGATGGACGACGTCGAGGAGGAAGAGGACGCTCAGGAACCTGACGTGCCCGATCCGCCGCCCCCTGGAGAGGATCCTTTTGCGCCCCAGCCCGACACGTCGCAGGGTTTGACCAATGTGTCGGCGTCTTTGGGGGCGTTGTTGGAGAACGGCGCGCTGGCGACGGCCTGCGATCTGTACCGGATCAACCCGGACGATGAGCGTCAAAAGCTCTTGTGCGGCAAGGAGATGTTCTTTTACGAGGCCTTTGGCACCGTGGGAATCCCCGCGCCCATCTTTGATTTTATGGGCAACCGAATGCCCGACTTTGCGCCGGGTTTTGAGGGCCTGGGCATGGTCCAGGACCCCAACTCTTTTCAGGGGCGCCCGCTGGGGGTCGCCGATGGACGCCCGCTGGGGTTGGTGCCGACGGTGGCCTTCACCTGCGCCAGTTGCCACTTTGGCCAGCTCCCCGATGGCCGCTACGCCGTGGGCGCCGCCAACCACCAATACGAATATGGCCTGCAAAACCTGGCCGTGTTGATGCTTCCCACCAGCGTCACGCCAGGTTGGGATCCGGCCGCGCACCACTCGCTGGCCATCGAGCGCCTCGATCCCATGATCACGCGCCTGCAAGAGGACGACGCGCTGCGCGGCGAACTCTTCTTGAACCTCTTGCCGCTCATCGGCGAGATCAACAACGTGCCCAGCATCGACGTGGAGATTGAGGGGCATTATGCCCGCTGGGCGCCGGGGACGATGGATTTCCTCATTTCGCCGTTGCCCGCCGATGATGAGGTCATGACCGTCAGCAAGATCGCGCCCTTGTGGGCCATCCCGACGCCCGCCGAGCGTCAGGCCGCTGGCATGGACTCGGCCATGCTTGGGTGGACCGGCAACACGCCCTCGCTGGCCCACTTTGTGGCCGACTTTGTCCGCATCGGCGGCGGCAACACCGAGCTGTGGCCCGCCGACCGTCTGGAGCCCCTGGTGGCCTACATCCATTCGCTGCGCGCGCCCGAACCCCTCGACGCACCCGACGCCGAGTTGGTCCAGCGAGGCGCGGCCCTCTTTGCCCAGCAAGGCTGCACCGACTGCCACAGCGGACCGCGCGGCAGCGGCCTCCAAATCTACGATTTTGAAACCATCGGCACCGACGACCGCATGATGCTCTGGGGCGACCCCGACCAGGACGGCCAATACTGCTGCGAGCTGGACGGCCCCGACGCCATCAGCCCCACGCACGGCATCAAGTCTCCTCGCCTTGTCGGCCTGTGGACCATGGAGCGCTGGCTCCACAACGGCGCAGTGGAGGACTTTGGGGCGCTCTTGTGCCTTGATGGGCCGCGCACCGACGAAGGCGCCGAGCCCGGTTACAGCGCCGCAGGCCACACCTTCGGGTGCGACATGGAACGCGCCGACAAGGAAGCCCTCATCGCTTACCTCCTTTCGCACTGAGTCGCCCCAATGAGGGCATGATTCAAGACCACCCCCCAGGCGCACGATGAAAGCAGTCAAGAGGCTGCGCGCATTGTGCGTTTTGGCGTTGGAGGTGGTCTGTGGCGTTTTTTAAGCAACATTCTTTGTGTGGTGTCGGGGCGAGCCCCGGAACACGGCGCTGGTGCGTCTGGATGTGGACGCTGTGCCTGTGGTTGTTCACCGCACCCGCGATCGCCGGTGGACCACCCCAATGTGAAGACACCGACGAAGATGGCCGCTGTGACGAATTCGACGTCGATGACGACAACGACGGTGTGCCAGACACGCTCGATGTGGCGCCCCTTGACCCAACCCGCTGTCAGGATACAGACGAAGACGGCTGCGATGATTGCGCAGTGGGCCGCGACGGGATGGGGCTGCTGGCAGACTTTGATCCCGGTGCAGACGGATCGGATGCCGACGCAGACGGGGTCTGTGACCTGACGGACGCCTGCACGGGCGATGACGCCCTGGGTGACTCCGACGAAGACGGCGCCTGCAATGACGCCGACCTGGACGATGACAACGACGGCGTGATGGACGCGCTTGACGCGGCGCCGCTGGACCCGACTCGCTGTCGGGACGTGGATGAAGACGGCTGCGATGACTGCGCGGTGGGCCGCGATGGGATGGGTCCGTTGGTGGATTTTGCTCCGGACGCGGATGGCCCCGACGCAGATGCCGATGGGATCTGTGATCTTGGGGACCGCTGTCTTGGTCACGACGGTTCGGGAGACACAGACTCCAACGGCATTTGCGAGGACTCTGAGCCGCCCAGGGCGATGGACGATGCGCTTGTGGTGGCCCAGGACAAGGACATGGTGGCCATTGATGTGTTGGCCAATGACCGTGCAGGCGGTGCGCCGCTCGATCCGTCCAGCGTGACGATTGTTTTGCCATTGGAGCCCGCCAACGCTGGTTCTGTGACGGTCGAGCCCGCCAGCGGCGTGGTCTTTTTGGCGCTTTCGCCCGGGTTTTCTGGGCGCGCTGGCTTTTCCTACGCACTGCGTGATGCCCAGCAGCGGGCTTCGGGGGTGGCGGCGGTGAGCATTGACGTCAACGCAGCCCCCATGGGTGTTGACAACGCTCAGACCTGGGTGAGGACCGGCCTGGCGCAGGTGACGCTGGCGTTGCCCGAGTCTTTTGTTGATCCAGATGGAGACGGGGTTGAGCGTGCTGAGGTGGTGTCTGTTCAAGGGGACGCCGAGGCCCATTTTGAAGGCAGCACGCTGGTGCTCAGACCCTCCGACCCACTGCTGGTGGGCCGTTATGGGGTGCGCTGGCGAGTGTGTGATGGGGATCTGTTGGCGCAGGCGTGTGTGGCGGCCGATTGGGAGGTTGTTTACAACGACGCGCCTCGCCCTGCGGTGCTCACGGGGACGGTGGAGTCGGGTCAGAGCCTGCGGTGGACGCAGGAGGCGCGCTTGATGGCGTCCAATCCTGGCGAAATGGATGGGGGTTGGGATCGGGAGCGCGTTGGGGTGTCGCTTTCGGCACAGGGCCCCTTTGTGGACCGGGTCGAGGGCAGCCATGGGACCTGCGCGCTGGAGCAAGGCGCGTTGGTGGTGCATGGGGGCGATGTGGTGGGGCGTCATGTGTGCCATTGGGTGCTGTGTGAGGCGTCGCCTCAGGGCAGCGCGCGGCGGTGGCAAGAGCGCGCCTGTGCGGTGGGCCGCGCTGAGGTCGAAGTGGTGGCCAACACCACCCGGGATCGGGACGGCGATGGCTTGAGCGACGTCTTTGAGGACACCAACGGCGATGGGCGTTGGGAGGACTGCGTCGATGATCGATCGCGGTGCGATGTGGCCAACGTTGATGACGCCGACACCGACGACGATGGTCTCAGCGACGGGCGCGAGGTCTTGGAGTTGGACACCGACCCGCTCGATCCAGACACGGACGGTGATGGGGTGTTGGACGGGACCGAGGTGGGGGTGGTGACGCCGGCCAATGGCACGCGCCTGTCGGTCTTTGTGCCCGACGCGGATCCAAGCACCACCACCGACCCGCTCGACCCGGACACAGACGGCGATGGTTGGATGGACGGGGCCGAGGATCTCAACGCCAACGGTCGGATTGAGCCCGGTGAGGGCAACCCTGGTGCCGCCGACGATGGTGTCGGTGGCTTGGCGCTGTCAGGCGGCGGTGGGGGTGATGAGACAGGCTGTGCTTCGGCGATGGCGCCCCTGAAGATGGCCACGCCCTGGGGCTTGCTGGGCATGTTGGGGCTGGTGTGGTGGTGGAGGCGAAGGGCTCGCCGTTTGGCGCTGCGACGGCGTTTGGCGACGGCGTTGGAGCGCCGCGAGGGCACTGAAGGGCGCGCGCTGTGCTTTCAGACCCTGCCGCCCGGCGCTGGGCTGTCGGTGGATGGATCTGTGGCCCAACGCGCCAGTGGGCCGGTGTTGATTCGGCCTTCAGAGGTGAGTGTGCACATGTTTGGGCGCCAGGAAGGTGCAGGCGAAGTGGGCGGAGGGCCGCAGGCGGAGGTTCGCGGACGGGTTGTGGGTCGTGTGGATGGGGTCAGCGCGCCGGTTTCGGCGTCTATTTTTGCCCATCGCCGTGGTTGGATCCCCATTCGCCCCAGGGTTTCTTCCGGGTCGATGTTTGCAAGAGGCCGGGGGCTGGAGCACGATGGCGGCCACCGAGGTGCTTTTGACGATGGGGTCCGCGCCGCCCCCCAGCCCCACCAGAGTGTCCATGAAGATCTGGGTCGATGCCGACGGATGCCCGCGGCCAGTCAAGGAGATCGTGTTCAAGGCAGCCGCGCGCCGCCAGGTTGAGGCCAGGTTGGTGGCCAACCGCCCCATGGCGACCCCCAAAAGCCGCTGGATCTCCTCCATTGTGGTCTCGTCGGGCCAAGACGTCGCCGACGATTGGATTGCCGAGCATGTGTCGCCCGACGACATCGTCATCACCGCCGATATTCCTTTGGCGGCGCGCGTCGTGGAGCGCGGCGCGACGGGGATCAACCCGCGCGGCGAGGTGTATACGGAGTCCAATGTGCGCCAGCGCTTGAGTGTGCGTGATTTTATGCACGATTTGCGTGAAATGGGCGTGGAAACTGGAGGGGCCGCGCAGTTTGGGTCCAAAGACAAGCAGCGCTTTGCCAACGCGCTGGATCGGCTGCTGACCCAGCGGTTGCGCTGACATTTGATACCGAAGTACAGATGCGGACGTCCGACTCACCTTTCGTCTGCGGCTTGGTATAAGAGGCCTTCAGCGCGTGTGAGGGGTTTGATCCAGCGGCGCGGCGATGGTCTGGAGTTGGTGCCGCAGCCACTGCAGGCCGGGCTCTGCGTCGAGGTAACCCGGCCAGACCATGGAAACCGTGAAGTTCATGGGGGCACCCAGCGGCGGCTCAAAGAGGGTCAGCGGCCAGCGCTGTGCGGCGAAGTTTAGCGCGACGCTGCGCGGGAAGGTGACGATCAAGTCGCTTTGCGCCACCGTGGCCGGGGCGGCCAGGAAGTAGGGCAGCCGTCCGACGATGCGCCGCTCAAGCCCCAGCTCCTGGAGTCGGATGTCGATGGGGTGTTGGCCTCGGCCAGTGATGCGAAAGACCACGTGGGGCCAGCGCACGTAGTCGGCGGCGCTCATTTTGGTCTTTAAGATGGGATGATCCTGGCGAACCATGGAGACGACTCTGTCCTCAAAGAGCGCCTGCACCTGGATGTCGCTGGGGATGGGTCTGGGTCCCATGAGCGCGACCTCGACGGTGCCCTGACGCATCTGGTCCCAGATGTCGTCCATTTTCAAATCAAGGACATCGATGCTCAGTCCAGGGCCTGTCTGGGCCAGGTTGGCCAGCAGCGGAGGCAGGATGCTTGGGGAGTAGATGTCCAGGCAGGCCAGCTTGAAGCGGCGCGCGTCGGTGGCTGGGCTGAAGTCAGTCGAGCCGGTCAGGACGTGATCGAGCGCCTGGAGTGCTGCCCGCAGAGGGCCGCGCATGGCCTCGGCTCTGGGGGTGGGGACCATGCGGCTGCCGCTGCGCACCAGGAGCGGGTCGTCGAGCGTTTCGCGCAGGCGACCCAGAGTCTGGCTCATGGCCGATTGGGTGACCCCAAGGCGCTGGGCTGAGCGCGTGACGTGGCGCTCCTGGAGCAAAACATCCAGGGCGACCAGGAGGTTGGTGTCGATTTGGGAGAGCTTCACGGTGTCCTCGGGCAGTGGTTTGGCAAGCACGCCTTGAGTTCATAAGCACTGCTGATGGTGTCATCAATAAAATCACCGTTGCTTTTGGCTTGGGGGGCCATAATTTCCCCGACGAAGCCGAGACGTGGTCCCGCCAGCGGTGAGCCGCCCATCTTTGAAAGGGGAGGTTCTGGTTGGTCTTTGAGGGGCGCTTTTGAGAGCCGCCGCGTTCGGATCTTTGCTGCAGATCAACCACCATTGGAGGAGACAGAGATATGACCACCACCGAAAACAACAAGCTCGTCGCTCTGGTTACTGGCGCCAACCGAGGCATTGGTCTGGAGACCAGCCGTCAATTGGCCGCCAAGGGTGTGACGGTGATCATGGGCGGGCGCAACGAGGCGTCGATCAACCAGGCCGCCGAGGGGCTGCGTCAGGAGGGCCTGTCGGTCTTGCCTGTGGTGTTGGATGTGACCGACGACGGTCAGATCGAGGCGGTTCGCCGCAAGTTGGAGGGCGATTTTGGTCGCCTGGACATTTTGATCAACAACGCGGGCTTGATCACCGGCGAGATCTTCTTTGAAAACAGCAGCGCCAAGGTCAGCCGCGAGGCGCTGCGCCAGACCTACGAGGTCAACGTCATCTCTCAAGTGGCCTTGACGCAGGCGTTGTTGCCGTTGCTCAAGGCGGCCCCAGCGGCGCGGATCGTGAACCTGTCGAGCATCCTGGGTTCGTTGGCGATCAACCGTGACTTTGAGGGGCAGATGGCGACCGTGAAGCCGCTGGCGTACAACTCGTCCAAGGCGGCCTTGAACATGTTCACGGTGCACCTGGCCCAGGAGTTGAGCCAGACGTCGATCAAGGTCAACGCCGCCCACCCCGGCTGGGTCAAGACGGACATGGGGACGGACGCGGCGCCGATGGAGATTGTCGACGGGGCGCGGACCAGCGTTGAGTTGGCGCTTCTGGGCGAGGACGGCCCCACGGGTCAGTTCATTCACCTGGGCGATCAACTGCCCTGGTGAGCGCGGCATCCGGGCGCCGTCAGGCGGTGCCCGGGTTTGAGCAACATGGGTGAGAGACAAAGGGGGTGGCGCTTGCGCCGCCCTTTTTGCGTTATTGCTCGCCTCAAACCAAGTCTTTCGTCTGCAGCTTGGTATTAGGGAGTGTTCTTGGAGACGGGTTTGTAGGTCATCTGGACCATGTCGCCGCCAAAGGGGCAGGTGTTGACCAGCTCCAGGCGGTGGCGCTGCTGGGTGCCTGCAAAGAGCGGCAGGCCCTGCCCCAGGATGATGGGGGCGATGGTGACGATCAACTCGTCGATCAGCCCTGCGTCGAGGGCCTGACGGACCATTTGCCCGCCGTCCACGTAGACGTCTTTGCCGTCGGCGGCCTCTTTGGCCGCTTGAACCAGCGCGTGGATGTCTCCGGTGGCGGCGCGCGTGGGTTCGGGGGCGTCAGCGGGCATGTCGCGGTGGGTGGCCACCAGGACAGGGCGCTGGCCGTAGGGCCACGGCACGTCAAACCCGTGGACGACGTCAAAGGTGCTTCGCCCCATCAACATGGCGCCCACGTCGGCCATAAAGTCTTCAAACCCCACCGCACCCTCTGGAGGGGTGGCCGGTGGTGGGTTGGATTCATCGTGGAGCCAGGACAGATCGTTGTCTGTGCCGGCGATGAATCCATCAAGCGAACATGCAATGTAAACCCGTACGCGGGACCGGGCCATGGTCAATCTCCTTTAGGGCGTGTTTGCAAAATCTCCCATCGACATGCGGCCCGATGACAACGATCCCGTCGTCATCGATGCTCGACGAACCTCCAGTTCGTCTGCGCTCTCTTCGATTGTAGAGAATCTCAAGGTCTAAGAGATGCCATTTTCCAATGTCATCTCTTGAGAGTCACTATAGTGACTCCAAGCCTTTCGATTCTCTGCCTCGATGCCATCGGGCTCGCCTGTCTCGGTCCCATTTTGCAAACACGCCCTGGATGCAGCAACACTGTGTTGATGTGGTCCGGCAGGTGTCAGAGCCGCAGCCATAGTATGGATGGTGGTCTGCAAAGGCCAGCGGTCTGTGAGCGTTTTCACAGGGCGAGCGTTCAAAGGAGGGCGATGACGGACTACATGGTGTGGCGGTTGGTGAAGTTGGTGTCGGTGGTGCTCTTGGCCGGTGGGGTCTGGGGGACGTTGTTGGCCAGCGCTCGGAACAACCGCTTGCGGTCGTTGTGGGTGGCCACGGTGGGCTTTGTGGGGGCCTGGGTGGGGGGCTACGCCATGATGAAGCTCACGGGTCGGACCCTTTCGGAGCCTTGGATTGTGTGGTCGGTGGTGGCCAGCCTGACGGCGCTGCATCTCAGCGCGATCTTGGGGCACAAGGAGGCGCCCAGGCGCGTGACGGCTTGGTTGGCGGGGGGATCGCTGATGGTGGCCGTGGCGGTCATGGTGGCGCGCGTCAGTGATGTGGGGACGTTGTCGCTGGTGTCGGTGGCGGCGGCTTTGGTCGGCGGTGCGCTGGCGCATATGGGCGGTGCCCGGCGTCACGAGGTGGGTCCGGAGGACCGCCTCCAGTCGTGGCGCTGGTTTTGTTGGGTGGCACGTTTTGAGGGGTTGTCCTGGGTGCTGCTTTTGGTGGCGATGCCGCTGAAGTACAAAGCCCAGATTTTGCTCGACGGTGGCACGGGGGTGATTGGTTGGGGGCACGGGGTGCTCTTTGTGGTCTACTTTCAGGCGCTGTGGAGCGCGTCCCGGTTTTTGGGGTGGAGCGGCAAGCGGGTGCTTCAGGGGGCGGTGTTGGCCTTTGTGCCGTTGGGGGCCTTTGGCTTTGAGTGGCTGGTGGCTGACGATGTGCGCCGGGCGCTCAAAGAAGGGTCCCAGGCTGCTGATGGAGCCGCTGCGGAGCCGATTTGAGGTCTTTTCAGACGCGTTTTGTGCTTTTGAGGCGCTTCGGGTCAGTGAAGCGGTGCGGTTGTGTGGGGTTCAGGAGGCGTCATCGGGCTTTTGCAGCAGCGCCATCATGCCCAGAATGATCAAGAGCGTGACCGCGACCACGGCGCTGATGTTGAGGCTGACCGAGAGGCGCTCGTCGGCGGCGTTGGCCAGCAGTATCAGCAGGAGGGCGAAGCCCAGGCGTCCGGCGAGGCTCTGCATGGAGAGGTAGGTGGCCCGGATGCGGGGGGCGACTCTGGGTGCGACAGCGGCGCGGATGGGGGCCTCCTGGAGGGCGTAGGGGACCGAGCGCGCCAAGAGCAAGATGGCGATCGCGGGGTGGAGGAAGGCGGTCATGGCCGCGATCAAGATCACCTGGAGGGTGACCGAGAGCATCAGGTGTCGCGTCAGCCCCAGGCGCTTGCTCAGGCGCGCGCTGTAGCGTGCGGCCGGGGCCTCAAGGACTTTGACCAGTGCGGCGTGGATGCCCGCCACCAGTGGTGTGGAGTCTTTGGGCCAGTGGGTTTGGGGCAGTTCTTCCAGATAGGGTTGGTAGAATTCGTAGGGGACGTGCGTGAGGATGGTGCTGACCACGCTGACGGCAAAGACCCAGCCCAACACCCGGCCTCGAAGGAGCTTGAAGCACCTCTTGAGCGTGTCGCCGAAGTGTTCGGGGATGGCCGATTTGTCGCGGTCGATGGGGGCAAAGCCCAGTGCCGTCAAGAGCGCCACCAGCGCCCCGATCCCCGAGAGCAGGTACGCCAGGCGCAGGTCCCACATCCCCAGGGCGCCGCCCGCCAGCGCCGCCACCGCGCCCACCACCGCCGCCAGTGTGCCCAGCCGGGCCTCGCGCTCGATGTACTGCTCGGCGCGTTCGTCGACTTTGAGGTTGGCCAGGTGAAAGCTGGTGTCTGTGCCTGAGTTGAAGGCAAGGCCCACTGCCAGCAGGCCTTGTGCCAGGGCGAGCATTTCAAAGGATTGCCCGATGGCAAAGAGGCCGTAGGAGGCCACCAGCGCGAGGGCCGCGATGATCAGCGTGGCGCGGCGGCCGACGCGGTCCGAGAAGTAGCCCGAGGGCAGCTCCAGGGCGACCACCGTGGTGTAGTAGATGGCTTCGAGCGCCAGCACTTCGGGGATCGAGACGCGGTCAGAGAGGTAGAGGAAGAAGATCGGGAGCCACGCATAAGTCCCCACCCCCGTGATGTAGAGCGGGTAGAGTGCCAGGTTTCTCTGTGCGCCTGCTTTGGAGGTCATATCCTGCGCGAGCCTGTGGTGTGGTTATCTTGCCGACAATGTCATACATCACACAAATGCTCTAGCACCAGCCAAAGATGCGATTCATCACAGCGCTTGCACGCTCTTTGGGGGTCACGGTTGGCCTGTGGGCGCTGGGGGGGAGTTGGGCAGCGGCGCGCAGGTGGCGCCAGCGTCCTTGAGGCGGCAGCGGGCGATCTCACACGCGTCCTCGTTCAGGGGCAACGAGGTCAAAAAGTGCTCGGTGGTCAGGCTCAGACCAGTGTCGGCGCTGCGCTGCAGCAGGTCGGCCAGGACGCCCTCAAAGATCTCGACACCGACAGCGCGGCTGAGGTCATCGATGAGCGTCGCCCCCGCGTTGTACGCCAGCGGCCCCCCAGCCCCCTCAACGCCGTGCCCAGGCCTGGCGATCCGCCGCTCGCCGCCCTTGTCCAGAATGCGCGCTGTGCGTTTGGTCCACAGGGCCAATTCCTGCTCGTAGGCATCGACCTGGCCGCGTATGGCTTTGTCGCGGCCGACCCACCAGGCCACGATGGCCTCGTTGAGCCAGAAATCGCCCCAGGTGGCACAGGTGACCCGGTTGCCCCATCCCTGGTGGGCCATTTCATGGACCAGGAGCCAGTCTTCATCGGGGGTTTTGAGCAGCCTGTCGAGGTAACCAGCCGAGATGAAGGCCATGCCCGCCAGCTCCTGCGCGGCGCGCCCGGGGACAAAGACCTGGACGTAGTCTCCCGGGTCGTGTTTGAGGTGCGTTTTCCAGCGGTCCACGGCGGCCTGGGTGCGTTGGAGGACGCGCTGGGCTTTGTCCTGGCTGTCGGCGCCCCAGACGTGAAGCTGACCCTGGTGCGCAGGGGGAGCATCCAGACGCCCTGCGAAGAATCCATAAGTGTAGCTGGGGTGGGGCAGGCGCGAGGCGATGTCGGGTCCCGGTTTGTCCGGGCCGTCCCCCGTGGCGATGGTGGTCCACCCTTTTGGTGCGTCGATGTGGAGGTCCAGGGTGGCCCGCTCGGAGGGGTCGTCGCGCACCGGCAGCCAGTGCCAGGTGTGGAAGGTCGTCCAGAGGGCCTCGGGGCCGGTGCCCAGGCCTTTGGAGGGCTGGACTGTGTAGGTGACGTGGATGGACACCGGCCCATCGACGGGGGTGTCCCAGCGGGCCTGGAAGCGCTGTCCGTCGTAGTCCCAGCGCGCCGGGGGTGAGGAGGTGATCTGGTGAGACTCAAAGCCGACCGCGTTCAGTGTCATGACTGTGGCGGCCTGCGCGTTGGCGCTCAGCGTGACGTCACCGCTCAGGCGCGGCGTTGAAGGGTCGGAGACGTCGAGCGTGAGGGCGGCCTTGATGTGTTCGAGGTCCACAAAAGAGGGCGCGGGTTTGCTGGAGACGGGTTTGTCAGGTGTGGGTTTGTCAGGTGTGGGTTTGTCGGGCGCGGTTTGCTGCGGGGGCGTGGTTGGAGGGGTCGAGGTGGTGTGGGTGCAGCCTTGTGTGGCCAGCAGCAGGTGAATCAGTCCGAGGCAAAGAAGTGGGTATGGTTGGTGCATATGTGTTTGTGGGTGTGGTGGCGACGCTGGGGTCCGTCTGAGCATTTATTGGGGCCCAGGGTTGGTTTTGTGGGGTATTGAAGTAACGTTGGGGGTTGCAGAGCAACTTGGAGATGCTCGGTCATCCGTGCAGACTGAGCATCGAGCGAGGGCTGACTTTGGAAGCGTACCTTTATCCTTTGGCGCTGGCGATCATTTCGGCGCTGGTTTTTATCCTTGAGGCGGTCGTGCCCTGGCGCGCCGAACAGCGCCAGTTGCGCCCGGGCCTGTGGTCCGATCTGATCCATCTGGTCATCAACGGCCATTTTCTGGGCGTGCTGCTCTACACCGTGGCCACGCGCTGGGTCTTGCCGCCGCTCGACGAGGTGCTGAGGCAGCAGGGGCTCTACGAGATGGTGTACCGCAACGCGGCGGCCTCATGGCCGGTGTGGGTGCAGATCGTGGTGGCGCTGCTGGCGATCGACTTCATCCACTGGTGCGTGCACAATTTGCTTCACCGGGTGCCGTGGCTGTGGGAATTGCACAAGACCCACCACAGCGTCAAAGACGGCGAGATGGACTGGATTGTGTCGTTCCGCTTTCAGTGGACGGAGGTGGTGGTCTACAAGACGTTGCAGTATTTGCCTTTGGCGGTGCTGGGTTTTGGGTACGAGGCGGTGATGACCCACGCGATCTTTGGCACGCTCATCGGTCACCTCAACCACGCCAACTTGAAGTTGGATTACGGCCCGCTGCGCTACGTCCTCAACAACCCTCGGATGCACATCTGGCACCACGATCACGACGCCACGGGCCATACGACGGTCAACTTTGGGGTGATCTTCAGCATCTGGGACTGGGTCTTTGGGACCGCCTACCTGCCTGAGGATCGTGTGCCAAGGAAGCTTGGCTTTGAGGGCGTCGATGCCTTCCCCCAGACGTTTTTTGGCCACGCCGCCTGGCCTTTTCAGCGTCTGGCGTCCACTGAGGGCGCGCGGCGCGCGTTGGGCTGGGGTTTGGGGGCGGCGATGATCGGCGTGGGTTGGGCGGTTCTCTACATTCTGTAGCCCGCATCCCCTCTTGTGTTCGATTCTGTCGGGCGGTTTTTCACACTTTTGAATCATTCATAGCCTTTGGCGACACGCTGAGGCTCCGTTGGGGCACCTTTTTGGCAAGGGCGAGTGGCGTCGTCTTGCTTGGGACGGGGTGTGTGTGTAACACTCGTTACATTGAGGTGGTCCGCCTTTTAAGAGCGTGGGCTTTTAGGGAGTGTTCGCCATGTCTTCCCCTTCATCCGAACGCCGCGACGCGCTCTTGGCCCAGGCCACAGCGTGGGTTTTGGAGCACGGCTTTCACGGGCTTTCGCTGCGGCCGATGGCGCAAGCGCTGGGCACCTCGGCGCGCATGCTCGTCTACCACTTTGGTTCCAAGGACGCGCTGGTGGCGCAGATCCTGGAGCAGATCGCCGCGCGCTGGATGGTGGCGATGGAAGACCACATGGCTCAATCGGACGATGTCCTAGAGGCGCTGCGGGGGCTGTGGACGGGGGTGCTGCGCCAACCGGCCAGCCGCGCAGTCCACGCGGTGGCGCTCGAAGCCTGGGCGCTGGGGATCAGTGGCCGGGCGCCTGTCTTTGAGCCGTTTGTGGCCCAGGTCTCTCAGGGGTGGGTGGTGTTGGTGGAGCGAGGGCTGGCCGCCGACCCGGCGCACAAGCCCCACGCCAGCCGCCGCGCGCTCCTGCTGGTGGCGGCGGTGGAGGGGTTGTTGCTCTACCACGTCACCGACGAGCGTTTTGACGTCGATGGTGCCTTTGAGGAGTTGTTGGGCCTCTTTGGCGCCCGCAATGCACCGCCTGCGTGATGGGCCTGGGTGCGTTTGTTTGGAGGATGCTGCGGTGAGTTTTAGCTTTGTCATCGGTTTAAGCCTGATCCTGACCCACGAGTTGGACGCCATGACGGCCCGCGAGTGGCGGATCTTCCCGCTCTTGTCGCGTCTGTCAGACGAGAACGGGCGCTGGCTCTTTGTGGCCCTCCATGTGCCGCTCTTTGCGTGGATCTTGTGGGGTTTGACGGGCCCTGAGCAGGCGTCGTGGCGCGTGGGTTTTGATGTCTGTTTGATCGCGCACGCCTTTGCTCACCTGCTTTTGCACCGCCACCCGGACAATGGCTTTCGCAGGCCGCTTTCCTGGGTTTTGATCGGAGGGGCGGCGGCGGCTGGGGCGCTGGATTTGTGGCTTGGCGCGCTGCAGGAGGTGGTGTGAAGGGCGCAATTGTGGAAAAGGAGGCGCTGGGGCGCCTGACCGAAGCGATGGAGGCGCAGGCCACCGAGAAGTCGCGCCTGTGGTGGACGCGCTATCTCAAAGGGGCGGCGACGTTTCGTGGGGTGCCCACGCCGGCGCTGAGGCAGGTGGTGCACGCCTGGTGGGCGCAGGAGGGGTTGGGTGAGCTGACGCTCAAGGGGCAAAAGGCCGCCGCGCTGCAGCTCTTTGATGGCCCCCACACCGAAGATCGCATGGCGGGCGTCCTGGTTTTGGCCGAGACGCTGATGGATGACCTTGAGACCAGTGATCTGCCAGCGCTGGCGAGCCTCTTTGAGCGGGGCCGGATCGCCGATTGGAATCTGTGCGACTGGTTTTGTGTGAAGGTGTTGGGGCCGATGGTCGAACGCGCCGATGATCCCCAGGCGATGGCCCGCGCCGTTTCTGCCTGGCGCAGCGCCGAAGGGTTGTGGCAGCGGCGCGCGTCGGCGGTGGCCTTTGTGAACCTGGCCGCCAAAGGCGAACACCAAATCCAGGGTTTGCCGCAGATCATTGAGGAGAGCTGTGAGGCGTTGGTCCTCGACCCGGCGCGTTTTGCCCAGACCGGCGTGGGGTGGACCATGCGCGAGCTGTCTCGTGCCGAGCCCCAGCGCGTGGTGGCGTTTATGATGCGCCACATGGGGTGTCTGTCGCGAGAGGCAGCGCGCTCCATCACCAAAAAGCTGCCCGCCGACGAGACCGCGCGCCTGCTGGCCATTCACAAGGCGCACTCAAAGGGACTCAGCGGCTCCCAAACCACATCATGACCAGCGCGCCGCGCGCCGACCACGCCAATGTGCGGATCCAGTTGCTCTGGACCATGGCGCGGTGGACCTCGGGGACAAACCCTCCTGAGAGCGCCCCGTGTTGGGGCACCTGGAGGAAAAAGGTCGAGCCCCAGATCACCGCCAGCAGCCCCGCGCCTGCCCAGAGCGACCATGTGGGGATTTGCGGCGGTTGCAAGCCCAGCAAGAGCACGGCGGTCATCACCTCGGCCAGCATCAAGGGCATGACCAGCAGCGAGATCCGCGCGGTGTGCCCCGCGTGGTAGCGGGCAAACCCTTCGGCCCCGACCGAGTCAAAGAGCGGGTAGTGGACCAGTTGGATCGTCCAGATCAACCCCACCATCATCAGCGTGGCGCCAGCGTGCGCCGCCAGCACCCAGCGAATCGTCTGTGCATCCATGGCCTTGCTATCCTCTTCTGGAGCGCACGGTGGAGAGCCCACCGTCCACCCCAAAGACCTGCCCGGTGATCCAACTGTGGCTGGGTTCAAGCAGCCATGCCGCCAGCGAAGCCACGTCCTCGGGCTGACCCAGGCGTCCCAGTGCGTGCATGTCCTGGGAGGCCTTGGTGGCGGCGGGGTTGCTGGTGATGGGCTGGGCCAGAGGTGTCTGCACCAGACCCGGCGCGATGGCGTTGACGCGGATCTTCCACGAGGCGTAGCTGGCCGCCGCCGAGAGCGTCAGGCCGATGACGCCCGCCTTGGCTGCGGCGATGGCCTCGTGGCTGGCAAAACCGTGGCGCGCCGCCGCCGACGACATCAAGACCACCGAGCCGCCTTTGCCCCGCATGACGTTTGCCGAGGCGCGCACGGTGTTGAAGGCGGTGCGCAGGTTGGTGTTGATCACATCGTCCCACTCCTGATCCGTGGTCCGGTGGGCGGGTTTGAGCAGCAAAGAGCCCGCGCAGTTGATGACGCCGTCGATCTGGCCCAGGCGCTCCTTGGCCTGCTTGAAGAAGGCCTGGAGCTGGGCCCCGTCGCGGGCGTCGAGCGCCTGGGCGAGGCTGGCGTTGGTCTGGCTGGCCAGCGCGTGCAGGCGCGCTTCGTCGCGTGCGGCGACAGCCAGGCGGCCGCCGCGCTGGCTCAAGGTGTGGCAGAGGGCCGAGCCGATGCCGCCAGAGGCGCCGATGATGATGTAGGCTGGGGTGGTCTGGGTCATGGGAGAACCTCCTGGGTGTGTTCAGCGCTTTTTCAAGGTAATGGGACCACGCGCGGTGGATGGATCGACGACCCGGCCCTTTTGCACCACGACCGCCTTTTGCTGGGCGACCAGCCGTCGGGCTGCGTTGCGGGCCCGCTGGTGCATGTCCTTGCCCAGGCCCAGTTGTGAGAGTGCCTCTTGAGGGTCGATGCCCTTGGACGCAGGGGCGCGCCCCAGCAACTCAAGCATGGTGTCTTCGAGCCTTTGGTCGAGCTTGTTGGGTTTGTGGGCGCGGCAGCGCTTGCTGCAGTAGCGGACCTCGTCCCACTGCTTCTCCCAGCGCTTGCGCCACTCAATGGTGCGGCCGCACGACACGCAGATTTTATCGGGTGGGGTCACGGTGAGGCGCTCCTGTGGACAGCGGCGAGGTCAAAAGAGCTTGCCGTTTTGGGGCTTGGGCACCGAGCGCTCAAAGTCACCCAGCACGCGCCCCGCAGCCGCCGCGCCGCTGAGCCATGCCGCCTCAACTCGCCCTCCCAGACACCAATCCCCACACGCCCCCAAACCCTGGTCCGCGTCATAAAGACACGGCTCTCCAATGGGCCCGGAGGCCAGCGCGTAGCGCCAGCGGTGGGCCGACACCGACGTGGTCGGCGGCAGTTTGATGTTCAAGATCTCAGCGGTGATGCCCATCAGCCGCTTGGCCACATCCTCGCGCTCCAGCTCCAGGTGCTCCTGGCTCCACTGCGGGCTGGCGTGGATCATCCAGCGCTCGCCGTAAGGTCTGCCAGGCTTGCTGTTGTCGCGCGCCATCCATGAAATGGGGGCGTCTTGGACCACCGCAGCGTCAAAGCCGGTCTCCAAGCCCGCCGCAAACCCCACCAGGAGTGCCCAGCATGGATCCATCACCGCCTTGGCAGCGGTGGCGGCCATCTGAGCGTGGACGGGTTTGAGCAGTTGCACGCTCTGGGGGGCGGGCGCGGCCAGAATCACCCGATCCCAGCGTCCCAGCGCCTTGCCGTGCTCGTCGGTCAACTCCCAGGCGCCGTTGTGTTGCTTGTGCAGCCCGCCCACGCGGACCTTGGCCTGGAGGTTGAGGCCGCCGCTGAGGTGCCTCGTCAATGCGCTCATCCGGGGGGCGCCCACAAATCGGGTCACCTCGGAGGTGCTGGGCACCGGGGCCTGTCCGGGGGTCAGGTTGACGACTTCACCCTTCCAAGGCGCCACCACGCCCTGGGCCTGCCAGGCCTGGACGTGGCGAGCAAAGTTGCGGTCGCGGACTTTGAAGAATTGGGCGCCGTGGTCCCAGGTTGCGTCCTGGGCGCGGCGCGTGGACATGCGGCCGCCCGGGCCCCTGGATTTTTCAAAGAGGGTGACCTTGAGACCGTGGTTTTGCAGAGCGCGGGCGCAGGTCAAGCCCGCCAGTCCCGCCCCGATGATGGCCACGCTGGGGGCGTTGGCCATGGCTGGGCGCCGGACTTTGCGCTGCCAGGCCTGGACATCAAGGCGGCGCGCGTGATCCTCGGTGTACCTGGGGCGCGTGGAGCCCAGGACGGGTTCTTCGGGTTCAAAGGCGCGGTCAAAGAGCCCCAGACACCACAAGAGGCCGCCGTAGGAGGCCGGGTCGCGCCCGTCGAGCGCGTACCGGTGGTTGAGGTCGATGAGCATGTCCAGCGCCTGCTGAGGACTCTGGGTCCAGTCCAGCAGCGCCTTGCCCCAGGTCATCCGCACGTTGTTGTGCAGCTCGCCGTGGATCAAGAGCGACTGCTGGGCGGTGTCCCAGAGCGGGTCGCCGGTCTCTGCCCGAGAGAGCGTCTCCCAGTCATAATGGGCCGAGCGCGGGTCGCGGGCGTGGGCGCGTAGCGTGCTCCTGGCCCACGGCGGCAAGGCCTCAAGCGTGTCATGCACGGGGCTGTGGTAGCACCAGTGCCAGGCAAGCTCGCGCCAGACCAGCAACTCATCGAGGTACTTGGCGGGGCCGTCGCCGTCCATCTGGGCGCACTGGCGCGCAACGCGCGTGGCCGAGACACAGCCATAGTGGAAGTAGGCCGACATGCGGCTGACGCTCTGGGCGGCCAGAGGGTTGTTGCGTCGCCGGGCGTAGTTGCGCAGCCCCTTGGCGACGTAGGTCTCCCAGCGTTGGTAGCCAGCCTTGGAGCCGCCCTGGGTGTGGGGAACGGGGCCGACGGTGTGGTCGATCTCACATTGGGCCACCAGATCGGCGATCTGAGCGTCGCTGGCGCCGCGCAGGTCGATGGGCTCAAAGTTCAGCTTGGGCGCGAAGGGCTCGCGGCGGACCTGGGCGTCGGTCCACAAGCGGTGGAGGCGCGCCTGGAGGGCCTTTTCGGTGCGTTTGCGGAACTTGAAGGCGCGCTGCGGGGCGCTGCGGGTGAAGGTCATCGGGACCACACAGGACGCATCCACGGTCCACAGCGGTGCGACGGCCGCGACCCGGTTGGTCCAGCTTCGGATGGGCTCCACAGGCATCTCTTCGGTCACCACCAACGCTGCGGTCAGCGCCAGTTGTTTCAGCACCGGGCCTCGGTGACCGGGCCGCTCCAGATGGAGGGCAAAGCCAATGCCGCGCTCGGTCAATTCAGCTTGCACGTCGCGGGCGGCTTCGAGGATGAAGGTGTGGTGGCGGTCGTTGGCGTAGGGATAGCGCTCGGAGAGCCCGTGGTAGACAAAGACGGGCAGATCCAGCGCCTCGGCGGCCTCGATGGCGGCGTCCAGCGCGGGGTTTTCGTGGCCGCGCAGCGCCACCCGCATCCAGTAGAGCACGTACCGGCCGCCTGTGCGCGGGGCGGGGCCTGCGGCCTGGCACACGCGTTCGCTGAGGTGTTTGGGCAAGGCGCTGATCAGCGCTTCCATGTCTTTAACAGGCGTCATCGTCGAAGCTCCATCCGTGTTGGGCAGGCGAGAGTCCATCCAGGAAGTTTTTGGAGGCGTTTTGGATGGCTTGTTGGTGTTCCTGGTCCCAGCGGTCCCATGTTTTGTAGAGGGCTGCCAGCCGGTAGTTGCTCTTGAGGCGTTCGCGGTGGCGGACCATGAAGGTCCAAAAGAGGTGATTGAAGGGGCAGGCCTTGGGGCCGATGCGCTTGGTGTGCTGGTAGCGGCAGCCCTTGCAGTAGTCGCTCATCTTGTTGATGTAGCTGGCCGAGGCGGCGTAGGGCTTGGTGGTCAGCGAGTCATCGGCGAAGAGGGCCATGTTGTGGACGTTGGGCAGCTCGACCCACTCGTAGGCGTCGACAAACCCGGCCCAGAACCAGTGCGAGACTTCAATGGGGCGCAGCCCCGCCAGGAGCGCAAAGTTGCCCAGCACCATCAGGCGCTGGATGTGGTGGGCGTAGCCGTGCTCTTTGACCGAGGTGATGCTGTCGTTCATGCAACGCATGTCGGTCTTTTCGGGGTTCCAGAAGAAGTCGGGCAGCGGATGCTGAGCGTCCAGGAGGTTGGCGCCGCGCAGCCCCGGCATCAGGTGCCAGTACGCGCCGCGCATGAACTCTCTCCAGCCGATGATCTGACGCACAAAGCCCTCGGCGGCGGCCAGCGGCATCTGTCCGTCCTGGTAGCGCTCCAGAGCCGCTTCGACGATCTCCAGGGGGCTGATCCGCGAGATGTTCATGGCGGTGGAGAGCCGGGCGTGCCACATCCAGGGCTGGCCGTGGAGCATGGCGTCCTGGTAGTCGCCAAAGTTCTCGGCGCGGTGGTCGAGGAAGGCGTTCAACTCACGCAGCGCCTCTTGCCGGGTCACGGGCCAGTCAAAGCCCACGGCGCTGCCCCAGTGGTTTGGCCACTTCTCGACGCGCTCGATGATGCTCTGGGTCAGGGCGTCGGGTTTGTGGCCGCTGATGCTGGGGGGCTGGAGGCCTTTGGGGGTTTTGCGGTTTTCGCTGTCGTAGGACCAGCGGCCGCCGACGGGTTTGCCCTCTTCCATCAGCCAGCCGGTGCGTTTGCGCATCCAGCGGTAGAAGGTGTCCATGCGCAGGGATTTGCGCCCCTTGGCCCAGTCCGCAAACGCCTGACGCGTCAGCAGGAAGTGTCCGCCAGGGCCGCCGTCGTCGTAAATCTCCAGTGGGGCGCCCAGCGTGCAGGCTTTGTCGGCCTCCTGGAGGGCATTTTGGAGGCCCCATTCGCGGGGTTTGAGGGCGATGACGGCGGTGGATTGGCGCTCTGCGACGTGCTGGGCGATGCCCTGCGCGTATGAGGGGGCGTTGACGATGGTGACGTCGTAGCCGTCCTGGCGCAGCTCCTGGGCGAAGTGGTGCATGGCCGAGAGGATGAGCACCAGTTTTTTGCGGTGGTAGGGCAGGGCGCTGCCCTTGGCCACGGACTCGACCATGACCACGGTGCCTTGTTGGGGGGAATCTGGGACGCAGGCCAGTTGGCGGTTCAGGTCCCAGGGTCCGACGAAGTATGCTGGCTTGCCCATTGGCGCTCCCGACGCAATCACAGACGCTCTGTTGTGATGTTGCGGGGTGCGTTCAGGTGCGCTGTGTCACAAAGGTGCCAGCAGCGCGGGGGCCAGCGGGAGCATGAGGCTGGCGCCGAGGCGGATCTTTTGGGTCAGGGTCTTGGCGAAGCAGATCTCCTGGACAAAGTAAGGGATGCGCAGCGGCAGGTAGAGGATGAAGAAGACCAGGCTCATGGCCAGAGCGTTAAGGAGGGTGATGGCCAGGTTTTCGCCGACGTAGCCGCTTTGCTCCAGACCGGATTGCCAGACAACGGTGTAGAGTACGCAGGTGTGCGCGACCATGACCAGATCGGCGCCCAGGGCGAGCTTGTGCTCTTTGGGTGTGGGGGGAGCGTTGTTGGAGGCGTCCTGGTCGGTGCCGATGAATGTGAGCAGTAGATAGATTTCTTTGAGGACCACGAGCAGGAAGATGCCGACGAGCCACCACTGAGGGGATTGACTGTCGATGGTGTCGAAGTCGAAGCCAAAGGTCTCAAGCGCCATAAAGATGGTTACGACGCCGATGAGCGTGTGAAAGACCCACAGGAAGATGGGGACGTTGCCTGGGTCGGTGTTTTGGGTGCTGAGGGTGCGGTTGACCTGGGCCATTTTGCGCGGCAAGGCCCAGGCCTCGGCCACAGAGAGCACAATGAGCAGGACGCCCAGCCACGGGGCCGCGATGGTCTTATCACCCTGGACGCTGTGGTTTGCGGCGTCGATGACGATGGGGGCCAGAGCCCAGAAGTAGAGCCCGCACAGGAGGTTAAAGGCGAGCCCTTGGAGCCAGGGTGGCCAGGGAGCGGTGCGCTGGGGTGGTGTGTCTTGTTGTTGGCGTGGGTTGGCCAATGCACCTCTCCGGTCTGTGTGGATCTTGGATCCTATACATGCCCATCGTGGTGTGGGTTGTCGAGCCATTGCAGAGCTGGTTTGGCAAAACCTTCGGGATGAGTCATGGGGGCCAGGTGGCCGCCGGGGATGGGTTGGAGGCGCGCGTCGGGGAAGTGGGGGGCAAAGAGCGTCAGAACGCGGCGCGCGGCGGCGGGGCTGTGGGTGCCGGTGGTGATGCGCACGGGGACGGGGAAGGTGGCGGCGCGATCGACCAGTGTGGTGTCGGCGAAGACGTCGCGGACTTCGAGGAAACTCTTCCAGGCGCGGGCGACGGTGTGTTGCTGAAAGCGCGGCGGGAGGCTGGTCCAGGCGGTGGGGCCGTTCCAGAACTCCAGAAACTCACGCGTCCAGCCTTCGGTGCCGCCGTAATCTTCTGAGAGGAGGCGCGTCTCTTTGGAGAAGGCTTCGAGGGTTTGGATGTCCTGGGGGGTGCCAAAGCGGGCCAGCGCCTGCCAGCAGACAAACTCGTGGGCGATGACCTGGCGCGTTTTCTGGGGCCGCAGCAAGGCCAGGCGCAGCGCCAGCAGGCCGCCGTAGCTGTGACCGACGATGTCCACCTCGTCGCCCAGGCCGTCGATGGCGGGCAGCAGCGCTTCGATGTCGGCGTCCAGGCCGCCGGGTTGGCCGCGTTCCAGCACGGGGTTTTTGCCTGCGCCGGGCAGGTCTGGGGCGGCGATCTGGCGGTCGTTGGCGCGGTCGCCAAGCAGGGTCACAAAGGGTTTCCAGAAGCGCCCGCTGGACGCGCTGCCGTGGATCATCAGGATGTCTGCCATGGTGGGCCTCCGTGGTTGGTGTTCTCCCCACGGAAGGTAGCCCCAGGCGGGCACTTTGACCATGCGCGCAAGCGCTGTGGCGGCTTTGCGCAGGTGCGACCCCCATCTTTGGTCACGGGGACCAGTCGGCCAGGA
This sequence comes from uncultured Pseudomonadota bacterium, assembly GCA_937123825.1. GTDB lineage: Bacteria > Myxococcota_A > Bradymonadia > Bradymonadales > CAKZKQ01. The sequence continues at coordinate 41,262 of CAKZKQ010000675.1, forward strand.
GGTCTTCGAGGTCGCTGCGGTCGAGCGGGCCAAAGTGTCCGGCCAGGAAGACGTCGGCTTTGGGGGCCAACGTGTCGAGCAGCGCGCGGATGTCCCGGCGGTTGTCTTCAAGATCGCACATGTAGAAGTGGATGGCGGCGTCCGAGCCCAGGATTTCGCCGCGCAGCAGGTCGCCGACTGCGGCAAAGCGGTCAAAGACCACCACCAACGAGCCGGGGGTGTGGCCCGGCAGTGGGACGATCTGGCCTTGGATGCCTGCGATTTTGTGAAGGTCGAGGGGTTGGTCCTCGACGGCGATGTCGATCGACACCGGGGTGTAGGTCTGGTGTCGATCGTCTTCCATGCGGCCTTCGGCCACCGAACCCACCGGGCACATGGGCTCGTCGCGGTGCTGGCCGGTGGCGTACATGCCGTGATCCCCAGTGCCCGCGATGATGGTGGTGCCATAGAGGCGCTGGAAGTGCTCGGCGCCGCCGGCGTGGTCGGCGTGGCCGTGGGTGATGATGATGGCGTCGAGGGTGGCCGGGTCCACGCCCACCTCCCGGATCCGCGCTTCGAGGGCTTGGGCGTTTTCTTCCAGGCCGCTGTCGATGAGGACGCTGCGCTGCCCCTGCACGATCAGGTGCGCGTTGGCGTAGCCTTCGCGCAGGGTGTGGACCTGAAGTGAGGGGTCGGCGCGGCTGGTGTGGGCGCTGGAGAGGCTGGCGCAGCCTGCAAGGGCGACCAGGAGCGCCATCAGGGCTCCCGTGATCCATGGGCGTGGGGTGGGCATGGGGTGGTGGTCCTTGAGAGAAGGGGATGACACGGCCTGGAGGGCCGTCATCCCGGTGGTGGAGAGGGTTCAGTAAACCGGGCCGTCGTGGTTGACGAGCTCAGGGATGATGCTCTCCCAGTTGAGGGTCTCAAAGTCGCTGGCGGGCCAGTGATCCGTGATCGAGCCGCCACGGCTGACCTCACCCACGCGCTGAATGGCGTTGAGGTGAGCCTCGCCGAGCACAAAGTTCATCATCGCTTCCTCGGTCTCCCACAAAGACAGGGTCCGGGTGACCTCGCAGGAGCGAGACCTGGCAAACGACACGCCCATCAAGCCTTCAGAGCCCAGCAGGTCTCCGATGATGGGGGCCATGATCTCGTCAAAGGCGGCCTCGGCGGTGTCGTTTTCTTGCAGGCGCAGGTAGGTGGTCGAGACGACGGCCGTGGGGGGGATCTCCTGGGGCCAGTTGGCGGGGTCACCCATGGGGCCGATGGCGTCGTCGATCTTGAAGTCGTCGGGCAGGACATGCGCCTGACACGCCGCGTCGTCCGGGGTGTTGTTATCGTCGTTGTTATCGTCGTTGTTGTCGTCATTGTTGACGGCGTTGTTTTCAGTGTCGTTGTTGCCGTCGTCGTTGTTTGCAGTGTTGTTGGCGGTGTTGTTGGCCGCGTCGTTGGTGTCGCTGTCGTCGTCGGAGCAGGCACCCAGGGCGAGCACAGCGATGGCAAAGAGGGTCATGAGGGTCTTGGTTTTCATGGGGTTTCAGTCTTCCTTTTTGGCAAGGCCGGGGGTTTTGGTGGAGGCGAAGATGAGCTTGTCGAAGCTGCGGTCCAATGTGGGCGAGCGGAAGTTGTCGAGCTTGGCGTATCCTCGGTAGGTGACGCTCTGGCCGACCTCGGGGGCGTTGCCCGTGACAACGTGCCAGACGCCCGGTTTGGATGAGTCCAGGCGCATGTAGACGTACCGTCCGGTGGCCATCACCTCTTGCACCTTTCCGGTGCCGCTGACCTTGATCCGCTCGGCCCCAATCAGCGGTGATGTGGCCAGCTTCTCCTCGACGTTGGAGCAGCCTGCAGCGGCGATGGTGGCCAGGCACAAAACGGCGCTGAGCGTCACTGTGCGTATGGGTGATGTCATCCTGAACCTCATCGTGAAAAGTGTGGACGGTGTTGACCGTTTGGGTGGCCCCGTTTGTTGGCTGAGACCAAGGTAGGGTTTGTATTTTGAATTGAAAAGCTCTAATTTTGATGTCAAGTGATTCGAAAATAAAAGTAACTTTTTGGAGGCGCTGCGGTGTTGGATATGGATTGGAGGTGGCTGCGCAGCTTTGTGGCGGTCGCCGATGCGGGCACGATGTACTTGGCTCAAAAGCAAAGCGGCATCAGCCAGCCCACCCTCTCAAGGCACATCAAGCAGCTTGAGGACGCGCTGGGGGTGAGCCTCTTTGAGCGCAGCGGGCGCAATCTGGTGCTCTCGCAGCAGGGCAGCGCGCTCTTTGAGCGGGCGTTGGACGTGCGCCGCTCGGTCAAAGCCTTTGAGCGTCAGGCAGTCGGTCTGTCCGAAGAGGAGGGGGGCAGCGTCCGCGTGACGATGTCCCACAACTTCGGCTGGTACTTTGCGCCCGACTGGCTGGTGAGCCTCAAGGAGACTCACCCCGAGATCACCATCGATCTGGTGCTCGAAGACGTGCCGGTCAACTTGATGCTGCGCGAGGCCGAGATCGCCGTGCGCCTCTACCGCCCCCAGCAGCTCGATCTGATCGCGCGCCAGTGTGGTTACAGCGCCCGCGGGTTTTACGCCTCGCAGGCCTACCTCGACGTCCACGGCCGCCCCCTGCACCTTGACGAACTCAAAGAGCACCAACTCATCGGCTTTGACCGCTTCATGGCCTGGATTGAGCACGCCGCCGAGATGGGCTACCACTTTCAGCGCGATGATTTTGTCTTCCGCTGCGACTCATACCTCCACCATGCCCGTGTGGCAGAGGCCGGGCTGGGTGTGGCGGTGCTGCCCGACTGGATCGGCCAGCGCTCTGAGTTGATGCGCCTCTTTCCCGAGGTCAAAATGCCCGGTTTGCCCGTTTGGCTGGCGGCGCCGCCCGATTTGCACCGCAACCCCAGAGTGTCGCGCGTGTGGGATCACCTAGTGGACGCGCTTGGCAAGGTCTTTAAGACGGGTTGATGCCAGGGTGTGTTTGAAACCCCTCCCTGTTTGCAAACACACCCTGAATCGCCCCAAACACGGTCCCCAACCATGGTCGTTCCCAACCCCGGACACGTCAGCCCCTGGGCACGGCGTTTCATTCTTAAGCGCCTCATGCCCGTGGTCCGTGTGCTCTTCAGGCCCACCATCAGCGGCCTTGAACACCTGCCCGCTGACCGGCCCTTTTTGTTGGTCGCCAACCACTCCGCGGGTATGGGGCTGGCCGAAATCTTCTCCTTTGTCTCGCTCTATGCCCGAGACGTCCCCCCGGAGCGCCCGCTGGCGGGTTTTGCCCACCATATGGGCTTTAAAATATGGCCTCTAAAGGCCATCCACCCCCACATCGGCACCATCCCTTCCACTTACGAGGCCGCCTACGACGCCCTGGACAAGGGCGTGCCTATTCTGGTCTTCCCCGGCGGCGATCACGAAACGCTGCGCCCCATCTGGCAGGCAGGCCGCGTGGACTTTGGTGGCCGCAAAGGCTTTTTGCGCATCGCCCGTCAGGCTGGCGTCCCCATTGTCCCCATGGGCATCACCGGCAGCCACTTCACCGCCCCCATTTTGCTGCGCTCCAGGGCGCTGGCCACCGTCCTTGTGGTCCCGCGCCTGATGGGCCTCAAGCGTTGGGGCGTCAGCCTCCTGGCCGTCTTGGGCACCGGGGCTCTGGCGCTGACCCCCTTGCCGGTGTGGGTCAAGGTCCCCGCCATCTTCCTGTGGCTCTCTTCACCGCTGACCTTTGCCCCCATCATCCCCTGGACCATACGCTTCAAGGTCGGCCAGCCCATCGAGCCCCAAACCCTCTTCCCCGGCGATGAAGCCGACGACGAGGAATTGACCCAGGCCCTCGCGGAGGTTCAGCGCGCCATCCAGCGCTTGGTTGGATAGCACCGCCGTGCAGCGCAAGGGCGCGGAAGATATGGGTTCCAGCCCGTTTTCATCGCATTTGATCCAAATTCAGGTCCATTCAGGCCAAATCAGGTCAAAAACGCAAAAAGGCCCCCGAAAAGGGAGCCTTTGGGCTCCGCCATGCGCTCAGGCATGGCGGAGAACACTCAAATAGGCGCCATCAGATGTTGTCGATGATCCCGTTGAGCAGGGCGCTGGGGCGCATGGCGGCGGCGGCCAGCTCGTCGGAGGGCTGGTAGTAGCCCTTGATGTCCTGGGCGGGACCCTGGGCGGCGTTGAGTTCGGCCACGATCTGCGCTTCGTTGTCGGCCAGTTTCTTGGCCACGGGGGCAAAGTGGGCGCTCAGGTCGCCGTCCTGATCCTGCTCGGCCAGGGCCTGGGCCCAGTAGAGCGCCAGATAGAAGTGGCTGCCGCGGTTGTCCAGCTCGCCGCACTTGCGCGAGGGGGACTTGCGGTTGAGCAGAAGCTTGGTGGTGGCGGCGTCGAGGGTTTCACCCAGGATGCGGGCCTTGGCGTTGTTGTAACGGCCAGCCAGGTGCTCCATGGAGACCGCCAGGGCCAGGAACTCACCCAGGGAGTCCCAACGCAGGTGGTTCTCTTTCTCAAACTGCTGAACGTGCTTGGGGGCCGAGCCGCCCGCGCCGGTCTCAAAGAGGCCGCCGCCGTTCATCAGGGGCACGATGGAGAGCATCTTGGCGCTGGTGCCCAGCTCCAGGATGGGGAAGAGGTCGGTGAGGTAGTCGCGCAGGACGTTGCCGGTGACCGAGATGGTGTCCTGGCCCTCTTTGATGCGCTCGAGCGAGAAGGCCATGGCCTTGACCGGGGACTTGATGTGCAGCTCCAGGCCGTCGGTGTCGTGGTCCTTGAGGTAGACGTTGACCTTCTCGATGAGCTGGGCGTCGTGGGGACGCTCGGCGTCGAGCCAGAAGACGGCCGGGGAACCGGTGGCGCGGGCGCGGGTGACGGCCAGCTTGACCCAGTCCTGAATGGGGGCGTCCTTGACCTGGCACATGCGCCAGATGTCGCCCTGCTCCACGTTGTGCTCCATCAGGCTATTGCCCTCGGCGTCCACGACGCGGATCAGGCCGTCGGCGGCCAGTTCAAAGGTCTTGTTGTGGGAGCCGTATTCCTCGGCCTTCTGAGCCATCAGCCCCACGTTGGGCACGCTGCCCATGGTGGTGGGGTCAAAGGCGCCGTGCTTTTTGCAGAAGTCGATGACCTCCTGGTAGATGCCGGCGTAGCTGCTGTCGGGGATGGTGGCCTTGGTGTCCTGGGTCTTGCCCTCTTTGTTCCACATGCAGCCCGAGGTGCGGATCATGGCGGGCATGGAGGCGTCGATGATGACGTCGTTGGGCACGTGGAGGTTGGTGATGCCCTTGTCGGAGTTGACCATGGCCAGGTCGGGGCCGTTGTCGTAGGCGGCCTGGATGTCGGCCTCCAGCTCGGCGCGCTTGTCGGCGGGCAGCTGGTCCAGACGGGAGAGCAGGTCGCCAAAGCCGTTGTTGACGTCCACGCCCAGGTCATCAAGGGTGGCGGCGTGTTTTTCAAAGACGTCGGCAAAGAAGACGCGCACGGCGTGGCCAAAGATGATCGGGTCCGAGACCTTCATCATGGTCGCCTTCATGTGCAGCGAGAAGAGCACGCCCTTGTCTTTGGCGTCCTTGACCTGCTCGGCCAGGAAGGCCAGCAGCGCTTTCTTGCTCAGGAAGGTGCCGTCGATCACCTCGCCGGCCTGCAGCGCCACGCCGTCTTTAAGGACGGTGACGTTGCCGTCGGCATCGACGTGCTCAATCCGGGCGGTGGTGGCGTCGCCGACCGTCACAGACTTTTCGTTGTGGCGGAAGTCGCCGCTGGACATGGTCGAGACGTGGGAGGCCGAGTCAGCGCTCCAGGCGCCCATGGAGTGGGGGTTGTTGCGGGCGTACTGCTTGACGGCGCCGGGGGCGCGGCGGTCGGAGTTGCCCTCGCGCAGGACCGGGTTGACGGCGCTGCCCTTGACGGTGTTGTAGCGGGCCTGGATGGCGCGCTCTTCGTCGTTTTTGGGCTCCTCGGGGTAGTCCGGCAGGGCGTAGCCCTTGGCCTGAAGCTCGGCCACGGCGGCCTTGAGCTGGGGCACCGAGGCGCTGATGTTGGGCAGCTTGATGATGTTGGCCTCGGGGGTCTTGGCCAGGCGGCCAAGCTCGGCCAGCGCATCGTCCTGGCGCTGATCTTCGTTCAAGAACTCGGGGAAGGTGGCGATGATCCGACCCGCCAGCGAGATGTCGCGCAGCTCGACATTGATCCCCGTCGGCGCGCTGAACGCGCGGATGATCGGCAGCAGAGAGTGGGTCGCCAGGGCGGGGGCTTCGTCGGTCTTGGTGTAAATGATGGTCGGTTTCTGGCTCATCTTCCTTCCCGATTGGTTGAGGTCTCGCGCTTTGTAAGCCACGTGCAAGGAGGCGCTTTAAGGGCGAGTCGCTTGAAAACGCGTGGACTTTCGGCACGTGAAGGCCAAAGTCAATGTCAGATCCTTCTTTTTTGAGGGCGGCGAGGTCGTTTCGAAGGCTTGACGGGGCTTGGCGCTGGTCATAGCGTGCCGGTACAAGCTGCGTTGGACGGCGCGCTTGAAGATTTTGGGGGTTGCCACGATGGAGGATGGAAGATGACCATCGATTACATGACCGGTGTTGGAAACAACTTTGAGACAGAGAGCCTGCCTGGGGCCTGGCCCCAGGGCCGCAGCTCGCCCCAGCGCTGCCCTTTCGGGCTCTACGCCGAGCAGCTCTCGGGGTCGCCCTTTACCGCACCGCGCGCCGCCAACGAGCGCACCTGGCTTTACCGCATCCGTCCCTCGGTCCGTCAGGTGGGCCGCTACAAGCCCACCGCCTACCCATTGTGGCGCAGCGCCCCCGAACAGCACGAGGCCGAGGTCCCCTTTGGGCCCATGCGCTGGGATCCGGTGGAGATCCCCGCCGATGCCACCGATTTTCTGGCAGGCGTGCGGACCATGACCACCGCCGGTGACGTCCACACCCAGGTCGGCATGGCCAGCCACACCTACGTGGCCAACGCCGACATGGGCGACAACTTCTTCATCAACGCCGACGCCGAGCTGATCCTGGTGCCCCAGCAGGGGGCGCTCAAGATCGACACTGAGATGGGCGTCATCGAGGCCAGCCCCGGCGAGATCGTCTCCATCCCCCGTGGCCTGCTCTTCAGGGTGTCGCTGCCCGATGGGCCCTCGCGCGGTTACATCTGTGAAAACTACGGCGCCCGCTTCATCCTGCCTGACCGTGGCCCCATCGGCGCCAACTGTCTGGCCAACCCCCGTGACTTCAAGGCCCCCGTGGCCGCCTTTGAAGACCGCGACGAGCCCTGTCAGATCACCATCAAGTGGTGTGGCCGCTTCTACAACACCCAGATCGACCACAGCCCCCTGGATGTCGTCGCCTGGCACGGCAACTACTCACCCTACAAATACGACCTGAGCACCTTCTCCCCGGTCGGCGCCATCCTCTTTGACCACCCCGACCCCTCCATCTTCACCGTGCTCACCTCGCCGTCCGGCGAAGAGGGCACCGCCAACATCGACTTTGTGATCTTCCCCGAGCGGTGGATGGTCGCCGAGGATACTTTCCGCCCCCCATGGTACCACCGCAACGTCATGTCCGAGTTCATGGGCCTGATTTACGGCCAGTACGACGCCAAAGAGAAGGGCTTTGTCCCCGGCGGCATGAGCCTGCACAACATGATGCTGCCCCACGGCCCGGACGCCTTTGGTTTTGAGAAGGCCTCCCGCTCTGATTTGGCGCCCCACAAGCTCTCGGGCACCATGGCGTTTATGTTTGAAACCCGCTTCCCGCAGCACATCACCCGCTTTGCCGCCGACTCCGACGGGCTCCAGAGCGACTACGCAGGCTGCTGGACTGGTCTTAAAAAACGCTTCAATGGTACCATCGAGGGCGATTGGGACTGATGCCAAATCAGAGGCAAAGTGAGTCTTTCATCTCTGGTTTGGTCTGAGAGTGGACCAGAAAGACGTCGGGGTGGGGTCATGGGGCGTTTGCGCATTGTATTGATGGGGTTGTGCGTGTGGATGGCGGCGCTGGCCGCTTGCGGTGAGGACACCGCCGACGAGCCCGCCGCCGATGACGCCCAACCGTCGCTGGCCCAGGAGCTTGGCCTGACCCTCTACAGCGGCGCCATCACCCCCATTGAAGAAGACGTCGACGACAACACTACCACCTACACCTTTGACCCCGAAGAAGGGCCGATTTGCATGCGCGGGGACCCCTATCGGATGAGCGTCCGCGAGCGGGACTCGGAAGATCTGGTGATTTTCCTCCAGGGCGGCGGGGCGTGTTTGTCCGAGTTTTGTCTGGCGGTCACCAAAGCGCCCGCCGGGATCCCTGGCGTGGACATTTTGCGCCCCGACCTGCCCGAAAACCCCGTGGCCGACTGGGACGTGGTCTATCTGCCGTACTGCGATGGGTCATTCTTTGCCGGTGACGTCTCGATTGACGACAACCTCAACGGCAACGGCACTCGCCATCACCGGGGTCTGGCCAACTTAACCGCCGCCCTGGAGGTCTCACTGCAGCACTTTCCAAACCCCCGACGCATCTTGCTGGCGGGCAGCTCGGGCGGCGCGTATGGGATGATGCTCGGGGGGCCGCTTGTGCGCCACTACTACCCCGACGCCGAGTTGGTCATGATGGCGGATTCGGGCATTGGGTTGGGGCGCCACAACGAGCCTGAGTTCATCCAGGGCGTGCTTGAAGAGTTCAACATGCTGCGCTTTTTGCCCAAGGATTGCCCGCAGTGCCAGAGCAACGGTCACCTGACTGGTGTGGTGGGTTATTTTCTGGAGCGCGAGCCCGATGTTCGGATTGGACTCTACAGCGCTTGGTATGATGCCATCCTGGCGCGCACCTTTTTCCAGCGCCCTTCGGACAACTTTGCCGATGGCCTGGACGAGCAGACCGAGCGCCTTCATCAAGCCCACCCCGAGCGCTTCCGGCGCTTCATCAATGACGGCATCCAACACACCTCGCTGCTGGGGGACGCCACTGGGATCATCGGCACGGATCTGGGGGCCGTTGAAGTCCCTCCCGATACGTTGACCGACCTGATCAGCGGCGAACTGGTCATTGGCGGCATCAACACCACCGAGATCGATGGGCTGACCATGGCGACCTGGCTGTCGGCGCTCATCGAGGGCGACCTGGATGTCTGGGTGGATGTCCAACAAGAGCGCGGCCCCTCTCCTGATTGATTTCTGCTTAATGTCTGTATTCACATATTTTGGTTCAAGGCTGACCTCTGCCCATGGTGCATCCAAAAGCGGTGTTTGAGGGGTTGTGTACGCCTTGGGTGGTGGTTTGCACAAAGAGACTGCGTTGGGGGTGAATTGCGCTTGTTGTGGGGGCGTTTTTTGCCGCCGTCTTTGGCCCTGGTGACGTGCAGGTGGATTTGGCGACGGGTTTGCGCCGTTGAGGCTCTCTTGGGTGTCGAGGTGACGCCTTTATTGGCGTTGATGTACGTGTTGTTTTGTCTGGAAGTGTTTTGTTCCGTGTCGTGATGGTCGATGTTTTTGGTTTTGTTTGTGTGGTGTTGAGTGCGGAGTAAGACGAACCGATTGAGCGCATTTTTAAGGTGGAAACAGGTCGGAAATAAATGGTTCCAGATGGTTTTGGGCGTTTGTGGTGCGGTTGTTTGGCTTGTGGATTGGAACTGTTATTGGTGTTAATGGCGGCTTTGTGGTTTGATTTGTTTCTGGTTTAGAAACAGTCGAGGCGCAAAAAACATGGACAGACTGCTCTTGATGGAAGCTTTTGTGCGCGTCGTGGAGGCTGGGAGCTTCTCTGAGGCGGCGCGGCGTTGGGGGCGCTCCAAAGCGGCGGTCAGCAAATACATCTCTGCGTTGGAGGCTCACCTGGGGGTGGAGCTGCTGCATCGGACCACGCGCGCGCTGCGCTTGACTGAGGCAGGGGCGCGCTACCATCCAAAGTGCGTGGCGATGTTGGAGACGTTGGAGGTCATGGAGGCGGACCTGCGCCAGGATCATGTGGCGCCGCGCGGCGTGCTCCGGATCACTGCGCCGCCCGGGTTTGTGCAGCGTTACCAGGCCATGATGCTCTCGCAGTTTACCGCCCGCTATCCGCAAATCGAGCTTGACCTCTACCTGACCTATCGCCGCGTGGACATCATCAACGAGGGTTTTGATGTGGCCATCCGCGTGACCAACCCCAAAGACTCGTCGTTGATGGCGCGTCGTCTTGCCCCCGCCGACATGTGCATGGTCGCCGCCCCGTCCTATCTGGCGCTCGCGGGCACGCCAGCGCGCCCCGAGGATCTGCGTGACCACGCCTGCCTGATCGACACCAACTTCCGTCAGCCCGGCACCTGGCGTTTTAATGTGGACGGTCGCCAGGTGAGTGTGCCGGTCACCGGCCCCATCAAGATCAACAGCCCCACCGTGGTCCGGGATCTGGCCATCTCGGGTCACGGGGTGGCGGTCGTGTCCCGCTTTCTGGTGGCGGACGCGTTGGCCACAGGGCGGCTCATCAGCATCCTTGATGGCACGGTGGACTTTGGCTGGTCGGTCTACGCCCTCTATCCCAAGCGACAGTATGTGGCTGGGCGCGTGCGGGCCTTTGTGGACCACATGGCGGCGGGTTTGCGCCAAGGGTGAGCTTGGGGGCGTCTTGCGGTATAACCAGGGGCGTCGCGTACCCTGTTGCAAAACCCCTGCGGAGACCTGGAGATGACCTACCCGACCTATTACCCGTCCAGTTACGCGCTGGCGGAGCTTCCGTGGTTTGAAATGCGCAATGGGCGTCTGGTTCGAGATCCCGATTTGGGTCCAGCCATTGATGTCCACACTCACCTTGCGCTCTCGTTTTTGCGCCGGGACACGGTCGACCTCGATTCATCGCCGCGCCCTGCCGAGCACTATCTGCCGCTGGACGCCCCCATTGACCTGGACGTCTACGCCAACCGCAACTTCACGCCCGAGCACATGAAGGCGATGAAGGCCGACCTGGGGTTGGGCGGCGCGCTGGGTTGGCCAGGGATGCGCGACACCCACACCGCACCCAACCTCTTGCAGGACATGGAGGATCTGGGGGTGATCGCCTCGGTGCTGCTGCCCATTGAGCTGCCCAAGATCTCCAACAACGCCGAGTCCTACCTCAAGGTCGCCAAGAAGCACGCGCCGTTGGTCCCCTTTGGTTCGGTCCACCCGATGGAAAAGGGCTTTGCCGAGCGTCTGGAGCGCCAAAAGCGCGCAGGGGCTCGCGGCGTTAAGATTCACCCTTCCGTGCAGATGCTCCCCCCCGACCATCCGCGCTGTTTGGAGGTGTACCGGGTGTGCGGCGAGCTGGGGTTGACGATCTTCTGGCACTGCGGCCCGGTGGACATTGAGGGGCGTTGGGGGCGGTATTGCAGTCAGGTCAAACACTACTGGAAGGCGGTGCGCGACAACCCCGATACGACCTTTGTGCTGGGACACTCGGGCGCGCTGCAGATGGACATGGGCATCGAGCTGGTCAACAGCTACGACAACGTCATGTGCGAGATCGCCAGCCAGAGTGCCACCAACGTCCGCCGTTTGGTCAACGAGGTCCCCATTGATCGTCTGATGTTTGGCACCGATTGGCCCTTCTACCACCAGAGCGCCGGGCTGGCCAAAGTCCTCATGGCCACCGAAGGCCGCCCCACCGAGCGTGCCCAGGTCCTCCACGGCAACGCGCGCCGCTTGGGCCTGGACCCCACCCAGGCGCTCGGTGCCTGAGCAAAATCCATCTTACTCGGCGTCCCTTTGGGACACCTTCGCGGCTAGCGGGAAGGCGGCGTACGAGACGAGGGTGCAGACCAGGGCCATGGGGACCCAGAAACCCTCGATGTTCAGGAAGTCTTCCCAGCCCAAAGCAGCGTGGATGAGCCAGAGCGCGGTGCCGCTGAGCATCGAGGCCAGCGCCGGGGTGCGCGCCGTGACTTTGGAGTAAACGGCGTAGGTCAGCGGGGCCATCAACGAGACCATGCCCAGCTCATAGCCAGATTCGAGCAGGCTGTAGGCGCTCTCTCCGGCGTAGGCCAGGCCCAGGCTGACGGCGGCGACGAGGGTCACGCTCAGCCGGACCAGCCCCAGACCGCCCGAATCGGCGTTTTGGGGCTTGAAGCGCTTGGTTCTGGCCAGCAGATCGCGCGCCAGGACGGTGCCGGGGGCCAAAAGGGCGCTGTCGAGGGTGGAGAGCACCGCCGACAGGAGCGTCAGGACAAAAAGCACCGCCAGCGCGGGGTGCAGAAAAAGACTGGCCAGCATGGGCAAGGTGGCCTGGGTTTGCTCGGGAGAGAAGAGGGCGGCGCCCGCCAGCCCCAGGACCACGGGGACGCTGCCAAGCGCGATGTAGAGGCCGCCGCCGATGAGACAGGCCCAGCGCGCGGTGCTGGCCGAGCGGGCCGAAAAGACGCGCTGCATCACATCCTGGGATGGGATGTTGCCCAGCGACCCCGCACACAAGACCCCCACCCAGCCCATAAACGCGCCCAGCTTTTCGGTCGGGATCAAGGCGCGCTTTGCTTCTGGGGTCTGCTCCCATATCTGGGTCAGCCCCTGCGCCACGCTGCCGTCGCCCATGTGACCGGCGACCACCGCCGTCATCACAACCAACCCCACGGCGATGAGGATCATCTGGGCCGTGTCGGTCAGCGTCACCGCCCACATCCCGCCCAAAAGCGTGTATCCCAGGCCCACCACCGCCGTCAGTGCGACCCCGACGCCGACGGGCAGTCCAAAGAAGAGTTCAAGGATTTGTGCCAAAGCAATGAACTGGGCCGCAATCCAACCCAGGTAGGGCGGAATCATCAGCGCGGCGCTAAAAACCCCCGTGCTGGGGCCGTACCGGCGCCCAAAGAGTTCGGGCAGCGTGATGAGTTTTTCCTTCCAGAGTGGGGCGGCAAAGAAGGCGCCGACCAGCAGCAGACACAGGCCCGCGCCGAGCGGGTCGAGCGTGGCGGCCTCCACACCGCGTTGGCGCACCTCGTCGGTGGCCGTCATCAAGGTGCCCGCGCCAAACCATGTGGCCAGGAGCGTGGCGGTGGCCAGCGGCAGCGAGAGCCGACGCCCCGCCACGACAAAGTCTTCGGCGCTCTCCACGCGTTTTTGGGCGTAGAAGCTGATCCCAAACATCAAAACAACGTAAAGCCCCATGGTCCAGGCCAGCACCTGAACCAGATTGGGGGCAATGCCCACAATTTCCATGGCCATCGTCCGTTCTTTCAAAGCGCACAGGGACCTGTGGCCGCTCAATGTCAGGGCGCGACAGGTGTGTGGGTATGTTGTGTGTGTTGGTGCCTGGATCGGCCCAGGCAAGCATCTCGAACTGCGACCGCAAATGGAACCGGGACCTGTTGCGCTAAGGGGACCGAGTCCAGTGGTGACGAGAACGAGACAAGATCGCTTTTGACAACCGAACTCGTGCCGGGGGCACGTGGGAGGGCGTCGAGGGCGATCTTGGCCGTTGTCGGCCCACTGGTGACGGGAGCTTGGCTCGACAGGACCAGGCCTTCAGGGGGCAAAGACGCGGTCGGGCAATGTTTTTACACCATATTGGCCGTTTTGGGGGATCAATCGAGCAGGTGTGAGGCACCTTTTTGAACGTTGGGGTCCCTGGGGTTGAAGCAGCGCTTGCGTTGCTCGCCCTCCCACCATTTGGCCCGCAGCTTGGTGATGCTTTGATCAAAGCGCTCATCAAGGAATTGGGCGCTTTGAATGCGGTCGGTGCGAAAGTGGCGGAACCCCTGGCGAAGTTGGCACCAGGCGACGATGAGTCGGGCGCGCTCAAAGTAGGCCACGGCGATGGGCCAGATGGTCCGCTCAGTGGTCTGGTCTTTGTGGTCGCCGTAGCGCAGGTGGATTTTGCGTTGGTCCCGGATGGCGCACCGCACCGCCTGCATGTCCAGCGCGTCGGGCAGAATCTGGCGTTTGCCCACGATGGTCACCCCGGCGTCGATGACCAATGGGCGCAGGTGCTCGGGGACCACGTCGTGGATCTTGCGGACGAGGTCGCGGGCGGCGCGCGCCAGGGCCGGATCCCCCTGCGCGGCGACCCACTGCGCGCCCAGCACGGCGGCCTCGATCTCGTCGGCGGTGAGCATCAGCGGCGGCATGTCGTAGCCGCGCTTGAGGACGTACCCGATGCCCGCTTCGCCCTGAATGGGCACGCGCTGGGCCATCAACTCGGCGATGTCCCGGTAGATGGTGCGCACAGAGGTCTCCAATTCCTGCGCCAGTTGCCGGGCCGTGATCGGCTTTCGAGCCGAGCGCAGGATCTGAATGATCTGAAAGAGTCGGTCAGCGCGTCGCATCACTGTCCAGGTTTGGGAGGCATCGCCTTGCGGAAGCCCTCAATGTCCATCACGCGTCCCAGCCAGTGGGTGATGTTGGGCTGGGTGGGGGCGGCGCCGGCCAGGGCCAGGTGGGTGATGTTGGCGCCCAGCGAGATGTCGGCGATGCTGGGTTTGTCACCGGCGATGAAGGCCGTGTTGGCCAAACCGTCCGAGAGGATGGGCAACAGCTCTTCAAGGGCTTTGTGGCCGCGCTCAATGGCGGCTTTGTCACCGTGTTCGCCCAAAAATACGGTGTTGAGGACCACGTCGGTGACCGTGCGGCTCAGACGGCACTGGTTCCAGTCGAGCCACTGTTCGATGGTGGCGCGCGTTTTGAGGTCGCTGGGGTACCAATCGGTCAGGTCGTGTTTGAGGCAGAGGTAGCGCAGGATGGCGTTGGACTCGTGCAGCTTGATGTCGCCGTCAATGAGCGTGGGCACCTGATGGTTGGGGTTGATGGCCAGATAGGACGGTGAGACGTGCTCGCCCTTGACCAGATCAACCATGCGAAATTCGTAGTCGATGCCCTCTTCTTCGAGCAGCGAGGTGACACGGCGAGAATGCTGGGAGAAGGGATGTCCGTAGAGGATGGGGGTCATGGCCGGTCCTTTGGGGTTTTTGTGTCGGTTTTGCAAACTTCGGACGTCTATCCAACGCCCGAACATAATGTGTTCCTGCGAACAAATGGAAGGTAGCACCCCCCTGCTGCCACCGTTATGTCAGCAGTGCTGAGCATTTTTTTGGTGGTCCATTTTTTCACCTTCTGAGATGATGTGCAGTGCTTGTGAAGGTCGATTTTATGGGGTTTGGGCGGTCAAGGAGTGCTTTGGGCCGTGCGCTGTCTGTGTCAGAATGACCAAAAGATGCGCGCTGCGCGTAGCCATGGATGACCCCCGGTGTGATGAGAGGAGAGGTGCGATGCAGGAAGACGTCCACGTTGAAGATGAGCCGCACCTGACCAAGGAGGAGCTGCGGTACCGCCGCCCAAGCATGCGCCCGTTGTGGATGATGACGTTCTGGGTGGTGGTGGTGGTGGGCGGTTTTTGCATCTACGCCTTTGTTTACGAGCCCGCCAAAGAGGATCGGGAGGCTCGACAGCGCGCCGCAGAGCGCTTTGTCCAATGGCAGCAGGCCTGGGACGGGTACGAAAAGTGCGTTTTGGGGCCTCATGTGGATGAGCCAAACCGTGTTTATGGGCTCCAAGCGGCGTTTTTGGAGCAAAAAACACCCAACAAGTCGCTGATCCAGTGTCGCGCGGCGCTGAACAAGGCCATGGGGCGCTGGACCATGCCCTCGTGGCACGACAACGCGCTGATCGAGCAGATCAACGCCCTCCATGGCCAGATGAAGGCCTTGCCGCCGTTGTCCAAGGACAAACCCGTAACGCTTTCAGAGGAGTCACTCGGGGGATTTTGCCAGTCGATGCAGGTGGTGGCGGCCTCGCTCAAGGGCGTGTCCGCGTTGGCTGAAAACGGCGAACTGGCCGTGCGCAATTTTGAGTGTGGGCGCTGGTTCAACGCTCAAACGTCCGTGGTGGAGCCGACCCTGCCCGAAGGGCTGCGGCACATTGGGATGACGGAGTTGGCGTGGTCCCAGGACAACCCCGAGAAAGTCTGGCGGATGGAGCCCACCACGGCCCGACTGGATGTGGAGGCGCGCGGGGATTGGTTGGCGACGCGTGCGATCGATGATGCAAACGGTCAGTGGGTGTGGTTGCGCACCCGGGACGGTCAAAAGTGGGAGCAAGTCACGGCCAAGGTACCCAAACGCGACCGTTTTTGGAGTGCCTTTGATTGGCAGGACGACGGCGCGCTCTGGGTGGTGCGTCGCCCCGAGTTTGTGGGAGACGAGCCCCCTGGTGTCTTGATGCTCAAGGCCCCCGGTCAACCCTGGAAAGAGGTGGCCACGCTGCCCGAGACGCTGCGCGTCAGCCACATCAAACATCTCCCCAAGACCAACGAGGTGGTGGTTCTGGGCTCCAGACAGACGCCGGAGGCTGCCACGGTGGCGGTGCGCATTGATTTGGACAGTGGCCAAGCCAGGACCAGGGTATTGGTGTCTCGGTTTGCAGGCGATTTGATGGTGGCCAGAGCCCACATCAAGCCCGACGGTGCCATCATCGCCATCACCCGTTGGTGCTCCAAAGGGTGTTGGCTGTGGGCCAGCGATGTGCCCGCAGATTGGTCCAAAGAGACCCCCAAGAGCATGGAACATTACAACGGCTCATCCGATGAAGGGGTGTTTTCCTGCGTTGCAAATGACCGGTGGATGGCCTTGATGGGAGGCTTGAAGATAGACGCTGAGACGCTTGAGCAAGCCGGGGCGCTGCGGCGCCACACCGAACCCGAGCCCTGGGATTTCTATCCTCAATCGATCCGCTGCCTGGGCCAAAAGCGGTTCATGGTCTACCGCGTTCGCCACGACGAGTACCCCAAGCACCACTTTCTCTTGCAGCGCATGGAGATGGACGGGAGCGGGCGGCAATCGCTCATGGAGGCCTCGGGGGGTGAGGGGCGTCACGTGACGGTGCGCAGCGGGGAGCAGGCCCCCGAAGTGCTGACCATCCAGCACGACCGGGCGTTTGTGTGGTCGTGCGCTCCCAAAGCGGACCGCTGCACCGTGCAAGAGGCCCTCAAGTTTGAAGGCGACGGGGATGGCTGGCTGAACCTCGGCGCGGTCTTTTATCAAGGGCGACTCTTTGTCGAAGGAGATCGCTCAAGGTGGTTTTAGGTCATGCCAACATTGGGCCCACAAGAGCCCAGGGCTCAGGAAGATGACGCGCCGCTGACAGCCGAAGAGCTGGGTTACCGGCGCCAAAGGTTTTTGTCGTGGCGCAAGATCCTCTTTTGGGGTGTGGTCTTGTGCTGCTGCGCTGCGTGGCACCAGCTTGTGCACTTGCCCAACGAGTTCCACACGCTGCGCATCCACGAACCCCAAGCCAGCCAGAAACACACCCCCGATGCTCCATACCTCGCCGCTGAAGAGCGCCGTCTGTCATGGAAGCCACTGCGCGATGCCTGGGATGGGTATGAGCGGTGTGTGTTGGGCTCCCATCGGAACCTGGACAACCGTGTGACAGGGCTCTTTGCGGCGTCGTTGGAGACGGGCCAAAACGTCGATCTGGTGTTGAGGCGCTGCCGAGAGCGGCTCGATGGGGCATTGAGCGACTGGAGTGTACCGGCTGGAGGCGACGGTGCGCTGAAGGACGCCATCAAAGTCCAGCGCGAGCGTCTGGTGGCGTTGCCAAGGATGATCAAGGGCGGCGGCAAGCGGCCTTCTGAGGCGTCGCTGACGGCGGTGTGTCAAAACATGCAGCGTGCCGCTCAGGCCACGGGCGAGGTCTTCAAGGCGGCAGAGCAATCGGATTTGAGCCCGACAGTGCCCCAATGCAATCCCTTGCCCAACCCCGAAGGTGTGGTGGTGGAGCCCAGCGTGCCCTGGAGGCTCAGGCATGTGGGGGTGGAGGATCTGGAGTGGTCCAACCAGAACCCGCAAGAGGTCTGGCAAATGCAGACAGGGCGCGGCGTTGGACACAACACCCACATCCAGGGGCCGTGGCTGATGACCCGCGCCATCAACGACAAAACCGATGAGCGCGTGTGGCTGCGCACCCGCGATGGCCAAAACTGGGAGCAGATCACGGCCAAAGTCGGCCAAAAGGACGGTTTTCGGGGCACATTTGACTGGAAAGACGACGGCAGCCTGTGGACAGTCCGCCACCGTGAGGGCTCAACAGTTGAAGAGTTGATGCTCAAAGCCCCCGGCAAAGAGTGGGCGGTGGTGGCTCCTTTGCCAGCGCATTTTCAGGCCAGTCACGTCAAACATCTGCCCGATTTGAACCAGGTGGCGCTTCTGGGCGCCATGAAAACCGGCGGTCAGGACCTGGTGGTGGCTGTGCGGGTGTCCCTGGACAGCGCCCAGGTGGACGCGTGGCGCTTGCTGGCCGAAAGGTCGTACGGAGAAGGCAGCCGACCCTGGTACCGCATCGCCCAGGCCCGGATCGAAGCCGACGGCCGCGCCACCGTCGTGATCACCCACACCAACAAGGTCCAATTTGTCCGGGTCTTTGAGTTGTCGCCAGATTGGGACAAGCCCCCGGTGATGTCCGAGGACTTTGATGGCTCTTATTACACCGATGAGGCCATGGCGTGCGCTGGGCAAGGCTGGGGGTTTGTCTTTGCCAGCGTGCATGCGCAAAAGACCACCGCGCAGGCATCGTGGCTGAATGCGTGCAAATCAAGGAAAGACTGCGCGGGGCACTTCAAGGGCCGACCGTTTAAAGTGTCGTGCCTTCAAAACCGCCGTTTTGTGCTTGGCGCCGATCGGCCCTGGGGGGCGCGCACCCATCGCTGGCGCTTGGATGTGTTGGGGCCAGAAGACCGTCATCTGAACCTCCTGAAGGTCCACATCGGAGAGAGCGACAGCGTCCTGCTTAACCACGATGATCCTGCGGACCTCAAGGCGCTGAGCCTGCACCACGACCACGCGGTCATTTGGAGCTGCGGTGATGGCTCAAAGCGTTGTCAATTTGGCAAAAGGATCCAGTATAATAAAGACACGCCACATCTGGAGCTGGACGCGGTTTTTGCCGACGGCCTGCTTTTCTCCAATCAACACAGCTCACGATGGTTTTGACCCATGCCCAAACCAAAGACAGAGCAGGATGGATTTGAGGGAGAGTTAGCGCTCACACCCGAAGAACTTGGGGCTCGCCGTCCGAGCCTGAGACCGCTGTGGAGAGCGCTGGTGGTTTTGGTGCTCCTTGTGGGCGGTTTTGAGGCCTACCAGACCGTGGCGCAGCCCTGGTTTGAAGAGCAAGACACGCGCCGCCGCCTGGAGACCCTCTGGCCAAAGTGGTTTGCCTCCTGGCAGGACTACGAGCGCTGCGTCTTGGGTGAAGGTGGGACGGAATCTTTTGGTTCCGCCGCGCTGGCAAGGGCATCGGTGAGCGATGCACGGTTTTTTGAGATACTGAGCCACTGCGGCGCGACGTGGAAGTTTCGCTGGGTGAAGTGGGATCGGCACGGGCGCTTTGGGTCGCCGCTTATAAAAGAGGCCGAGCGCCTTCAGACTCTGATGCACACGCTGCGCAAAGCCCCTCACCGCGTTGGTCCCGAAGAGTTGTTGTCCTATTGCAAGTCGCTGGCGCTTCGCCATGAGAAGTTGATGTCGTTGGGGCAGAAGGTGGGCGCGGTGGAGCCTGGATGGGAGCCGATCGACTGTGGCCCCTGGTGGGATGAGTCGCCGTCGCCGTCATGGGTTCAGTTGCCGCATCCCTGGGGGCGCCAGCGGAGTTTGCGCACAAGTTGGTCGCCGCGCGGTGAGGGCGGTCTCTTGAACCTCATGGGGTTGTCCCACCACGGACGCGAGGTTTCGTCAGACAGCATGCTGGTCCGGGCGTTGAACGCCGACGACGGCGCGCGGGGCTGGTTTGAGACCGTGAGCGGCGAGTCTTGGACGCTTTTGGCCAAGGAGAAGGCGGTAACGGACGATGTGCACGTTTATGGTGAGGCCTTTGCGTACGAAAAAGGTGAGCTGTGGACGGTGCGAGGCCCCCGCGTTGAGGAGAAAGGGAAGACGGAGTTGGTGCGCTTGAACCAGGGGGTTTGGGAGCCTGTGGCGGTGTTGCCGCAGAGGTTTGCGCCGTCTCACATCAAGGTGCTTGGGTCTTTGGGGTCGGTGATCCTGGTGGGGAGGGCTTCGCTGAAGCACGAGCGAAAGAGTTTTCGTCGCAGGTTGGTGGCGATGGCTTTGAAGGTGGATGTGAAGACGGGGAAGGTCCAGCGAACCGAGCTGGCACACCACACCTGGCGGACGCCTCGCCTGGTGTCGGCCCGGGTAGATGACGACGGCGCGGTGGCGGCGCTTGTGGAGTTTTATTCTAAAGACACCTTGACGAAGTTGGTGCGCTTGCCGGCCGATTGGGAGTCATCTGAGCGTTTTGAGCACGAGTTTGTGGGCAGGGTCGCGGGGGTGTGTTCCAGCGGCGCGAATGTGCGTGTTCAGGGAACCAGGGAGGCGTTGGAGAGCGCCGATGGGGGGCGACACTGGGAGGTGAAGCCTGCGTCGGTGCCCAAAGGCCCTCATACGTGGTCTGTGTTGGGGATGGCGTGCCGGGGCAGTAAGGCGGCGCGGTTGGTGGAGAGTTTCAGCGATGATCGCCGCAGTGGTGAGCGGCGTTTGGAGCTGTGTGAGGGGGCGACGTGCGAGGTTTTGTGGCGTTGGTCTCACAAGTACGATGAGACGGAGAGCGCTGGGTTGAGTTGGGGCCAGGGGCCGCTGCGCGTGGTGAGGGTGCGCCCTGAGATGGCGGTGGTGTGGGAGTGCCCGGGCGAGCCGGGGGCGTGTGAGCAGGCGCTGCGGTTGTGGCGTCGGGATGGGGCCAAGGTGGATGCGAGCGGTGCAGTAAGGGTGGGCGGCGAGTTTTTTGATGTGTCGGAGAGGCTGCCGCGCTGGTTTTGAGGTTTGGTTTTTTGGCGGTGTTTATCGCAGCGCTTCGACGCGCTCCATGAAGCGCTCTTCGAGGGCGAGTTCGGCGTCGTCGAGGTCTTTGCCAAAGGCGACGACGTCGAGTTTGCCGTAGTCGCGGATGCTGCCGACGTTGTAGAGGACAAAGCGCCCCTGGGGGTTGTTGGGGCGCCAGGCGTCGTCGCCCAGGGCGTCGAGGACGTCTTGGAATGAGTGGCCGATGAGGTGGGGGAGGATGACGTCGCGGACCCGGTACGGGGGGCGGCCGTCGGGGTAGAGTCGGTCGACGAGGGACATGGGGGTGGAGGTGCCGCCCCAGCGTCCGTTGCACTCTACGAATTTGACCTGTCCGTCGACCACAATGAAGTCAAACGAGCAGCGCCCCACGTAGCCCAGCGCCTGGTAGACCTCGGCGATCATGAGCGAGGCGAAGGCCATTTGCTGGTGGACGTCCTGGCTCAGGCGCGAGGGGAGCGAGCCCTGGAAGACCCCTTCTTCACCTTCGAGCAGTTGTTCGTAGAGGCCGTCGAGGCGCGGCTGGCCCTGTCCTTTGGGTGGGATCCAGAGCTGTGAGGAGGGGGAGTCGGTGGCGTCTTCCCAACTGACGGCGACGACGGGGTCGTCGGTGCGCCATTCTTTGTCTTTGAGGAAGGTTTGGACGGCGTTCAGTAGGCTGGAGTCGTCCATGGCGAGTATCTGGTCAGCGGTCCAGAGGCGGTTGCCCATGGCGGAGGCGCAGCGGGTCATCTTGAGGGCCACGCGGCGGTGTTTGGCGGCCAGCGTGCGCAGATGCCCGGCCAGCTCGGCGGCGGTGGTGGCGTGGTGGGTGTCGACCAGCCAGCGGGGGCCGAGCAAGCCGTGGACGAGCTTGTGGAGCAGGAGCTTGTCGTTGGCATACCAGGTCACGGGGGGCGGTGGCGCCAGGACCTGGACGGGGGTGTGGGTGGTGTCGGCGACGGATTTGGCCAGCTCCCAGACGGGTTTGATGCCCATGTAGGGGTGGATGGTCAGTCCGCCAGCGTCGCGGGCAGCCTGGCACAGGGGGTCGAGGACCTGCGGGGCCTGGCTGGCTTTGGCGACCTCGATGGCGGAGCCGTCGATGGGGGCGTGGAGGTAGCGCGCCTTGCCCAGACCCAGGGTCTGGGCGTGGTAGCCGAGGTAGTCGGGCATGGGGGCGCAGGTGCCGACGATGAGGTCGCCGTCGGTGGCCCGGGTGACGGCGCGCAGTTGGTAGTTTTCGATGCCGACGATGTCTTGCAAAAAGGGGATGCCGCTGGCGTCGTCGAGGTGGAGCGCGGGGTGGGCGGCGTTGGGGGCCTTGAAGGCCAGGTGCTGCCAGGGTTCGGAGCGCTGCGTGATGTGGAGCGCGGCGTCGGCCTCGGCGGCGGCTTGGCGGGCCTGCTGGCGTTGTTCATCGGAGAGCGGCTGGGGGGTGTATGGGGGCATCGAGGGACCTCTTTCGATCTCGGTGGGGGGAGTGTCTGGGGTCCGCAGACCCGCAGTGGGGCGGTATCATACGCAAAGCGGTGCGTTTGGCCATGTCTTGGGGCGGTTTTGGGCCGTTTGGGGTGGGTTCAGGCCAATCTTTGGAGGTTGATCAGGTCGGGCGGCGGCTGGCTGTGGGTGAGTTGACGGGCCAGCCAGCGGGCCGCGATGAAGCTCCAGGCCATGCCGTGGCCGCTGTAGCCGCCTGCGAAGTGGAGTCCCGGGTGGTCGGGCAGCGCGCCGACCAGCGGGCGATCGTCGGCGGTGTAGCCCAGCGGGCCTGACCAGCGGTGGGTGATCGGGGTGTGGGCGGCGGCGGGCAGGTGGCGGCGCAGGAAGGTCTCGATGGCCGTTTGCACAGTGTTGTTGAGGGCGTCGGTGGTGCCGACCTCGTTTTGGGGGTCGGTCAGGCGGCAGCCGCCGATGACGATGCGCTTGTCGGGGCGCTGGCGCAGGTAGGCCCAGTCTTCGGTGCCATAGCAGAGATCGGGCAGGTGGGCGTCGATGGGGGCGGTGGCCATGGCCTGGCCTCGGCGCGGGATGATGCGCGCTTGCAGCCAGGGGCGAAGTTCGGGGCCAAAACCGTTGACGGTCAGCGCGACGCGCTCAGCCAGGATGGGGCCAGCGGTGGTGTGGAGGCGGTGTGCGCCGTGGTGGGGTGTGATGGCGGTGACGGCGGCGCGGCGCAGGGTGAGGGTGTCGGCGCAGTCCTGCAGAAGGGCGGCGACGGCCTGGGCGGGGTCAAGGGCGCCCTCGTTGGGGACGGTCATGGCGCCCAGAAAGCCCTGAAGCGGCGCCAGCGCGTCGACGGCGGTCTGGGCGACGGGGAGGTTGGCCTGACGCATGGACTCGGCGGCGTTCTGGAGGTTTTGCCAGCCCTGAGGGGTGCGGGCCAGGGAGTGGGCCCGGCAAGCGCGCAGCGCGCATTGTGCGCCGATGGTCTGGAGGGTGTCTTTGAGGTCGCCGAGCGACTGCGCGATCCACTGGCGCAGCACGATGGCGTGCTCAAGGCCGTCCTCGCGGGCCACGCGCCCAAAGTGGGCCACGGAGCCGACGGTCAAAAAGCCCGCGTTGCGCCCCGAAGCGCCCGCGCAGGGGTGGCGGCGATCGATCAAGATCACCTTCAGGCCGCTTTGGCGCAGCCACCACGCCAGCGACACCCCCGTGATGCCCGCGCCGACGATGGCCAGATCGCAGCGCTGGAGCGGGCCGCCGTCGGCCTTGAATGGTGGCGGCGGGTCCATCCAGATGGGGGTGGTGGTGGCGGAGAGGTTGGTTTTTCTGCTTGTGTGTTCAGGGTTCATGTGTATAGTGTGTGCTGATGATGTTGCATCCACCAGACCCCACCCTTTTGCACCAGGGTCTGCTACGACACCGAGGGTTTCATGTCCACCCATCCATCACAAGCTGAAGTGCGCGAATGGCGCCGTCGTTTTGGAGTCCAGTGCCAGCAGCGCGCCTGGGAGTTGGCCCAGTTGACCGAACGCAACGAGGCCCAGGAGCGCGAAATGCTCGAATCGGCCCGCACCGCCGTGCTCTATCTTGAAGAGGTCGGCTCCCCCAGCGAGCTGGCCCGCGCCGAGGCCATCCAGGACCTGGTCGTCTGCCTCCTGCACCCTGCCTCCGACTCGCCCCAGACCGCCCCTGCACAGGCCGCGTAGCACCTCCTCTTTTGCGCTCTTTTGCGCGTCACCCACGCTTTTCTTTTGTCGGTTCCAAATGCACCAAGCCCGAACATCAGGGCTTTGGTCCCCCACTTTTGTGTCCGCCTCCGCGCGCTGGTATCTCTGAAGGGCAAGCCAGCGCATCGGCGGTTTGGGAAAGGGGTTGTGGAGCCGTGATGCGAGCAATGTGCTGCCGTTGGCCACATTTTGGGGCGGTTTCGCCACGGTCGGTGACTTTATACCAAGATGCAGACGTCCGACTTACTTTGTGACGGCCCTAACGGCGCCAGCAAACACGGAACTCACTCGCGGTGGCGCTGCCACAGCTTCGCTCGTCCCAAGGCTGCTGCCATCCGTGATTGCTCGCCACAAAGCAAGCCTTTCGTCTCCATTTTGGTATTGCCCGGGTTTCATCCACAAAATCAGCGGCGCTCAAGGCCTGTCCGCGCGGTCAAACCGTGTGCCCTTGGGCAATGGGTCCCACAATCTGCTGTCTTCTTTTCTTTTTTGAATGTTCTGCGAAAAAAGGGACACTTGAGGCTGGCAACACTCTGCCTGTCTGAGCGTACGGGAGCTTCATGGGCCACTTTCTGGACATCGATGCCTGGAAGAGGCGCGCGCAGTTTGAGTTTTTTCAGACCTACCAGCGCCCTTTCTTTAACATTTGCGCCGAGGTCGACGTCACCGATGCGTTGAACCACTGCCGTCAGCACGATCACTCGTTCTTTCTGGCGTCGTGGTTCTTGTGCACCCAGGCCGCCAACGACGTCGAGCCCTTTCGCTACCGGCTGCGCGGGGACAAGGTCTGGGTCCACGACCAGATCAGCGTCGGCACCACGGTGCTTAACCCCGATGAGACCTTCAGCTTCTGCTATCTGCCGGTGGCCATGGATTTTGCTTCGTTTGCCCGCGACGGGCTCGCCGCGGTCAACGCCACCAAGGAAGGCCGGGGGCTGGAGCCGCTCGAAGCGCGCGACGACCTCATCTACGGCTCTGTGCTGCCATGGCTGCGCTTTACCAGCGTCTCCCACGCCCAGCGCGACAAGGCCGGTGAGTCCGTCCCCAAGATCGTCTTTGGGCGGCACACCAAGGTGGGGGATCGCGTCATGATGCCCGTGTCGGTCGAGGTGCACCATGCGCTGATGGATGGGCTGCACGTGTCGCGTTTTTTTGGGCGCTTTGAAGAATATCTGGCTCAAGCCGCCGAGCGTCTGGGGGAGGGGAAGGCATGAAGACCAAGACTCAAAAGCTGGCCGTGTTGTTGTGCGCGGCGGCGTTCTTGACGACGCTTTTGGCGGCCTGCGCAGGCAACCAGCACAAGGCGCTGCGTCAGTCGCCCTGGTATGCCCAGCATCAGGCCTGGATCGAGCAGGCCATTGAAGAGGGCGACGGCAAGCCCTCACACTGCGCCTTTGGTTACAACCGGGGGGTCTGGGTGGCCGACATTGTGGATGTTCACCACGCCGATTTGGCCGACGGCGGCGTGGCCAAGCCCATCCACATCAAAGATCCAGTGGCCCTCAAGACCGAGTGCAAGCTGGGAGACAACATGCCCAGCGTCTTTTACTTCTTTGGCGCCGAACAATTCCCCAAAGGCCTGCCCGTGGTCGGCCAGCGCTGGGCATTTGCGGCCAGCGCCAACGCCAAAGGCCTCTGGAGCATCAAAGAGGCCATCCTCTTGCCCGACGGCGAGACCGCTTCACGCTGAAATGTGGCTCCAATCGGTTTGAGCGCCCTGCGTGGTAAAACCCGGCCCCCTACCCAACGCAATCTTATCGCCGCTTGCTCTTTTTGAGCCGCTTGTTGTGGATCTCATCGACCCATACCCACCCAAACGCGCCATCGCCGACGGTGACAGAGATGACGTCGCCTTGTGAGAGGTCGTAGTATAGGTCGGAGCTGATGCGGAACTTGCCGTCGGGCCCAACCCGCGGTCCTGGGTCAAGACGGACGTAGTAGTTGGTGGAGTTTTTGCTCTTGGAGTACCAGCGGTTGGTGACCTTGGCGTCGACGACGCGGGTGGGTCCAAAGTCGGCCAGCGCATTGACGCTCTTGGCCAGGAAGATGCCCGTTGTGGGAGCGCCAAAGCTCATGCTGGCCATAAAGATCAGCAGAGAGACAAAGGAGTTGGAAAAACCGCGCATGACGGCGATCAGCACCGGCAATGACAGGCCCAGCAGCGCCAGCGCCCCCCAGCCGCCGTGGGTGTACGGGGTCAATTCAAAGGTGTCCCACCAATCGAGCGTGAGCATGGTGACGAAGAGCATCACAAAGGCCCAGACGATGCTGGCCAGCGCCATCTTCATGGGGCGGCTGGTGGCGCCTTTGTCGGGCAGCTCGACCTGCACCGGGGGCAGGTTGTCCATGATGTCGGCCACGCACCGGGTGTGGTGGTCAAAGGCAGGGGTGCCGGCCTCTTTCATGGGGTGTTGGACGGTGGCGCGGACCAGCGCGCCACGCTCAAAGACCGAAACCTGACGGTAGCCGGCTTTGAGCAGCGAGAGGATGGCGCGGCGCGCGGGGATGTTGCCGGTGACGGCGGTGACGATCTCTGCGGGGGCGTCGGTGTTGATGTAGACCTTGCGGTCAAATTCGACGTCGCCGGTCTGGAACTCGCGGTTGATGCGGATGAACTTGCCCAGCTTGTGGTGAAACTTCTCGTTGATGAAGTCGATGGCCGGCGGATACTTGCTCAGCAGCGGCCTGGCCCGGGTCCGGTCGCTCTGGGTCAGGGGTGTGAAGCTGGCCGGATAGCGGTCGTCGCCCGGCACGCTGCCACGGATGGTGAAGTGGGCGTGTTTGCCGCTGACCTGGGTGACGGTCATCTTGTAGGAGCCCTCATCAACGGTCATGTTGTTGCCGTTGATGTTGGTGGCTTTGCGGCGCTCGGCGATGGTGCCCATCACCTCAGTGTGTTTCTTCTGGGTGGTGATGGCTTTGTAGACGATGTAGCCGATCAGAACGACGAATCCACCCAGAATGCACAAGACACTCCCGACGATGATCGCTGTTGGCATGCTCTCTCCCTGTTGAGGCCGCTCTGGCCGCGCGGTGCTGGGCGATGTGCGCGATGCTGTGCGGTGTAAGTCGCGGAGGATGCTTATCACACGGGTTTGTGCAGTCCCAACCCCCCTGTCAATCCCCGCGCTCGATGCTCGCCTCCATCGGCTGCGCAGCAACCACTTCCTGAGCATCGGCACTGTCAGCGTCTTGGACCAGATTTGAGGGCAGAGTCCATTGCCCAGGTGGCGGTTGATTGTGGACCTGTCGCTGGTCGCTGATTTGGGGCAGGTGGTCCATGATCACGGCCAGCAAATGGGTGTGGTGGTCCAAAACGGGGCCATCGGACGACGGCACAGGGTGCATGGAGGTGACCAGGACCGGCGCGTCGTCGTCAAAGATGGTGACTCGCTCATAGCCCGCGTTCAAGAGGGCCATGATGGCGCGCCGGACCTTGGGGTGGCGCGTCAGAGCGTCAAAGACCTCCCTGGAGCGGCCCGTGGCGCGGACTTTGGCATCAAATTCGGTGTCACCGCTCTGGAAATGGTCGCTTCCGGTTATTCGAGCCCACACCTTGCCCGATGATTTTGGGTCTGCGAAGTGCAATGTGGGGCTGGTTTCCCCGGTGTGGATTGGGGCGGCGTCTTGTGCGGCGAGCTTGAGCGGGTGGAAGGCCTGAGGATATTGGTCGTCGCCGGGCACGGCGGCTTCCAGGGTGAACCTTGGGCCGCGCCCCTCGATGTGGGTGACGGTGACCTGGTAGGGGCCTTCCTGGATGAGTATGGCTTGATCGTGGAGCGTGTGGCCCTGGCGGCGGTGGGCGGTTTTGCCCAGCACGTTGAAGGTGCCCGAGGTGTCGCGCGTTTGGAGGTGGATCAGCCATGCCATCAAGGCGGTCAAGACGCCGCAGATGAGCAGAAGGAGGCCAACGATGGACGCTGTGGACATGGGGTTTGTGGCGGTCGGGTGTTTGCGCGCTGTGGGGGGACGGCGCGCGGGTTGATGCCAAACCTTATCTTGTGGGGTTTGGCATGGGTGGTCAGCTTACGCCAACCCAACCCTGTGCATCAAAGACCCGTGAACCAGGCGGGTGTGCCGGGGGCGGCGTTGCTTGTGTCGACGGCGTCTTCATCGACCTGTGCGCCCATGTCCACCAGTTTGCCCATGGTGGTCAGCTCCTGGGGCAGGGTGTCGGCGCTGCGCTCCCACTTGCTGGCGCTGTAGAGGCGGATCTTGCGGTGGCGCACGCCCAACTCCATGCACAAATCCAGCTCGCCGGGCGCCTCTTCATCGCACTTCCAGGTCTTGACCTTGAGCTTGATGCGGACATTGTCCTGGAGCGTGGTGATCATCAGGTTGTCGCCATCGAGCTTGTGCTGGATGCCGTTGACCAGATGGCGGAAGTTGGAGCCGTGGACTGTGGCGCCGTAGGGCGAGTCTTTGGCGGCAAAGAAGACATGGACTTTGTCTTTGGGGTTCTTGGGGACGTGGTCGATCCAGGGGCGGCCTTTGAGGTGGGGGGCCGGGGACTGGTCGCCGTCAAAGATGGACGGCCCAAACTGCAGCCCCAGTCCAAGCACCACCGCCACCACGGCGCCCAGGGTCCAAAGGGACTTGTTGTTGCTCTCCTGCTTCATCGCTCTGCGCTCCCATGTCTCTTTTGGCGCTCTGCATCTGCGCTTCAATATGCCTCAATGTCCTTCTGAAGGGGGTTCGTCAGGCACACAGCGTCCGGCAACACCACCCCATACCTGAAGGTCCGCTCAGTAACACACCTCTATACGCGCTGGCCCGCTTGCACATTCCGATTTCCAACACTTTGCCGCCCAAGGGCCCGAAAAAAGTCCTTGCCACCGCCAAAATATGGCATTAGCTCTATTGTCGGCTCCAAAAGCGGGGCCACAACCAGGAGCAACCAAGCGATGTTCGCGCATTTCAACACCACCACTGGCACTACCACCACTACCACCACCCGCAAGGGCAGGTCGGTCAGGTTGTGCTCGCGGTCTTAACCCACCGATTGAAAAGCGCCAAACCTCGCAGGCCTCGCCCGGAAACGGACGGGGCCTTTTGCGTTTCTGGAGCGCTCGCCTGCCGTCCGTCAACGGTTCCGTCAACGCACGCAAGACCAAGACACCAGGACACACAGGAGAGCACAGACCATGGAAGCCAACGACCACCGCCGCATCGCCCGCGCCCTGCGCCTTTGCCACTTTCAAGACGAAGCCCCCGGCATGGCCTTCTGGCACCCCCGAGGGTTCCTCCTCTACCGGCTGCTCGAAGACGCCGCCCGGCGCTTGTTGGCCAAAGACGGTTACCAGGAGGTCCGTACGCCGCAAGTGATGCGCATGCCCATCTGGGCCGCCAGCGGCCACTGGGAGAACTTCCCCGAAGGGATGATGCGCATGGAGGCCGAGCCCTCGCGCCAGGCCGCCCTCAAGCCCGTCAGTTGTCCCGGCCACATTCAAATCGTGGCCAACCAGCGCCTGTCCTACCGCGAGCTGCCGCTGCGGCTGGCCGAGTTTGGGCTGGTGCACCGCGACGAGCCCAGCGGCTCGCTCCACGGGCTGATGCGCTTGAGGCAGTTTACGCAGGACGACGGGCACATCTTCTGTGCCGAGGACCAGATCCTGGCCGAAGTGTCGCGCTTTTGCGCCTCGGTGGTGTCCTTCTACCGCCACTTTGGCTTTGAAAACGTCCAGGTGGCCCTGGCCTCGCGCCCCGCAGAGCGCTTCGGCGACGACGCGCGCTGGGATCAGGCCGAGGCCGTGCTGGCGCAGGGCGCCGAGGCCGCCGGGCTCAAGTGGCACCTGCACGAGGGCGAAGGGGCCTTTTATGGACCCAAGCTGGAGTTCAGCCTGGAGGACAGGGAAGGCCGCAGTTGGCAGTGCGGCACGATCCAACTGGATTTTGTCATGCCCGACCGCTTTGGCCTGGAGTACATCGACGAAGAAGACCAGCGCCGGGCGCCCGCGCTGCTCCACCGCGCCGTTTACGGCAGCCTGGAGCGCTTCATGGGCATCCTGCTAGAGCACCACGCCGGTCGACTGCCCCTGTGGCTCTCGCCCGAGCAAATCCGCGTGCTGCCCATCGGTGAAGACCACCAGGACTACGCCCATGAGGTCTCCAAAGCGTTGGTCGCCGCCGGTCTTCGCGCCAGCGTCGACGCCGGGGCCGACCGCGTGGGCAAACGCGTGGCCGAAGCCCACGAAGCCGCCGTCCCGTTGGTCATCGTCGTGGGAGGCCGAGAGCGCGACGCACGCTCCATCAGCGTGCGCCTCGACAACAAGAGCCAGTCCATGAGCCTGGCAGACGGCCTCGACCATCTGGTCAAACTCTGCGCCCCGCCCGCCTGAGCGCGCCAAATCCAGCCTCAGGTTCTGTTGAGGTTTGCTCCCGTCGCCGGTGGGCCGACAACGGCCAACATCGCTCCCGACGCCCTCGCGTGTACTTCCAGTACGCACTCGGTTGTCAAAAGCGATCTTGTCTCGTTCTCGTCACCACCGGGCTCGGTCCACAAACCTCAACAGAACCTAAAACTCCCTGAAAAGGGCCTTGTCTCTGCATCTTGAGCATGAAATAGGGCCCTTTTCGGGCTTTTCAGGTCACTCTTGCGCTTCTTTTGGGGGCTTTGGTAGGCACGCAGCGCGCTCTTTGGGGAGGTACTGGGCAGTCTCCCAGACAAGAAGGACGCCGTCCTGGTCGACCGTGGCAAGGTGATGGCCGGAAGGGCTGAAGTCCATGTCCACGGCGGGAGCGTTGTGGCCATCGGACCAGCTCTTGACCCTTTGACCGGTTGAAAGGTCGAAGAGGGCGATGGTGCCATCTTCAAACCCTGTTGCCAGCAGACATCCGTCTTTTGAAACCACTGCGTCTTGAACGTCTCCAGGGCCACCTGTGAGAAACATGATGTCATGAGCCTCGACAGGAAAAGGCACAAACATCAATGAGCCAGCTTTTCCACACCAGACGACCCCGTGGGGCGTCACGATGGGTGCGACATCGCAGTGGGTGCGAGGCAATTTTTCATCCCATCCGTGTTCAGGGTCGAGCCATATCACCCAATCACAGTGTTTGTTGGGTTCACAGTCGGCCAATCCGCTGAAGACGAACATGTTGCTGTAGGGATCGAAACCCACCGAAGATATGCCGAGGATGCCTGTTTTCTCTAAAAGCATGGGGTCATAAGGAAAGGGAGGGTTGTCGGAGGGATTGTGTGTTTGGTGTTTGGTGAACCTGGGGAGAGGGTAAATGGCTGAGTTGATATTGTTCAGATCCAGTATGATCCAGCGTACATTCATTTCTGATGCAACCACACGGTGCCCATCTGGCAAAAATGCCATACTTTTCGATGGTTCCAGTGTTGATTCAATGATTCGAGTCCACGTTTTTGCATTATAAAATGAGATGGCGTGGGCTTGATGAGGACCAGTCCATTTTGTGGAAGGCACTGAGGCTGCCACAATTGAACCGTCTGGAGAGGCCGTCAACGCGACGACATCTTCTTTAATGCCTGTGTCCCAAACCCGTTGGGTTGATGTAGACCACACATGAACGCTGGATCCTGACAAGGGTTCGATGTCAGATGAACTGACGAAGCGCTCATCTGACAAAAACGCCACTGCAAGCTGTTTTTGATTGCCAATGGAGTCCTTAAACGCTGGGGTTTGTTCCTTGATAGGCCCCAGACGTCCTATAGAAGCTGTTGGTAAGGCAATTTTGAACCCTGAGCGCGTCACATCAAGCTGTTTGGGGCCACAACCCAATCCTGACAAAACCAAAGCCAACGCCAATATGTATTTCATAGCCTTTCCAAAGCTGTCTTGATTTTTTGTCTGTCAGATTTGTCGAGGCGTTCTTTGAACAAATTTTGCCACCATGTGTTCCGTAAGATGTCCGCTTCCAGGGTATTGAGTTGGTTGATGTGTTGTATGAGTTTATTTGTTGGTCCATGATACTCAGGATCTCCCCATGTTAATCTATCTGAGGGCCAATTTTGTTCGACGATTTTCTGTATTGAAAATATGTTGATAGAATTGATAGGGTTTGGTGATTTGTCTTCGCAGGATTCTGCAAAATCGATGCAGTCTTTGGTGAACTTTTGCTGTGCTTTTGAGTCTATTATGGCTGGTGTGCCTATAAGTAGTCGAATTAAGCTAATGTTTTTGTTGTTTTTCCATTTTGTGGTGTTTTTGAATAGTGTTGTTGCTGCCATTCTGTGTCTGATTTTATTTGGGTTGAACCCATTGGGTAGAGGGGCTTTTGTGAATTCTTCAGTGCCTTGGCCTGATGTGAATGTGCCTCTGAATTCGTGTTTGAACTCTAGAAGTGCTTGCTCTATGTAGTCATCGTCTTCAGTTTCTTCTATGTCTGACTTGAGTGTTGCATCTACAAAATGCTGGAGCTCATGAATGACGGTCTGAATTATGCTGGACCATTCTGGTGTTGAGAATTCTATGCTGTCTATTCTTTGGTTCATGTTTTTAGTGGCAAAGATAAATATGCTTTGGGCGTCATGGTCATAATATCCGTTAATGTCCCCCTTGTTTTCGAGGGTTTCGAACGTTCTGTTGGATTTGGCGAAGAGTAAAAGTTCAGATGTGTTTAAGTCTCGATCGAATGCAGGTACCATAAAGTTTAATGATATGGGTGGGTTGTTGTTTTGTGCGTACCAGTCGTTCATGGCGTTTAGTGTATTGTTTCGTGCAGACTCTTGAATTGTTTCATTGTTGCTTTTTTTAGAGTGGGTGGTTTCTTTTTTGACAATGGATAGAAAGTGTGAACGGTCTTGGGTAGCTCTGCTTAGCAATTGTGCTTTGAATTGCTCCAAGTCACCTATTTGCAAGGCGCCTCCAATACGAACATTGTATAGTCCTTCTATTGTGACAGGTGTTGGGAGTTCGAAGTACTCTTTGGATAGGTCGAACTTGACTTCTTCTTTTTTAAAGCCGTGTTTACTGAATACGATGTCTTGAGGCGGGAGGTTGAGGCGCATTTCCAGCCTGAAGTGGCCCTTGGCGTCGGTGACTGTGGTGTGGGGTCCTGCGTTGACCTTCAGGCCTTCTATTGGGCGGCCCTTCTCATCGACTACATAACCGGTCATTACATAGAGCTTTTCGCCTGAATCCTTTTCGGGGCTCTGGTCTTGGACAGGTTCGAGGGGTTGGCTTAGGGCTTGGCTTTGTTGGCGTGTTTTGCCTGGGGTGGGCGCCTTGGGGGTTTCGGGGGCCTTTGCGGGCTCTTCTTGTTGGCGCTCGGGTGCCTTGGTTTTGGTGAATTCAACTTTGAGAACGGGTTCAGCCATGGGAGCGCCTGGGTTTGTTGGGTTTGTTGGGGACCAGGTGGCCTAGAGCTCGGATTTGCTCTATGGCGCCTTCACGCAGTGAGTCTTCGCACATGGGTTGGCCGCGGTCGGCGGCCAGAATGGCGGTGTGTAGGATGGCGTTGCGGATGTGTCCTCCTGAGAGCACAAAACTCTCTCCAAGCGCCTCAAAGTTGATGCCCTTGTCTATTGGGGCATCGGGCGGAAGAAGTTGCTTCCAGAGCTGTGAGCGGAGGTGGGCGTCTGGGGGCTCGAACTCTATTTGGAAGCGCAGACGCCGTCGGAACGCATCGTCGATGCTTCCTGGCAGGTTGGTCGTCAAGACCGCCAACCCTTCAAAGTCCTCCAAGCGCTGCAAGAGGTAATTGACCTCAAGGTTGGCGTAGCGGTCGTTGGAGCTTTTGACGTCGGTCCGCTTGGCAAAAAGGCTGTCGGCCTCATCAAACAAGAGCACTGCGCGGGACTGTGAGGCGCTGTCAAAGACTTTGAACAGGTTCTTTTCTGTTTCTCCGACGTATTTGTCCACGATGCGCGAGAGATCGACCCGGTAGAGGGTTCGACCCAAAGCGTGGGCCAATGCCCCCGCTGCCAGCGATTTGCCGGTGCCTGGGGGGCCGCTGAAGAGGGCGCAAACGCTCTTGCCTCCTGGGGATCGTTGTCCAAATCCCCAGATGTCAAAGATGGTCTGGTTGTGTTTTGCGTGGAGCAATAGGGCGCTGAGTTGTTCAAAGGTGTGCTCGGGCAGCACCAGATCTTTTAGGCCAACATAACGTGACACCCGGTCTGTCAGTTCTCCCAGACCATGTCCTGCGCTGCCTTCAACCAGGGTCAGCAAAGCCGTCGCTGTGTCCTGGGAGTGGACTTCTTCCGTGTTGGTTTTTTGTTTCCAGGCTCCAAGGACCCGGTGCATGGCTCGGGGCGTGACCACGCTGGTTTTGGACAGTTGCATGGCGAGTTGGGCGGCTGCTTCTGGAGCAAACTCTGCGCTCAAGGTCCGTTGCCACAATTGCCTTTGTAGGGTTGGGTGTTGGTTGTCTACGTGCAGCACCATCCAATGCTCGGCGGCTTCAAGCACAGACGCTGGAGGCTGCTGGCAGACCAGGAAGAACGCCCCTGGAAAGGTCTTAAGTCGCTCGGGTTCGTGGCGTAAGAGCGTTTCGAGCGGGGCGTTGTGCTCGTCGGTGTTGATCAGTAGGTCGGCGCGTTGAAGGACACCTTCGCGCATGGCGTCTTGTAGCCACGATGGGTTTGAAGCCAACGCATCTGGCTCAACTTCCAGAAGTTTGCGCCCCGCGCTGTCCGCAAAAGCTCTGAGCACGGTCCGTCGTCCGCTTCCTGCATCGCCACACAGGCAGAGTCTGGCTCTAGGGCGGCGCAATCCGCGCTCCAGCGCTTGGCGCCACTTCCTTTCAAAGACCAATGAAGAGAGTTTTTTAGGCGATGGGTGAAAGCTGAACCCCCGCGGTGGAGGCAACTCATCGCGCTCCATAAACATCAACACACGATCGCACACCGCCACGATCTTGTGGATGTGGGGGGAGTGGGGTTGCCACAGTGGATGGGGCAGGAGGGTGAGCAGTCCGTGGCGAAGCAGAGGGCTGTGGTGTTGCAAGCGCTGGCGAGCCTCGTGGTCCGGTTGTGCACCGCTGACCAGCGCACACAAAAAGCCCACGGTGGGTTGGCGCAGCGAAAAGTCAGACCAGGCAACGCTGTAGGCTCTGGACAAACCCTCAGACAGGCGCGGTGCCGACGCCGCCAACAAGAGCGCCACCTCCAGGTCATCGAGTCCAAAACCAACCTTCAACTCTTCAAGGGCCAGTTCAACCCGCGAGCCACCGCGCAGCGATGCTGCTGTGACTTGCGCCAGTTCTGACTCCAAGGCCTCCAGCGGTGCGATCCCCAAACCCGCGAACCAGGGTTCGTAGGTCGCGGCGTCTGTGGTTGGCAGATCAAAAGTTCGTCGCAGCTCTTCCTGACTGACGCATGCGTCGCTGTATGTCAGCCCGCGCTCAAAAAGGCGCTCGGGGTGCAACCGCATGAAGCGTTGCACCCACAACGACGCTCTGCGGTACCAGACCGGTCTCTCCATGTCTCAAGTGTTCCTTGCTTCTCATGCCTTTGCCTGGACCACGGGTTACCTCACTGGAACTCAGAGTATCATCTTTGACTATCAACTGGAAGTGCCGTTGGGGGTTCTGCGTGGTCGGCGGACAAGCTGGATTGTTGGGAGCGGTGCAGGATGCTTGCGGTCTTGGTTTGTGGCGTTTAGGAGCGACGGCGAGCGGTGAGCAGGAGGCTGAGGGCGAGCAGGAGGAGTGGGGTTTTTGAGGTGGGGTTTGTTGGGGTGGGTGAGGTGGTGCAGCCGAGCCCTTTGTTGCCGCCGGTGAAGTCTCCGGCGAAGGGGTCGATGACCCGGAAGTTGATGGCCTCGGTGGGGGCGCCGACGAGGGATTGGTCGTCGGTGGCTTCGACGCTCCAGGTGTAGCCGTCAAATTGGGACAGATCGAGGGTGAGGGTGGTTTGGTCGCCGTCCTGGGGCTCGATGCCTTCGATGGTGTGGATGGGTTCGCCGCTGCTTTGGGACAAGACGCGCAGGGTGTAGGTCAGCGGGTCGCTGTCGAGGTCTGAGGCGTGGCTGAAGACGAACTCGATCTGGGGTCCGATGAGCTGGTCGCCTTCCACGGGGGCGACGGCGCCGGGGGCGGTGGGGGCGGTGTTTTCCAGGTTGAGCAGGAAGGTGGTCACGGCGTAGGGGCCCGGTCCCTGGCCATCGACAGCCCGGACGCGCACGGCGAAGGTCTGGTCTTCTTCCAGGCCCTCCAGGATCACTTCTGTTTGACCGGCTTCGGGGGTGACGGCCTGGAGGATGGGGTCGAAGGTTTCGTCGGCGGCGACCTCGACTTCGTAGACGACGGCGTCACCGTCGGGATCCTCGACTGGCTCCCAGGCGATCCTGGCGGCCTCGGTCAGTTGTTGGCCGCTTTGGGCCGGTGAGGTGATGGTTGGGGCGGGGGGGAGGGTGTTGGTGGTGTTGACCTCGAAGGTGACCAGGTCGCTGAAGTCGCTTTGGGCGCCGAGGGCGTCGCGGGCGCTGACGTGCCATTGGTAGCTTTGGCCCTCGACTAGGGTGGCCTCCAGGGTGATCTCGGGGATGGGGGCTTCGCCCTG
Source organism: uncultured Pseudomonadota bacterium (assembly GCA_937123825.1). Classification (GTDB taxonomy): domain Bacteria; phylum Myxococcota_A; class Bradymonadia; order Bradymonadales; genus CAKZKQ01. The sequence goes on from CAKZKQ010000675.1 coordinate 77,605, forward strand.
GGCCAGGGGCAGGTCCAGGTTGGCGTCTTCGAAGAGTTCAAAGAGGTAGGTGATCTCGTCGCCTTCGGGGTCCTGGGCGTCGGTGGCGCGCAGGGTGGGGGTGAGGCTGTCGGCGGTGCCGATGGGGACGTTGGGGTCGGGGATGGAGGGGGGCTCGTTGGCTTGGTCGATGACCAGGGTGACGGTTGGGCTGAAGGGGCCTTCGACAAAGGGGTCGGCGGCCCGTGAGCGCCAAAAATAGGTGGTGTTGTCGTCCAGGGCGACGTCGACCTGCCAGCGGGTGAACTCGGGCTCGGCGTCGTCGCTTTCCAGGCCTTGGATGGAGGCCACGAGCTGGGTCAACTCGGGGTCGCTGTAGACCTCGAAGCTGTGGGTGATGGGGTCGCCGTTGGGGTCCTGGGCGTTGAGGACCGAGAGGGTGGGCTGGAGGGCGTCGACGCGCTCTTCGAGGGTCTGGGTTTCGGGTTCGGGGGCCGTGGGGCCGTCAAAATCGGTCGGATCGGTGCCGCCGAGGCATTCCTGGCGGTTGGTGAGGTTGTCGGCGTCGGGGTCGAGGTCGCCGTCTTCGCCGTCGGTGGGGTCGAGGCCAAAGGCACGCTCGCAGTCGTCGGGCACGCCGTCGTTGTCGGCGTCTTCAAAGGCCACGTCGATGGACCAGCTCTGTTCGGTGCACAGCGCCTCGTCGTCGCAGACTTGGATTTGGACCTCGTGGCTGCCCTCCTGGGACTGGGCCAGGGTGGGGGTCCAGGTGATGACGTCGAGGTCCAGGGTCATGCCCGTTGGAGAGGCCAGAAGGTCGATGGTCAGCGGGTCGTCGGGGATGTCGGTGGCGACGATGGTGTAGGTGTAGAGCTGGTCTGGGGTGCCAAAGAGGGGCGGATCGGAGTCGATCTGGGGGGCTGCGTTGGTGGTGGTCACCGTGGTGTCTTCAAAGGGCTGGGCCTGTCCGTCGTCGGCGCAGGCCCGGATGGTGAGCACGGCGTCGCCGTCTGGGGCGGTGAACTCGACGTTTAGCCCGGCGGCATCGTCGCACAGCCCGTCCTCGTCCAGGTCCCAGGTGACGGCCACGGCGTCACCGTCCAGATCGGTGGCCTCGGCGGCCAGCGAGATGGTTTGCCCTTCGATCCCTTCGTAGGGGCCTCCGGCGCCGATGGTCGGGGGGCGGTTGGTGTTGTTGATGGTCCAGCCAAAGGCGCTCTCAACGTCGTTGGCGCCGTCGCTGACGGTGACAGTGATCACGTAGGGGCTCAGCGTATTGGCCTCGAAGTCCACCGCGCCCGAGATCACCCCGGTGTCCGGGTCAATGGTCAGCGCGCTGGGCAGTCCGGCGGCGGCGTAGGTCAGAGGTTGGCCTTCGGGGTCGTTGGCAAAGACGGGGAGGTTGATGGCGTCGCCCTCGTTGTGGGTTTGATCGGGGATGGGCAGGACGGTGGGGGGCTCGTCGGGGACGATGACGTCGATGGTCACCACCACCTCTCCAAAAATCCCGCCCTGGCTGTCCTGGAGCGCCAGCGTCATGGTGTCCGTCAGCGCGCCGCCGCCCGTGTTGACGTAGCTGACCTGCCCCGCGTCGATGTCCGACTGCGCAAACGCCCCGTCGTCTTCCACAAGCTCGCCGTTGGCGACCACAAACCCGTCTTGCGGGCCTTGGACCTGGACAAAAAGGACCTGATCATCTCCGCCGTCGGCGTCGGTGCCCTGCAAGGTCAGCGCGTCGATGACGGTCGTCTCTGCGGCATTGGCCTCCAGCGTGTTGTTGGCCAGCAGTGTTGGGGCCAGGTTGCCGATGATGACCCGGTTGTCGCCCCCAAAGTTGCCCGTCACGGCGTCCAGATCGCCGTCGCCGTCCACGTCGCCAAGCGCCACCGCCTGGGTATCGCCGCCGTCCACGGGGCGGCCCGCGTCGGCAAAGCCCCCGGCGCCGTCATTTAGGAAAAAGAGGCTGTTTTGGTTGGAGGCCGCCACCAAGAGGTCCAGATCGCCGTCGCCGTCGATGTCGCCAAGCGCCACATCCTGGGCGTTGGTGACCGCCAGCGCTGCGCCCAGGGCCACAAAGCTGCTCTCTCCGTCGCCGCCAAAGACCTCCACGCCGGTGTCTGTGGCCACGACGGCGTCGACAAAGCCGTCACCGTCCACGTCGCCCAGCGCCAGCGCCCGGCTGTTGGCCCCAAAGGCCACGCCGTCCTCAAATCCCAGCGCGCCGTCCCCCAGCAAGACCGCGTTGCTGGCCGCCCCGGCGACCACCACGTCCAGCGTGCCTGAGTTGTCGATGTCGCCAAGCGCCACATCCAACGACACCCCGCCGACCAGGATCTTGCTGGTCTCCTCAAAGCCGCCCGCGCCGTCGTTGAAGCGGGCCGTGTCGCCAGCCTGGGTCGCCAAGAAAACGTCCAGGTCACCGTCGCTGTCAAAGTCGCCCAGCGCGACCGCCGTCGTGTCGTTCACGGCGATGGCCTGGCCCGAGTCTGTGAAGACGCCCGCGCCGTTGTTCAAATAGATCGCGTCGGAGCCGCCCGTGTTGGCCTCATAAAAATCCAGGTCGCCGTCGCCATCCAGATCCCCCACCGCCAGCGCCACCGTGCTGGCCGTGCCCAGCGCCTGACCCGAGTCCACAAACCCCCCGGCGCCGTCCCCCAGAAAGACCCGGTTTGGCTCGCCGCGGTTGCCCGTCAACACATCCAGATCGCCGTCGCCATCCAAATCTGCCAACGCCACCGCCAGCGTCGCCCCGGCGTCAAAGGTCCCCGCGCCGTCAAAATGGTTCTCCGAGGCCGCCGCCGTCACATCGTACTCGTGCACGTGCGCCTGCAAGACCCCCGTGTTGCCCTCCCCCAGAACCGTCGCCGTGACCTCCAACTGAACGCGCTCTCCGGCAAGCGGCGCCTGCTGCAAGGTCACCGTCCCCGTGGCCCCGGCCACCGCCACATCAAAGGCCAGCGCCCCCGATTGGCTGCCGCGCACCAGCATCCCCTCCAGCAGGGACTCTTCAAGTGGGTTGGCGTCAAAGGTGAGCGCGGGGCTGAAGTCGGCCTGCACGCTGGGGGCGTAGGGCTGCGGCGCGGTGCCGATGACAAAGAGCGGGGTGGGGCCGCCGAGCCAGACCTCGGCGCTGACGCCGTTGTTGGCGACCACCAGATCCAGCGCGCCGTCGCCGTCCAGATCCCCGGCAGAGGCCCCGCGACCGTCGGCGTTCCCAAAGCCTTCGCCGGCGTCGGTAAAGGCCCCGACGCCGTCGTTGAGATAAAGGCGCGCGTCCTGGCCTCCGGCGTTG
>CAKZKQ010000676.1 GCA_937123825.1 uncultured Pseudomonadota bacterium
GAAGGACATGCTTGGGTTTCAACTCGGGTTGGCCAGGCAGCAAGGGCTCTCACAGGCCACCTTCGAGATCGACTCGACCCATCCGGCCCTTTACCAGCAGCTTGATTGGTTGAAACCTTCTCATCAAACCGTTTGGACAAGACTGCGCTTTGAGCCTCGGCGTGCTTGAGCACCAAGCGGCTTTGGAGCGGATGTTTGGTGGCCAAAAGGGGCTGGCATCGTTGGTGTGGTCATCGGTGTGAGACCTTCAAGCGTTGGGACTCTTCGGCAGGAAAACCAAGCCCCGATTTGACTGGGTTGAAACATTTCTTGTGTTCCTTGTCGCAGCCCCTTGCATCTAGACATCAACGGCCTTTTAATGGCAGCCCTATCGTGCGGCTGTGTCGATGAGTGCGCGGCTTGCGTGGGTTTGATGGAATCGATATGTGCGATGTATCGATCCTGCACCTGCAGAGATCGATGGAAACAGGTCCGGATTTGAAGGAGGACGAAGTTATGACCCCAGAAGATATCGTTGGTGCGCTCGAAGGGCGCGGTTGGAAAGCTGAGATTGTCAGCCAAAGCGATGTGGAAGATCTGGTGGACGTCAACGAGCAGGGGCTTTTCAAGTGCGTCGATGGCCGCCTGTCTGATCACGAAGGCATGCGCGGTCCCAAGGCGCTCGGTGGTGTGTACGCCATCGCGTCGGTGCGCGGCGTGCGTGACCTGGCGGGTCTGCAGGAGATCGTCAAGGAAGTGGCTGACGCCGGCTATGTGCCCTCGGTGCACGGCGATGACCACGCCCACCCGGCCCCGATGGGTTGCGGCTTCTTCAAACTCTGGTCCACCAACCAGCTCGACGGCTTTGAGCCCCCCGAGTACGACAGCGAGGCCGGCAAGGCAGCGGTCATGGAAGTGGGCGGTGTCTACGAGCAGCTCGAAGGCAGCCACAGCGAGTCTGTGGTCATGATCAACCTCGTGCCCAAGACCACTTTGGAGCCCAAGACCGACCAGCGCTTTGTGGTCGATGCCTGGATCACCGGCGAGTTCAACCTGGACGTGCCGACCTACCTGGTGGTGGCCGCCGAGACCGTCGAGAAGCTCAACGGTCCCCTCCACGCCAAGATCATCGTTCCCTGACGCCGTTTGGTGTCTGAGCAGCAGGGGCGCAGCGCGCCCGGTGCTGCGGTCGCCGTCCAGATCGGGCGCCGATCCACACAAGCCGCACCGCAGGGGCCGTTTTCGGGCTGGGCAGGGCGGCTTTTTTGTGTCGACGTCCGCCAATGGATGGCGACTGAGTGCGGTGCACCATCCAAAGCACTGCGGGGCTCGTCGAGCATCGACGACGATGAGATGGGCTGTGAGAGCTGTCAGCGTTGGTTCGTTTTGAGCGGGATTCGGTCTATTTGACCACCGCTTTGCTCGTGTTCTTTTTGCCCGTGAGGCTTTTGGCGTAGTCCATGCTCTTCTTTTTGCCACCGGTCTTGGTGGTTCTTGTGCCGCCCATTTGAGTTGGTGTGGTGGTGTACTCGACGAAGTTGTTGCCCGTGTTTGGATCGTGGGTCTTGCCGTCGGGTGAGGCGTGGCCGGTGTCGGGGTTGATGTTGGCTTTGTTGGCGGCCACGCCGATGCTGACGATGAAGCCGTTGTAGCCAATGACCTTGAACTTTTTAAAGCCTGCCTTTTTGAGCGAGGTGACAAAGCGGGTGGCGACAGATTCGCTGTTTTTGCTGTTGTAGATCTTGCTGCAGGCGCCGGTGTTGCAGCCGTGGAGCTTGAAGACCAGGTTGCCGTTGTCAGCGTCGGGATCAAGACCGTTTTCAACCAGCAGCTCGGCCATCTGGTCGGTGTTGAACTGCTCTTCCTCGGTGCCCATGCCCGAGCTGTCCATGATGCCGTGGGCGCCCAGGACAATGGTGGTGGTGCCGTTGGAATCGACGTGTTGGCCGATGCCCGAATTTTTGGTGCCCTTGCGCAGTGAGAAGGCGGCGTTTTCGGTGGTGAACTCACGGACAATGGTGTTTTGCCCGTTCTGGTCGGTTCGGCGCACCAGCCTGCTTGGGGCGGCCTCGTTGAAGGCGTCCTTCATGTTGGCCAGATAGACGTCCGATTGCACATCGTTCTTGTCGAGGCTAAAGCCCAGCGCGATGTAGACGGTGTTGAGGCCGCTGGCGTCGATGGCGTTGATGGGGTCGTTCATGACGTAGGCGTAGGCCACGGTGCCATCGGCGGAGCTTTTGGAGTTGATGGTGCGGAAGGCCGGGTCGGGGCTGAGCCAGCGCCCCAGGGTGGGGTGGTACTGGCGCATCCTGAAGTGGATGGTGCCGTCGGGGTCGTGCTCGCGGCCGGTGAAGCCAAAGGCGTCCACAAAACCCTCGTGTGCGCGCTCGGCGCCGTAGGGGAAGAAGCTGCGCCGCCCCTCGACGCTGGTCTGGCCGCCGCGCTGCGCCGTGGCCATCACGTGGGAGCCCAGGTGGTCGGTGTGCAGCCACGTCACCCCATCTTCAGGACCGGTTTCGAGCAGGAGGCGCCGAACCGAAGACCACAAAAAGGGCCTTGGATCGTCGCCCTGCACATGGCTTTGCCAGGCGTCGGCGCTGTTGACCTGACCATCGGCCAGCGGATCGCCGACCACGGCCGTGGCCAGCGCGTCGGACTCCAGGCGAGCGATCGAGGAGCCAGCGTGGACATAAAGCTCAGAGATGCCATCGCGGATGATGTAGCGCGACTGGGGGTAGAGCGACGTGCTGCCGTCGTGTTGGCGCATCACGCGGCGCCCCAGCGACCCGTAACGGTGGGTGATCTCATCGTCGCCGCGCGCCGTCGACACCAGCCTCCCCAGGTGATCCCAGGTGTACTGGTCGTCGCCGTATTGAAGCACCTGACCGGCGTCATCGTAGTCCAGCGCCAGCGCGCCGACCTGCGTGACCGCGTTGGGCATGGCGCCGTCATAGGCGTGTGTTTCGGTGTGCATGGGGCTTGACGTGCCCAGCGAAGAGCGCCGCGCGGTCAGGTTGTCGATGCTGTCGTAGGTGTAGGTCAGCGTCTCGGGGTTGGGGCCGTCGATGCCCATGTCGGCCTCGATCATTCGCGTGCGGCCGTCGTAGTCATAGCGGGCTTCGTAGGAGATGCCGGGAAGCTCCGAGGTGTCTTCGATGGCCAGGATCTGGCCCACGCGGTTGTGGGTGTACTCAAAACCCTGCAAGAGCACCCCGCTGTCGGCGCGGGTCTCTTTGCCGACCATCCTCATCAGGCCGTCGCGCCGCCAGACGGTGTTGGTACCATTGGCCCCTTGGGTCTCGGCCAGCAACCCGCGCGCGCTGTAGCGAAGGGACTCAAAGAGTCCTTGGACCTGTACGGGGCGGTCCAGGCCGTCGTATTGGGTCTCAATCCGCCGTCCGTCGGGGTGCTGCACGGCTGTGGCGCGGCCCGCGATGTCGTACTCAGAGGTCCACTCAAGGCGCTGTGTGCCCATCTGCCAACTCCGATAGACCGCGCGGCCGCGCGCATCGTAGCCCATCTGCTCGGCCCCGCGCTGTCCGTCAATTCCCGGCCAGGTGGTCTCGGTGACGCGCTTGGGGGTGTGGGTGCACTGCGTGGTCTGGCATCCTTCGGGGGCTTTGTCGTAGCGGAAGGTGACCAGGGTCTCTTCTCGGCGCCCGTCCTCCCACTGGGCCGTGGGGCGGTTGAGGCCGTCAAAGTCCACGTTGACGATGATGCCGCGTGCGTCCATGGAGCGGACCGTGTTGGAGGCGTCGTCGTAGTCGTAGGTCATCACGGCGAGGCTGTTGGGGTCGGTGACGCTCAAGACGCGGTCGAGCAGGTCGTAGGTCTGCTCTTTGAGGTTGTTCTGCTGATCCAGGTACGAGAGCACGCGCCCGAGCGAGTCGTATTGGAAGGTCATGCGCTCAGGCGGCGCGTTGGGGCTCAGCCAGCGCTCCTTGGCGATCGTGTGGCCCAGGCCGTTGATCTCTTCTCTCACGGGGGTGTCGGCCTGGGGGCTGTCGGGGTCGTTGTCGGAGGCGTCGGTGACGATGGTGGCCAGGGGTGCGAAGGTGTTGCGCACCTCTGAGGCCGTGCCGTAGATGTCTTCATCGGGGTAGAGCATGCGGATCATGCGCGAGGAGGCGTCGTAGCGCAGCTGGGCAAAGCGCGTGCCCTGGGGCGGGGCCAGATCGCACCGGTCGTTGTCGCTCTGGTAGGGCTGGTAGATCAGCAGGGGGCTGGACTGGACGTTGAAGACCTGGAAGCCAGAGACCTGGTAGAGGTCATCGGCAAGGCGCGTGCGGGTTTGGAAGTTGCGGCCTCGGCCGTCCAGGCAGGTGATGGACTCAAGGCGCTCGGAGCTGCCCTCTTCAACGCGGCGTCGGGCGATGATTCGCGACACGGGACTTTGGAGTTCGTAGGTGAAGGTGTCGCTGGGATCATTGGGGGCGTCGCCGGGGCGCGATGTGGAGATGAGCCGCCCAAACTGGTCGTATTCAAAGTGAGAGAGCCGCTCGTCGTCGGCGATGGGGGCATTGTCTTCAAAGACACGCCACGCCGACGCGGTGTCCAGCTTGTCAAAGCGGGGCTCGTAGGTCATGGACTGGCGCAGGCTGTAGGGGCGGCCAGAGGGGTCTTCGAGCATTTTGTCTTGTTGGACGATGCGCAGGTTGTCGGCGTCGTAGACCGAGGTGATCCGGTGGGTGGTGCCGCCTGGGACACCCAGCGGGTCGAGTGCTTCGATGATGCGGCCGTGGTCGTCAAAGCGGTAGCGCTCGCGCTCGATGACGCGCTCGCTTTCGGCGTCGGCCTTGGTGGTGACGCGGGTGGCCTTGCCCTGGTTGAGTTGGCCAAGAGGGAGCCCGATAAAATCGGGGCCGTCGTAGTAGGTCAGTACCTCGCGGTAGAGCGGGCTGTCGGGGCGGCCATACTGGCGCATCTGGAAGGGGGCGTGGATGATCCAGCGCCCATCGGTGCTGGTCAACGGCGAGACGTATTCGGTCTCGGCGTAGAACTCGTCGCCGAGGCATTGGTCGCCGCAAGGGACGCCAAAGTCGTCGGGGCCGCGGTCGCCGCAGGGTTCACAGCCCGCGCCGCCCACGCTGGTCACGCCCAGGTTGGCCTCCAGGGTGACGTTGCCGTAGCCGTCGTACTGCTGAAAAGTCTCGGTGACGACCCAGTCGCTCTGCGGGCTACCCTCTTTGACGGTGGTGCGGGTGCGGGTGGGGCAGACAAAGCGGATGGGCAGGTCGGTGCCCTGGGGGATTTCGGCCACGGGGCAGTCTTCGTAGGTGGTTTCGCGCAGGCTCAGCGCTCGCCCGTCGCTGGTGGTCTGGGAGGAGAGCAACAGCCCTTTGCGGTAGATGTCCTCCACGCCCAGGTCGTAGCGCAGCTCCACCAGTCCCTCTTCAATGAAGTCGTCGCCCTTGCCCACGATCTCGACGCGCTCAAAGCCGCGAAATTGTTTCTCGACCCCGTCGTAGAAGCCATCGTGGTACTGGTACTCGGTCTCTTCGTGCAGTTCGTGGATCAACTCATACTGGCTGAGCTTCTGGACGATGTTCATGGGGTACGGCAGGCGATAGCGCTGGTTCTCCCAGCCGCCGTCGCGGGCCATCTGAGCGGCGCTGGTGGTGTAGGTCACCTCGGCGACCTGACCGATGCCGTTGGTGACCCGGGTCATGAGGTTGGGACGCACGGGGAAGAGTTCGAGGGCCTGAACGTTGCCGCCCGGCGAGATCCAGACGATGTCGGAGGATCCGTTGGCGTTCATGTCGGCAAAGAGCACGGTGGTGCCGCTGTCGCGGATGGGGATGATGCCCTCGACGTCGTTGCTCTCAAAGACCATCGCGGGGCTGAAGTGGGTGGTGTTGGTGTTCAAGGCCACGGTGACCGAGTCGCCCACGACCACGACCAGATCGGCCAGCCCGTCGCCGTTGAGGTCCTCAAGCTCGGCCAGCTCGACCTGGGTTTCGCTGATGGGCAGGCCGCCGATGGTGACGTAGTCGGACCAGCGACCCCAGCCCAGGTTGATTTTGTAGCTGATGGTGCTGGGCTGAACCCGGACCACGTCCAGCAGGCCGTCGCCGTTCATGTCCGCAAACTGCAAACCATCCTCGGCAAAGCCCACCCCAAGCTGCTCAACCTGCTCATCGACCTCAAAACCGTCGTCGCCCAGGTTGCGAAAGACGGTGGTCTGGAACTGGGTCGAGCGCATGGCGTCGATCTTCTTGTCATTGTCGTAGTCAATGAACTTCATCGTCTCCAGCTCGCCCTCATCAGCGTCGAAGTCGTCGAGCAGGGCGCCAGCCAGGGCCGCCATGTTGGAGTTTTCGTCGGCGCGCTCCCAGTCTCCGCTGCCCTGGTTGATGAGGACCTCTCCGGTAAAGGCGTTGATGAGGTCGGTGAAGCCGTCTCCGTTCAAGTCCAGCACCTGGACGCTGGCCTGACCCAGCAGGTGGGTGTTCTGGCGTCCCACGGCGCTGAAGATGGGCGTGGTCTCAAAGGCGCTGGTGCCGTCGGCGGCGGCGATGTTGTAGTAAATGCGGTGCGGCCCCTCCAATGTGGAGTCCACGATGTCCGGCAGCCCATCCCCGTTGATGTCCAACAAGGTCGCGCGCCCCGCCCCAAAGGCCACCCCAAGCTCGCCCATTTCCATCATGTACGGCGACTCGCCGCCAAAAGACTGCGAGTAGTCAAAGGTGAAGGCGATCGGGAAGCGCCCACCGTCGGCCCCAAAGGTTTCGACCTGACGCAGCCGCGTAAACCCGCCGGTGTTCTCGTAAGGTTCGTAGCCAAGCGCGTAGCGGCGGATTTCCTGGCCGCGGCTGAGCACGTGCACGTCGGTCAGGCGCTGGGTGAGCAGCTCATTGAAGCCCGCTTTGGCGTCCGAGAGGTAGTCCACGCCTGTTTCATCGCGCCGCTCCTCGTAGTCAAAGGTGACCTCGTAGGTGGGTTGGTCCAGGCCTTGGGTGAAGACGTAGCCGATGTGCGACACCAAAGAGACGTGGCCGTCTTTGGTGTAGCTGTAGCGCATGCGGTGGCCAAAGACGTCGATCATCTCGACCAGATGGTAGCGGAAGGTGCCTTCATCGCCGCTGACGCGGGCGTTGTCGACAAAGTTGCCTTGGCTGTCGGCGCCAAAATAGCCTCTGGAGCCGTCGGGATACTCGGCCAGCCAGAAGCCCTCGGCGCCGTCGCCCTGGCCAAGCCACACGTAGCGCACAAAGCCGCCCTCAAAACGGGCTCGGTACACCGGCGGGTTGGTGCCGGGCAGCGCCACAAGTTGGTTGCTGCCGTCGGCGGCGAAGTCGTCCTCGGTGTCGTATTCGGGAAGGCCCCGGTAGGTCATGCGCTCGATGCAGGGCGTCATCATCGACCACCCCATGCCCACCACCGAGCCCCCGCCGCCCGAGTCGTAGCTCAGCGACAGCGACGGGGTCACCCCGCCAAAGCCCGCAGGCACTTTGATGCCCACGCCGTAGCGCATGGAGCCCATGTTGGCGTTGATGTTCACGTTTTCTCCGACCCCTTCAAGGCTTCCGGGGCCTTCGGGCAGGCTGACGCGGTCGTCTGAGGCGCCCGTTTGGGCGTGGGCCAGACTGGCGGTGAGGAGAATCAACAGTGAGGAGAGCAAAGTGACGCGCATGCAAACACCTTTGTAGAGCGAGGACAAACTTCCAGCAGGGCGTCCTATCAGCCAGAAGCGTGCCAGCGTTCGGGGCGGGGTCGTTGTGCATGAAGCTGTCGTTTTTGCGCTGAGGCTGTGCTTTAAGGTGTTGAAAATGCTGTCTTTTTGGCTGTTGGTTTTCGCGCTCCGTGAAGGCGCTTTGAGCGCTCTACGCTGTGGGGTGGGCCGTGTTTGTGGTGGCGGTCGCTGGCGATGAACGCGCTTGGAGTGGTGATGGCTGCGGATGACCCCATGGGGCGCGGGCCTTTGGGGTGAAAATGTGTTGCTCCTGCGCAAGGTGATGTCCAAACTCTTCGTCTCGGTCCTGGCTGACCTCCATCATCATCTGATCCGCGCCGAGCGCGTTGGACAGGTCAAGGATGGGTTCAAAGGGGCGATGTTTTGCACCGCGATGACAAGGAACACCCCCGCAGCAGGGGGTTTGGAGAGGGTATGACGGTCAAAGGAAGGTTGATCTTGTTTTGTGGAAAGATGGGGGCGGGCAAGAGCACGCTCTCCAAGGCCATGGCCAAGGAGCACACGGCGGTGTGGATTTCCGAGGATGAGTGGCTGGCGGCCCATTATCCCGGAAAGATAAACACCTTTGGGGACTACATTGAGCATTCGCGGCTGATCAAGCCCGTGGTCAAAGGCCTGGTTCAGGGGATTTTGCAGGCGGGGACGACGGTTGTGATGGACTTTCCGGCCAACACTGTCAAGCAGCGCCAGTGGTTGCTGAGCTTGTCTCAGGAGATCGAGGCGCCGCATGAACTCATCTACCTCAACATGAGCGATGAGCTGTGTCTGTCCCGGCTCTCCAAGCGGCGCGTCGAGCAGCCCGAGCGGGCGGCTTTTGACACTGAAGACGTCTTTCACCAGGTCTCCAGGTTCTTTGAGGCCCCGTCGGCGGCCGAAGGATTGACGATCACTGAGAGGACACCATCGCCGTGAGGCGGCGACTGCACAGGGCATGGCATTTTGAGACTGGCGACATTGGATGAAGATGGTTGGGAGTTGCGCTCGGCGGTTGAGGCTCACCGGGCCAACCCCGAAAATTTCTGGATCCCGGACGATGCGGCCCGAAAGGGTTTGCAGGTTGGAGACGCAGCGCGGCTGATCTTCGACATCGGGTCCAAGATGGACGATGGCACGGTCGATGTGCAGGGGGAGCGGATCCACGTCATCGTGTCCGAGATCCTGGATGGGCACTACATCGGCATTTTGGACTCACAGCCCGTGTCCGTAGACCCCAAAAGCGATTTCTACCTTGGCTTTGGGGTCGAGGTGGCTTTTACCCACGAGCACGTCATCGACATCGATCGTCCCCCCGACGAGTACATCGAGTGGCAGCTCAAGCAAGCGCCCGAAAAAAGATGGCCGCGCTGAGCCCTGGCTGCAGGCGGTGTGGTTTTGAGCGTATGGACCGTTGATGGGCTGGAGTTTGAGCGTTTTGACGCCGCTTCGGCGCCGCCGACCACTTTGGTGGGGTGGACGTGGGGTTTGCAGGACTTTTGCGGCGACAACAAGCGGGCAACGTTTCGACTGGAGCATGGCTCGCACAGTGCCCTTGTGGCGGTTTTTGAGGATGCGCAGGGTGTTTTGCCTGCTGGCAGGTGGTCCTTTGATGCCTCGACGGTCGCTGAGATCCAGCACGATGTCGGGCGAGCTTGGTTGCAGGGGCAGGGCTGGCGTTTTTCTGGGAGGCCGCTGGGGCTCTTTGATGAGGATGGATGGCGCCGTCAGCGCGGCGTTCACCGCTCAGTTTGGGTCTTTCAGGGGGTTGGGGGGCGTTTTGCTTCGGGCGTCTTTGAGACCCGGGCGCAGGCCGAGGCCTGGATCCATCGGCACGGTCTGGAGGGCTTGCTGACCCGGTATCCGGTGGGGATCTCCGCTCTGGATTGGGCCATCGAGCACGCTGGATTTGAGCCCAAAGCGGACAAACTTCAGAACCCCAGGTTCATTCAGACCTTTACCGGCGGCCACGAGCATTACCACTACGACAATGACGGTGGGTAGGCCTTGTCTGATGATTGTCAGACAGGGCCTGGGGCGGCGCAGCCGTTGAATCCGCCCTCATCAGATGGGGTTTTATCATGACGCCCTCTGTCAAAAGGATCGCCCGGGGGCTCTTTGGACCTGAGCGTGCGCCAGAAGCGATGGCGCTGCTTGCGCCTTCGGGGTTCAACTTTGCGCGGGCGCACGATGCACACCGCGCTGCGCGGATGGTGCAGTTTTCACAAGGTGACCTTGAGGCCCTGGAGCGTTTGGTTGGCCTGGAACTCAGGGGTGAGTTGGGTGCGTATTGGCCGTGGTTTGACGCTGCGGAGCGGTACACCGGGCTGCCTCATACGGCGTGGTTTGCGTCGGTAGTGTCCACCATTGCGCCGCATGCGGTGGCGTTGGGATGGGACCACATCGTGAGCCATTCGACGTTGCGGCTCTACCCATCCAACGGCGCTGGGATTGGAGACGCGCGGTGTTTTGAGGTCAGCCCATCGCCTCAACCGGGGTGGGTGTGGATTGGCCGTGGTGGGGTTCGGGAGGACCACCGAGATCGGGTGCGCTTTAAGATCGAAGACGTGGAGCGAGAGGTGGTGCGGTTGATGAACAGGCTTCCTGCGAGCGCAGAGGGGTGATGCGGGCATTGGGGGGCTGGGTTTTTGGGGTGGGCGCTGGCAGATTCTGATTTTGAGATTACTTCAGAGCCTGTCTTTTGATGGCGGCTGGTGTTCAAGCCGCCTTTTGTTCACCCAAACCCAGGAATTCAACCCACATATGTTTCACAACACCATCTTCTTTTATCGCGTTGACGAGCGCTTTGGCGCGTTCTCCAATTTTGCCCCCTTTCCGATTGAGATCGAGGGGGTGGTCTGGCCCACGAGCGAGCACTACTTCCAGGCCCAGAAGTTTGCCGACCCCGCGCTCCAGCGTCAGATAAGAAAGACCCCCTCTCCCATGGAGGCCGCGCAGATGGGGCGGCGCTTGCCGGGTCTGCGCGAGGACTGGGATCTGGTCAGGGACGAGGTGATGATGGACGCTTTGTGGGCAAAATTTACCCAGCACAAGGGGCTCAAGCGCCTTTTGCTTGGCACCGATGGGTCCAGGCTCGTCGAGCACACCGCCAACGACAGCTATTGGGCCGACGGGGGTGATGGAACGGGGGCCAATCGGTTGGGTGAGTTGTTGATGGAGCTGCGCGATGAGCTGGCCTCCCGAGAGCCATGCTGAAGGCACCTGCGGCGGTGGGGGCGCGGCGTTGATCTTTATGGTGAACCATAGGTTTGATGCCCGCAGCGGGGATGCGTGGGGGCGTTATGTGGCGTGGTCGGGGCATCGGCACCTGCGCGAGGTGGTGACGACCGATCCGATGCTCTGCGCGCCGCTGATTGAAACGCTCACCGCCGAGGATTGGGCGCACAACATCCACCAGGATTACCGCACCCACTTCTTTGGCGACTTCTCCTACCTGCTTGGCCGCGCTGGTTTTGACGCCGCCCACCACAACCTCCTGGCCGTCATCGAAGAGCCGCGCCGCTGCCCAGCGCTGCCGCCTGGGTTTGAGTTTTGTGGGTACGATGTCATCGACTCTGACGACGCCATCAGCGTCTTGCTCAACTGTGGTGGCTTTCCGGCGATCTTTTCATCCAACGACCTCAACCCGCTTGGCTTGATTGATGGGCTGGGGCGAGCTTTGGAGATCGCGGCAGCTTTGCGTCGACAACACGGTGAGGATGCCCATTGCGAGCAATGTCATGTGTGGGGCATCGCGCGTTACGTGATTGGTTTTTGAGATTTGTATCTTGCCAGTGTGGCCGTTGGCTTGTCTGCTTTTTTAACGTCATCCCTTAACGAAAACGTGTGTGGGTTTGTCTGCTCTGTGTCGGCCGACCATGAGGACGCATACCAAAATACAGACGTCCGACTCACTTTGTGACTTTTGGGGCGGCCCTGATGGCGCTATAGGCCACAGAACTCGCTCGCAATAGCGCTGCTATGGCTTCGCTCGTCCTGAGGCCTCTAGCATCCATCATTGCTCGCCCCAAACCTGTGGCTTCTTGCCTAAGAGCTTCGGTCCCTGCCATCCGTTATTGCTCGCCACAAAGCAAGCCTTTCGTCTGCATTTTGGTATCAGGTTTGGCCGTTGGGGTTCGATGTCGAGGTCTTGAGTGCCGCGCAGGGCGGTTTGACGATATGAAACGAAAGGTGGGTGTGATGACGGTTTTGGCACGTGTGTTGGTGTTGGTCTTGGTGTGCTCATTGATGACCGCGTGTGGGGATGCGGACGGCGACAACGACGCCGCGCAGCCTGGTGACATGGTGGATGAGGCGCCCGATGAGGGCTCGGACGATGAGGACGACACCGACGACGAACAAGACGAGGATGACGAAGAGGACGAGGACGACGCGGACGACGAGGACGATGAAGAGGACGGGATGGAGGGCGGCGACAGCCCGCCCCCATTGGCGCTGGAACCGTCACAGGCGCCCATTGAGTTGCCCCAGGGGGCGGAGTTCTATGAGGACGTCTTCTACGGTGACTCCGAGTTGAACACGTTCGACATCATGGTGCCCGACACCGACGAGCCCACCCCGCTGGTGGTCTACATCCACGGCGGCGGGTTCACCGGCGGCGACAAGCAGTCGGTCTACCCCCGCTACGAAGAAGAGATCGTGCGCTGGCTTGATGAGGGCATCGCGGTGGCCACGATCAACTACCGCCTCCTGGTCGAAAACGATGACACTGGGGTGATCAAACCCCTTGGCGACAGCCGCTATTGTCTGCAGTTCATGCGTTACCACGCCGAGTCCTTGAACATCGACCCCACGCGCGTGGCCCTCTTTGGCGGGTCGGCGGGGGCGGGCACCAGCTTGTGGCTTGGGGCCAACGATGACATGGCCGACGCCGATGCCGAAGACCCTGTGGAGCGGATGTCGACGCGGGTGTCTGCGGTGGCCATCTTTGCCACCCAGGGGACCTACGACATCGTGCGCTGGGAGACGGATGTCTTTGACGAGTTTGGGATCACGCTGGAGCTGCTCTTGATGGTGGCCCCAGAGATGGCCTCGACGCTTCAGTCATTCTATGGGCTTGGTGAGCTGAGCCCAGAGGAGACGCTGGAGGCGCTGGAGCGGCCAGATGTGGCGCAGTACCGGGCCTCGGTGGACATGTTGTCGCTGCTGGACCCGACCGATCCCCCAGTGCGCATCGAATCCAACGGCACGGATGCTCGCCCCAGTGACATCGGCGGCCTCTACCACCACCCCAACCACGGGCGCGAAGTGCGTCAGGCGGCCCTGGACGCAGACGTCGAGGTCTTTGCCAACCTGCCCAGGATCGACATCGTCGATGACGAATTGCCCTCGCTGGGCGATTTCATGTCGGATCGCCTGCGGTAGAGCGCGCAAAAGGCCGGCGCGGCCACGGCGTTGGGCCGATTTGCACCGCCGCAGCCGCGAGCTGCCTCAAACTCACCCCAAATCCTCCCCCTCCATCCAGACCAAACGCTTCGTTGCCGTGGCCTTGGGAATCTCCCGGGGCCTTTGTGCGTCATCCACAGACTGCGGCGGTGTTGTGCCGTTGACCACGCACCGCAGGCCGCATCTGATGTGTCCGTTTGCGGCCCCGCGCCTTGGGGCGTTGCCAGCGCTCACAGATGCCGGGTATGTGTGGTGTGTTGGATGAGATGGAGGCAAGACAGGTGTCTGAAGACGCGTACATGCTCAGAGCGCTGGAGATTTCAAAGAACGCGCTGCCGGCCTGTGTTCCCAACCCCCCGGTGGGCTGCGTCCTGGTCAAGGACGGCGCCGTGATCGCAGAAGGGTACACCCAGGCCATCGGCGGCAACCACGCCGAGGTCGAGGCGCTGGGCGCCCACCGTGGGTCCATGGAAGGGGTCACGATGTACGTCACCCTGGAGCCATGCTCTTTTGTAGGCCGAACCCCGTCGTGCGCCCACACCCTGGTCGGAACAGGCATCAAGCGCGTGGTGGTGGCCATCCTCGACCCAGATGTGCGCAACAACGGCAAAGGCATCCGCGTTCTGGAAGAGGCCGGCATCAAGGTCGAGGTCGGCCTGTGCAGCGAGCAGGTCCATGACTTTCTGGCGCCCCACCTGGGCAAATCGTAACGGCGTTGCGGTGGGTCACTGCGGCAGGGTGTAGCGCTCGGGGTAGAGTTCCAGGTCGCCGCGCTTGATGGCGGCTTCGATGGTCTTCTGATGGCGCTTGGCCAAGGGGTGGAGGGTGCACACGGTGGCCATGGCCCCCTCAGTGCATTTGAGGCGTTTGGTCTCGACCTCCAGGGCCTCTTTCTCCAGCGCTTTGAGGCGCTCTTCAATGCGCGCAGCGGTCGGCAGCAAGCGCTCTTCCAGGCGAACAATGTGCAACTCCCTGAAGCGCGAGTAGGCTCCATCCTCTTCTTCGTCCGTGACGAGACACTTCGGATAGAGCAGACCAGGCTGGCGCGCATCAAAGAAGGCGCGCGCCGCTTCGGGCTGCTCGTCCAGCGTGGGGATGTTGGTCCAGGCCGTGGGCGTCATCTCGATCCTTTTGGTCTCCATGTTGAACTTTGCGGTGGAGCGTTGGCCCCGGTGCCAACGCAAACCCTCGCCGTAGTAGATGGACTCTTGTTGCAGGTTGCGCTTGATGAAGAAGTCTCTCAGGGAGCCTTTGTGGCGCTGCGCGTCCTTGAGGAGCTTGTTGAAGGCGATGTCGCCCTGGGCCTGGGCCGCGGGCTCCTTGAGCATCAATTCGCGCGCTTTAAGCTCGCGCGCCTTGGCGCCCTTGTAGACCTTGCCGGGCTTGAACGCTTCAATCCGGGTCAACACCCGGCCGCTGAGCGACCCGGTGTTCTGCGCGATGAAGATCCGCCCTGGGGTGATGGCCGCCTTGGCCCCCTTGGCGTCGGTTTTGAGGGCAAACTTGAACTCGTCGGGGATGTCGAGCCGATAGAGCGGATACCACCCCATGTCACCGCCGCGATCCCCGTAGAGCGGATCGTCTGAAAACTCCTTGACCAGGGCCTCAAAGGACTCTCCGGCTTCCAACCGCGCTTTGATCGACGCGAGGGTCTCTGGCCACTGGTCCATGATGTCGTAGCTGAGCATGATGCGTCTGGCCCGAACCTGGTGCCACTGATGGTGCTCTGTGACGTTCTGAAGCTCCTTCTTGTCCTTGTTCTCCTTCATCCACGCACGGACCTGCGCCTTGGTGAAGATGTCGCCCGACATGTAGGCGGGCATGGCGCTGAGCTTCTCCAACGCCACCACATCGCTCTCTTCGGTGGCGCGAGGGCGCAGCGCTTCGCGGTCGACCTGCGGTTTGGCGGTGGCTGACTGCGCCAAATAGCGGCCGGCGAGCTGAATTTGGCCGTAGACGCTGCGAAAAGCCTCTTCAGAGCCCCCATAGATGCTCTCGAAGGTGGGTGTCGCCAGTGCTGGTGAAGGGGGATCAGGCTGGGCGTTGATCTTCTGGACCCAATCGATCTGTTGCTGGAGGGCTATCTTGGCGTTGGCGACCTCCCGGTCAAGCGTGGCTTCATTGACAGACATCCCCTCGGCGCGGGCCTGCTCTGAGACGATCTGCAAAAGGGCCAGACGCTCAAGGAGGATGAGCTTGGGCTGCATCGGGTTTGGAGCCGCCACAGGCAAAGCCATTTGCCCGCTCGCGTAGGCCATCGCTCGCCTGAAAACCTCCACCTCCTGCGCCGAGACCTCCCGGCCCTTGTAGCGCATCAATCCCTCAAAGGGAGCCTCCACAGGGCTGGCTTCGGCGGCCGGTGGGCTCGGCGCGGGCTGAACGACGTTGGACGATGTGCCAGAGCAACCCACCAGGAGGGTGCCCAGCAGGACGGTCAGTATGGGTCTGTAGGACATGGTGCTCTCTATGTTGGGGCGCATGCGCCAAGGGGCCTGGAGTCGTTGAGGTGTCTGCCTTAAGTGGACGTTCTACCGTCATCGGACGCAGCGCGGAAGGGGACGTTGCACCACGGCGACACGGAATGTCTGTGTTCCAGGGCGAAGGTGGCCGGAAGGTTTTTGTTCCGTATCGTTTATGCCGTGCTTGATGCCTGTTTTTGATGCGATATGTGTTCTGCGGCAAAACCCACCATCTGGCAGTGTGTCTGCGTCACTTCGCGGCCTCATGCATCAAGCATTGACTCAAGATCGAGGGGGAAGACCAGCGGGTCGTCGTCTTCGCCGATTTGCCAGTCGATCTCGACCCCTCGATCGTGGAGCCTCTGGAGGGCGCCCAGCCCCTCTTTGGGGATGGTTTCGCTGGAGACAGAGAGTTTTTTGAGGTTTGTCAGACGTTCAAAGCCGCTGGCGTCGAGTTCAAACCTGGCAAAGAGGTGAAGTTCTTTGAGCGTTGTCAGTTGCGTCACCGCGTCAATGTCGGCCTGCTGCTGAGGGTCGGCGTAGAGCGTTTGCAGCTTGTCCAATGCACCCACACACGCCATCAAGGCTTCCACGCTGTAGATGTTCAAATGCTTCAGGTTGGGCAGCACGGTCAGCGGTTCCAAGGTGCTCAGAGAGAGGCTCTCCAATTCGACGATCTTCAAACCCTGGAGCATGGTGATGGGTTCAAGGTCCGTGATGGTTGAGCCCAACGCCAGGAGCGCCTGCATTCTGGGCAATTGGGCGACTTCGGCCGGGGAGAGTTGCCCGTCTGAGCGCAGATGAAAGTGTTTGATGAGCCAATCTTGAGTGTGGTTCCAGGCCCTGGACATGATGCGGTCAAAAAACGCCCGTTGCTGAAGCGCCAGATTGACCTGAAGGAGCTTTTTCCAATCCTCGCCCAGGCCCGACCACCAACGCTCGATCTCCTCCTGCGAGGGCGGCTCGGTGTCTGTGTCGGGGTCGAGCACAAAGGGCTGAACGACGGTGTAATTGGGTTGATACTTGCTGGTGGAGTAGAGCCCTTCAACGACGTAGGCCGCCGACGGCCAGCTTGAGCCCTCGACCATGTGCGTCAGCAGCGCCGGGTCGGTGACGTGAAACTTAAGCACGTAGCTCGGGTACGGGTCGTCCTTGTGGGCGTCGTAAACGGCCCCATCAAAGCCATCAAAGGTGCCGTGCTCAAACCAGGTCTCCAGTCGGTCATGCCAGTGCGGGTAGTGGGTGTGCGAGAGGACCTCGACCCGGTCGATCAGCTTTTCGGCGGCCTGGCAAAACCCATCAAAGTCCGGCTCAAAAGACACCCAGCGCTTGTCCCCGATGTGGCCATAGCCCGAGACCTTTTGTCCTTTGAAGAACTGAGGGCTCTGGTCGTCGGCCCGGAGCGCGTCGTATTCGGCCTGCGAGAGGGGCAACTCCTGGCCGTTCATCAGCGTCAGCAAGGGTTCGAGCTTTTGCTCAAGGGAAGTGGTGACGAGCGCTTTGGAGGCCGCCTCGTCGTAAGGATAGGCGCGCAGCGGCGCGTTGTAGATGAAGCCTTGTCCGATGTTCTCAAAGTGCTCCAGGATGATGCGCATCCCGAAGTCAGCGGTGGCGTTGATGCGGTGTTCATCGGGGTGGATGATGTTGACTTCGACGGTGAAGTCGCTCTGACGGCGCTCCAGAATGCGAAATTGGACAAGACAGGACATCGCGGCACCGGGTTGGCGGTGGTTGAGACGGAAGTGACCCAGGCGTTGCGTCAAAAGCTGTCTGATTTTACCGCTCGCCGTCAACCCGGTGTCCACTGGCAGAACCAGCGGCGCGGGGCTTTGCCGGGGCCGCTGGGTGCATGGGTGGGGGTGGGATCAGGAGCTTTTGCAGGGGGAGTCGATGAGGAAGTAGACGTCGAGGACCTTGTTGATCCAGATGGCGTCAAAGCCAATCGCGCCGCCTTCACCGCCGCCGCTCTCTTCGCCCCCAAAGCCGTAAGCGATGGGGCGCCCGGCTTCGGGGCGAGTTTCGACAAACTTGACGATCCTGTGGGCGGTGTCTTTGCAGGCGGCGTTGGCGGTGGCGTCGAACTTGAGGCGCGCGTTGTCGAGGGCGTCGGCCAGGGCCTTCTGTTCGAGCTCTTCGCGGGTCTCGTAGTAGAGCTGGGTTTGGGGCGTGCCGGTGGTGGCGAAGGTGACGCCTTCGGCTTTTTCGGGGTCGGTGGGGCCGCTCATGGTGGTGAAGATGATGTTTTGGATGTCGGCGAATTCCTTGGCGAAGGTGTCAAGCCGGGAGGTCTTCATGGTGACCGTGGAGGACTTTTGGAAGGTGTTGCGGCAGACGGTTTGGCGCCTCGAAGAGATGTAGCGCTCGTAGGGTTGGGTGTAGCCGCCGTGCGAAAAGACGCCGTCCCTGGGGTTGTCGGGGTCGGTCTTGGCCTTGAGGAGTTTGATGACGGTGGCCACGGCTTCGTCGGTGGCTTTGACGGCCTCGATGGGGGTGGCGTAGCACTGGGAAGTGATGGTGATCTCCAGTTCGACAAAGTCGGGCGCGTGAGACAGCCGCCCTTCGCCGACCAGTTTGGTGAGTTGGGGCTGAGCGGCCTCGTGGGGCAGCACTGTGATGGGGGGCGCTGTGCTGCACGCGCTCAGCGCCATGAGCGCCATGGTAAGGGTGGTGGTCAAGCCAATGGTGTTGATCGTGTTGTGCATGGTGATCTCCTTGTTGCACAGGGGGCCTTCTCCCCCTTGAAACGGCCTTGGGCTGCTTCTGTGGGTTCAAACGCGGTGGGATTCTATATGGTTTGAGGATTTATAGTTTATTGTATTGTAAGCTTTAGGGATACAAAAGGCGCACAGCGCCGTGCTTTGAGGTTGGTGTTGGATTGGAATGGTGTGGGGGGCGGGGTTGTTGGTTTGGCGCCATTGTGTTCAACCCGTGGAGGCCTTCATTTGCAGGACATCGACCCCGAGCAGTTCATCATCCGCATAGAGCACTTCGAGTTTGATCAAGAGTCCGGCGAGCCCAGCGTGTTGGAGTTCAATCTATCCAATGAAAAGCATGTCTATGTGTTGATTTTGTCGTTTGGCAACGGGCTCTTTGAGGAGATCAGAGCGCAGGCGGCGTCGTTGGAGGGGTTGCGGGCTTTTTTGGGGCTCCTTCACAGTGTGGGCCATGACATTGGTGGGGACGACGTTGTGGTCTCAAGCCGCCTTCGTCAGCCCGGCGATGCCTGTTTTCTGGAGCACTTCCCTCCTGTCTTCATCTCGCCGCAGACCAAAGACGGCCACACCTTTGATTTTGCGGGGCTCAGGGACATCGTCGCGCTGGTTAAGGACGAACTAAAGCAGATCGACGTTGATGACAGACGCCGCCGGCTGCGCGCCGCTTTGGTGGCGCCCTGTGTGCAGCGTCGCTCTTTGGCGAATGGGCCTGAGGGGGTTGATTGCTGGGTGGTGGCCGAGTTTGACGGGTGGGCGCTGATTCACGCCAGCAAAAGTCCATTTGGGCGTGTCTGGGGCGCGTTGGAGGCCAGAAGCGACCAGTTGGGGGAGGACGGCCAATGGTTTGTGTCATTGGGCGATGCGTTCACCCATGCGATTGGGCGCGGCCCGTTGCCGTCGGGGGACGGTGGGTTGTGACCGTTGCAGGGTCATTGAGGCCCAAAGAGCCTTTGTCTGGCCTTGTTCAACGTTTCTGGGGTCAGCCCTGCCTGCGTCAGGTAGTCGGCGGCGTCGAACGATTGCAGCACATCCATCAAAAGAGCGTGGGTCGAGGTTTGTCGCTCCGTGAGGATCTGCTCCCTTTTGGGATCGACGCTCAGCGCGTAGTCGCGCACGATGTCCTCGGGTGCGACCCCGGCCAGTGAGAGGAAGAGCAGGGAGATGATGCCAGTGCGGTCGTAGCCTCGGCCGCAGTGAATGAGGACGCCGCCTTTGGGAGCGGTCGCAAAGTGCCGCACGACGTTGGCGTGGGCTTTTGGCCACCTTTGCAGGGCGTCGCGGTAGTAGAGGGGCGTGCACCACAGGCCTGTGTCGACCCATTGGGCTTTGAAGTTGAGGTCGGCCAGGTCCTCGATGCTCTCGGACAAGAGTGTGACGTCAGGCGGCACCAGCGCGGGATCAAAGTTGTATTCGGTTTTGCCCCGGGTGCGCAGCGAGATGATGGTCCTGACCCCGTGGTTGAGCAGCGCCTGCCAGCCTTTTGGGGTCAATCGGGTGGGATCGTCGCCTCGGACCAGGGCGCCCCAGCGCGTGGTGTGTCCGTCGGTGCCTGAGAGGCGTCCCAGGTCACGAACGTTGCGGCATCCATCCCAATGGAGTGTTCTGTCTGTGGTCATGGTGTTTGGTGGTGGGTTGTGACGGCACCATGCTCTTACGATAGAACATTGCGGCGACAATGGCACGGTCCGTGGGAAGGGTGTGGGAGGGGGACATGCTCGAAGCGCGCTTTGAACAATGGTCTGTCAGGCTCTGCGCCGTGCTTGTTGCGGCGCTCCAAGAGGTGGCGAGTGTGTTTGGGGACAGCCACACGTTTGCGGCCTTGGATTTGGGATGCTTTCCGTGGCTCGGCTCGCTGGAACTGTCGCTGCTGACGGCGGAGGAGTTTCAGGCGGACCCCGGCCTGAACGATGTGGAAGAGGTTGCTTCCTGGCGATATCATGCCGTCAACGATGATCTGGAGTCATGGCGGGGGGCGGCGGATCTGGAGCAGTCCATGAAGGCGGCGTACGATGGGTCTGGCCAGGAGCGCCAGCGCGTCGCCCGTGGGTTCATGCGGGCTTGCGCGCGTGCGATGGCGGACCCTGGGGTTCAATCTGCGTTGTGCCTCTTGTCGCGCCATTCCCAATTTAGAGTGTATGTTGTGCATCCCGACACCGGCGAGTCTTTTTATCCGCTCGAATCCACAGACGTGCCCTGATGGATGGGGTCGCCTTGGGGAGCTGTGGCCGGTGCGATGTCTGGTTTGAGCCAGGGACCTGGGCCGTCTTGGCCCCATTTGCGGAGGGTTTGCGGGTGTCTGTAGAAATCAAAGTGGTGGGAGAGCTTCATTTTGACGACGTTCAGGCGCTTGATGAGGCGCTGTCGTTTGAAAACTTCAGCGATGAATCGCAGGCAGAGGCCTTTGAGTTTTTGCTCTGGGAGTACGTCCAGCAAAAGGGTCAGACGCTCACCTTCGCCATCCACAGCAGCCTGAGCGCCAAAGACAACGTCGACTTCCAGCAATGGCTTGAAGATCTGGCCGAGCTTGCCGCCGGTGGGTTCATCGATGCCTGGCAGGACGAGCACGGCGATGCATTTTTTGTCCGGGTCCACGCTGGCGGCGCTGAAGAGACCATCGAAGGGCCGTTTCCCGACCTGTGAAGGGGTTGCTTGCCTGTGCTTGGAGATGTCCAATGGCCGCTTAAGGTGTGCTCGGTGGATGTCCATATGGCGCGATGAGTGCGTGGCGCACACACTTTAAAACACACAGCACACACACCACCATTGGATGGGGCTGGGGGCTTTGGCGGTGTGCTCTATGCCAAGATGTGTGCGGTAGATGCCCCATCGCCGCAATGTCCCTTAAGGTCGAGCCTGACGGCGCAGACCCCTTGACGCAGCGCCTTGTTCTGCCGCTGCTGCGGGTGGGGTAGGGAGAAGGGCGATTGGGCTTTGGCACGGTCCTTGGAAATGTCGGAAGTGAACCCCAACGGGTCATTGGCGGCGACAGCGCGTCGCTTTACCGGCAAACAGCTCCAAGGAACCGCTCATGAAGTCCTCCTCCTGTCAGGCAATGGGTCTTTCGACATCTTCAAGGCACGCACAAATCCTCCGAACGCGTCTGGGCGCGGCGGCGGCGCTTTGCACGGCGCTCTGCGCGTCGTCTGTGGCCATGGCGGCGCCGCCGGTGGCCAACCCGGACACATACACCACAACATTCGATCAAGGCTTGACGGTGTCGGCGGCCCAGGGGCTCTTGGCCAATGACTCTGACCCCGATCAAGATGCCATCATTGTGATTCCCCCTGGTGTGGTCCTGGGAGAGGCGGGCCAGGAGCCAGGCCAGCTCACTTTTCCTTTGGGCTGCGAGGTCGACTCTGAGGGCAACATCTATGTGACCAACAACTTCACACCCCGCGTGGAGAAATTGGACGCCAACGGCAACCCCTTGCTGAGCTTTGAGCTTGAGGCTGGGGTGGGGATTGCCCTGGACATCGACAACAATGTGTTGGTGACCCGCGGTCCATTCGTCTACCGTTTTGCCCCCGATGGTCAGTTGCTGGAGCGCTTTGGCGATCAGCATTTGACCGATGCCTGGGGGTTGACGGTCGATCTGGATGGCAACATCTACGTGGCGGATCATGGCAGTCGGCGGATCGTCAAATTCGACCCGGCCGGTGAAATGATCTTTGACTTTGGGGGCCCTGGGTCAGACCCCGGGCTCTTTGGTTCGTTGGGCGATGTGGCCGTGGATCCAGAAGGCAACATCTATGTGGCCGAATACAACGGTCACCGCATCCAGAAGTTTGATGCCAACGGCGAAAACCCACTGGTCATTGGCGGTTTTGGCACCGCGCCCGGTGAGTTTCAAACGGTCTCTGGGATCGCTGTGGACAGCCAGGGCAACATCATTGTGACCGAGACCGACAACCACCGTGTCCAAATCCTGGATTCGGAAGGGTTTCCGCTGTCAATCATCGGAGCGCGCGGCTCGGCAAGGGGGCAATTCCTCTTTCCCTGGGGCGTGGCGGTGGATGCCGAGGACAACATCTACGTCGCCGACAAGAACAACAGCCGCGTTCAGCGTTTCAACCGCAGCAGGATGCCCCAGCGCGGAATTTTGGGCCTCCAGCCCGATGGCTCCTTCATCTACACCCCCGAGTTTGGGTTTGAGGGACAGCAGACCTTTCAGTACGCGGTGACCGACGGCACCGGCGAGTCTCAGACGGTCAACGTGACCATCGATGTTCGCTCTCCGGCGCCGGTGCTGACCAGCCCGGGTGGTCAGAACTCGGTCGATGGGCAGGATGTCTCGTTGGCGCTTCAAGCGGCCGATCCCAACAATGCCCCGCTCTTGTGGAGTGCGGCGGGGTTGCCACCCGGTTTGAGCCTCAACCCCAACACCGGTGAGATTTCGGGCACATTGGCCGACGACGCCAGTCTGGCCAGCCCCTACATTGTCCAGCTTCAGGTCACCAACGGGCGCTTCATCGACGACACCCTCTTTGTCTGGATGGTGGGTTCGAGCAACCGCGCCCCTGTGCTGACGTCTCCCGGCACGCAGCGCTCGGTCGAGGGCGACAACGTCAACCTGGCGGTGTCGGCGTCGGATCCCGATGGCGACCCTTTGAGCTTTGCGATCACGGGCTTGCCTGCAGGTCTGAGCTTCAGCGCCCAAACGGGTCAGATCACTGGCTCCATCACCCCTGGCGCGGCCCAGAGCAGCCCTCACCTTGTGCGCGTGCAGGTGTCGGATGGTCAGGCCGCCGCCACATCTGAATTCATCTGGACCGTGACGCCGCAACCCGTCGTCAATCAGGCCCCGACGCTCAACAACCCCGGCACGATCACCTCGACCGAGGGCGACAACATCAACCTGGGCCTGCTCGGCAGCGACCCCGAAGGGGGTCCGCTGAGCTACGCTGCCCGTCGTCTGCCAAACGGTCTGGCCATCGGCGCCGCCACTGGCGTCATCAGCGGCGTGGTGCAGCCCGGCGCGGCCCAGTTGAGCCCTTTTCTGGTACAGGTCGACGTCAGCGACGGCGTCAACACGACCACAGAGGCCTTCTTGTGGCAGATCAACCCGTTCCAGCGCCCCAACCGCGCGCCCGTGGTGCTCAACCCCGGCACACAGCGCGCCGACGAGGGCCAGGGCCTCAGCCTGACCATTCAGACCGGTGATCCCGACAACGACCCCTTGAGCGTGGCCGTGACCGGTTTGCCCAGCGGCCTCTCCTTCGAACCCCAAAACAGAGTCATCCAGGGCGCTGTGGCCCCAGGCGCGGCGCTCAGCAGCCCCTTCCTGGTGCAGATCGAGGTGACCGACGGCCAACTCTCGGCCCAGACCAGCTTCCTGTGGGTCATCGGTCAGGCTCAAAACGTCAATCAGGCCCCGACCCTCCAATCCCCCGGCACCCAGGCCTCGACGGAGGGCGATGCGGTGGGGCTGGTGATCCAGGCTTCCGACCCCGAAAACACCCCGCTGTCCTTCACGGCCCAGGGGCTCCCCAACGGGTTGGCCATCGAGCCCACCACCGGGCGCATCGCGGGGACGGTCGTCCCTGGCGCCAGCCTCAACAGCCCGCATCTGGTTCAGGTGGTGGTCAGCGACGGTTCGCTCCAGAGCGCTGTTGAGTTCCTGTGGGTCGTGGACGCCGTCGAAGTCGTCAACTTTGCCCCCGAGGTCTCCGCCCCCGACACCCAACGCTCCGAGGAGGGCGCGCGCGTCAGCCTGGACGTGACGGCCACCGACCCCAACGCCGATGTGCTCAGCTTTGAAGCGTTGGGGTTGCCCGATGGCCTGGCGATCGACGCTCAAACGGGCGCCATCTCGGGCGTTGTGGCCCAGGGCGCCCACCTCAACAGCCCCTTTCTGGTGCAGGTCGATGTCCACGACGGCCAACTCACCACCCAGGTCAGCTTCCTGTGGGTGATCAGTCCCGTTGAGATCCCCAACCTCGCCCCGAACCTCACCGAACCCGCAAACCAGCGCTCTCTCCAGGGCGACGTGGTGGACCTGCGCTTGGAGGCCGTTGATCCCGAGGGCGCGGCGTTGACCTTCACAGTGCGAGGCTTACCCGGGGGCCTGACGATCGACGCTCAAACGGGTGCGATCACGGGCACTGTGGCCCAAGACGCCGCAGCCAGCAGCCCCTATCTGGTGCGGGCAGAGGTCAGCGACGGCCAGCTCAGCGCCGAGGTCAGCTTCCTGTGGGTGATCCGCAGCGTTGTGGACGTCAACGAACCTCCGAGCCTCGTCGAACCCGGCAACCAGAGTTCACAAGAGGGCGATGTGGTTGAGTTGGCGCTGGGGGCCCAGGATCCCGAGGGGGGCGCGCTGGTCTTTGGCGCCACGGGGTTGCCCAGCGGTTTGAGCATCGATGAATCCACCGGCGTCATCGGTGGGACCGTGGCGCAGGACGCTGCGGACCAAAGCCCTTATTTGGTACAGGTGGTGGTCAGCGACGGCGAACTGGGTGCAGAGGTCAGCTTTTTGTGGGTCGTGGAGCGTCCCGTCAATCAGGCGCCTGTGGTGGAGAACCCCGGCAACCAGACCAACCTTGAGGGGGAGATGGTGGCGGTTCAGGTGGTGGGCTCGGATCCTGAAGGGGCCCAGTTGGTCTGGGAGGCGCAGGGCTTGCCCGCTGGGCTGTCCATCAACGCCGAAGGTCTGATTGAGGGGCAAATCGAGGCCAGCGCCTCGGCGTCCAGCCCCCACCTTGTGGAGGTTTCGGCCACCGACGGGGTGTCGAGCGCCCGCGCCGTCTTTTTGTGGAACGTGGCCGGTGAGGCCGACGTGCCAGGGCTCGAAGTGACCCTTGGGGGGCCGTTTGTGGTCGAAGAGGGCCAATCCATTGTGCTCGTCGGTGGTGCCAACGCCCAGGGGGTGACCTTCTCGTGGGATTTGAACGGCGATGGCCAGTGCGACGACGCCATGGGTCCCAACGCCGATTTTGAGGCCATCGACGGCCCCGCGACCTTGCCCGTCAAGCTCTGCGCAGACAACGGCACACAGTCGGCCAGCGCCGACAGCCTGGTGTTGGTCACCAATCAGGCGCCCTTCATCGTCTCGGTGCCCCAGGCGAGCCTGCTCCAGGGCTCGGACTACGTCTACGAGGTTCTGGCCGACGACCAGGGCGAGGACACCCTCAGCGTGGCGCTCTCCAGCGCCCCTGACGGCGCGGAGCTTGATGGCAACACGCTGCGATGGACCCCCACGGCCGCCCAGCTTGCCCAGGACTCCTTCGCCCTCTCCATTGAGGTCTGTGACGAAGACGGCGACTGCGACGCCCAGGCCTGGACAGTGCGCCTTGAGGCCCCTCAGACTCCCAACACCTCGTCCCCCACAAACGGCGGATGCAGCACCGCGCCCGGCGCCCCCAACAAACCCAGCGCCCCACTGCTCTTGATGGTGGTTGTTCTGTGCCTCGGCACCCTTCGCCAGGGTGTGGGGCGGCCCTAACGTTTGGGGCGGCCCCGGCGGCGTCAGGAACCACGTGACTCACTCGCAATAGCGCTGCTATGGCTTCGTTCGACCCGAGGCTCCTGCCATCCACCGTTGCTCGCCCCAAACCCAGGCATCCCCTCTTTTTATTTTTGAAGTGTTTGGTTTTGGCGTCTGGCCAGTGGCGGCTTGAAGGATCTTATAGCGCTGCTATGGCTTCGCTCGACCCGAGGCTCCTGCCATCCACCGTTGCTCGCCCCAAACTTGCTGCACCTCCTCTTTTTCCTTTTTGAAGTGTTTGGTTTTGTGTCAGGTCGTGGGCGGCTTGATGGCCTGTGGCTCAACGAGGGGGCTTCGGCCCTCTGAGGGCTTTTTTGCGTTTTCTTTTGAAGTGCTTGGGGTTTGGTGTGGGGGTTTGAGAGGTTGGGTGGCTTGTGTCTGTTTTGAATGCCACCAGAGGGAGCACGCCATGACTGCGATTTGTGCTGTGGAGGAGGTCACTGCGGCTTGGTTGACCGGGGTGTTGCGCCAAAGCGGTGCGCTGGTTGAAGGGCAGGTTGTGGGCTTTCAAGCCCTCACTGGCACCAGCAACTGGTCTTCCAATGCACGCCTTCAACTCTCTTACTCTCCGCAATCATCGGGGCCGTGCCCTGCGACGGTCTTTTTGAAGCTCGTGCAGACCAGTCAGGGTGGGGAAGACTGCTTTGGGGACTCTGAGGTGCGTTATTACCTGGAGGATTACGTGGATTGGCCCCGCGCGCCGCTGCTGAAGTGCTACGACGGGGCTTATGAGGCGGGGCGCTATCACCTCTTGCTTGAAGATGTGTCTCAAACCCACCAGCCATCGGTCCATGTGCCCCCGACGTTGGAGTACGGCTGTGCGCTGGCGCGCGCTTTGGCGGTCTTGCACGTGCGCTGGTGGTTTTCGCGCCGGGAGATTCCGATGGTTACGGCGGCCCAGGTCCAGCGCTATGTGTCTGTGGCCAGACCTGGGCTTGCGCATGTGCTGGATGACCCTGATGGGGTGCTGGATGGGCGGCAGGCCGAGGTCTTGAGGCAGTTTTTTCTGTCGCACCCGCATCAAATGGTGGAGCGGCTCAAGGAGCCGAACGGCTTTGCCCTGGTTCACGGTGATCTCAACGGATTCAACATCCTGGTGCCTTACGAGCAGGGAGGGCCGCTCTATCTCATCGATCGGCAGCCCTTTGAGTGGAGTCTGACGACGTGGCTTGGCGTGGGGGATCTGGCCTTTGTGTTGATCTCGGACTGGAGCGTCGAGGCTCGCCGTTCTTGCGAGCAGGAGATCTTGCGCGCATACCATCAGGCGCTCGTGGAGGAAGGCGTGGAGGGCTACAGTTGGACGCAGCTTTGGGAGGACTACCGCCTTTGCCTGCCCATGGGCATCTACTGCGCGGTTGAGTTCTGCAAACACGGCGTGGATGAGCCCATGCGTGCTCGGTGGATGTCGTTGTTGGACAGGTCGCTGGCGGTGTTGGAAGAAGACACCGCTGGCGCAGCTTGAATGGTGGGGCATGGATTTGCCTGCAAGGCGCAGCCAGTGCCCTCGTCCGAGCATGCATGGTTTGAATCTGCAACCAAGGAGGGCCCCATGAACGACTTTGCAACGTTTCAGAGCGTCTGCGATGTGACGCGCGCCGAGACTCTTTTGCCTGAAGGGTCTGGTCGAGAGGCTGTCGAGGCGCTGGTGCGCTGGCATGTCGAAGCTTGTTCGGGCCACGATGACCAAAACGTGGTGACGGCGCAGCTGCACCCATTGATTGCCGCCGTGCACTTTGCCTTTTGTGACCACCGGCCGTTGGCGCTCTCGCCGGACATGTTCTGGCTTTTGATTGTTCAAGGGCTGGCGCAGCACATCAACGCCAACCCAGAGGAGATGCGCAGCCACTTTGTCCAACACGATGGCAAGGTGACCCTGCAGGTGCGGCGCGATGACTTTGTCAAAGGCTGCGCTGACAACCCCTGGCCCGAGGTCTTTGAGGCGTTTTCGACGCAGATTCGGGCGCACATCGGTGACGAGAACCATGAACACATCGTGGTGCCGTTCTCGACAACCGGGGCCGTAGAGCGAGCGGCCAATGAGGTGGCCTTGATGGGGGCCTTGAAGAGCTACTTTGAGTACGAGCTTATGACGCTCTGTGGGATCCCTGAGGTCTGGCTTGAAGGAACTGCGCAGGACTGGGACGATCTGGCGTTCCATGCCCAGTGGATTGGGGAGACCTACGGACTGGATTGGTGCACCCAGCACATCGTGCCCAGGCTAAAGCGCATTGCGCGCAACGCCCACGGGGCCGATGACCCCGAGCTTTGGAGAGACATCTACAAATACCATGATGGCAGTGGTGGACCCCACATCACCGGCTGGATATTGGATTTTTTGCCCTATGTGCAGCGGTCTCTCTACCGGCATAAAAAGAGCGGCGAGTTGGTGCAGTGGCCCGGAAGAAATGTGAGCTCTTTTGAGAAGGTCAAGGTCAGCGTGCCCAACGATCATCGCTCAAGGGCACGCGGCATCACGACCGACATTCTTCCCAGCGGGTTGTGCACCGCGCCATTTAAGTGGCTCTACCTCAACCGGACGTTTGAGATGAGCTTTGTGGCGGGCTTCATGGGGATGACCCAGGACAGCGCGGACTTCACCGTGCGACCCCGGATTGGCTGGGCCGTATGCCAGCCTTAGGCTCTGTCTGATAAATGGGGCCGAGCTTCGGCGAGGGCGATGGTGTCGAGGTCGAGGAGACGAGCGCAGGCGGGCCTGTAGACCCGTTGAGCACCGGCAACGACGACATCGGCTCCATCGGGCCGCCGAGCGACGGGACCATTGTCAGACAGAGCCTTAGCCGAGGCATTCATGGCCGATGGTTGCGCCCAAAGAGATGCAGGGTCTGGTTGAGGGCTCGGTGGCATCTCTTTATGATGTCCGTGTGTGTTGAGGTGCTGTCCTCGCTTTGAGGCTCGCTTTGGCGCGCTTGTCTTGCTCGACATCAAAGGAAAACCATGAACGCCAAAGTCTCTGTGTGTCTTGGGTTGCTCGTCTTGTGCTCGGCGTGCTCTGGAGCTGGCTCGTCGGGCACCGAGCCATCCACTGCAAACCCCGGAGAAGAGAACAACGAGCCGGGGCAGATGGACGCGTCTGGGCCGCCGCAGGAAGATGCGGCAGACGATGATGGTGGGGATGTGTCTTCGGAGCCCGATGCCGTGGAGCCGCCTCAGGGGCCCTATGTCATCGAGGATCCAGGCCACACCAGCGATACAGCCAGCCAGTTGGAGGCTTTCTACCGCGAATATGGTGGTCGGGAGGCCTTTCCCAGCCAACATGTGAGCGCTTTTGAGGCGTTGCTGTGGGCCGAGGACGACTTGGGGGACGGTGAGCTGGATGAAGCAAGGCAGCGTGTGGAGTCTGTCTTTGCAGTGCAGCCGCGCGGTGACCGTGCATGGTTTCTGGGTTCAGATGAGGGCACGGGTGGGTCCAATGTGGGACATCCGGTGGCTTATTATGGACTGCGCATGGTGGAGCAGGTGGTGGCGATGGGCGCGCCTGGTGGCGCTGGAACATTGCAAATGACCGCCGTGGTGGCCCCTTGCGCAGCGGCGCGCCGCCCCCGACTGCCCGATTTGCAGCCCGAAGTGGTCAACGTCGACCTCAACCCGGCCATTTTGGCCAATGAGGCCAGACGCCTCTTTTTGGCCACAAACCTCTTTCGGCGTTGGCTTGCCTCCGTAACCCAGGGCATGGATATCCAGCTAAGCGTCTATGTCATGGACGAATGCACCACGGTGGACTTCACCGACGACGGCTCCACCATTGTCAGTTACCCCGATGCACAGAGCATGGTCGATGCCGTGGAGGCAGAGTTGGCTGGTCAGACCGACATCTGGTGGGTGGTGACCCCCTCTGGTGTGGTGGGGACCGAGACCGAAACCGGGCGCCACTTCATCACAGGCGGCATGGGGCTGACCAACGACGGCCGCCCGCTGATCCTCTCGGATGACCTGTGGTTTGTGCGCAAACCCGACCACATGGGCTCGGGTCAGTGGACCGAGGTCGAGCTGCGCGCCTACCACCCGCAGTGGTTCCAGCACGAGTTCATGCACCACCTCTTTCGCGCCTGGCCCCAGTTTGAGCTTGAAATCAACGGCCATGATTGGTTCGACCGCGCCACCTGGCCTGAAGACTTTGAGGGCATTCATGAGGCCGACTACTACACCGAAGCCATCAACAAGCGCCTCCTGACCGCTTCGCCC
Source organism: uncultured Pseudomonadota bacterium (assembly GCA_937123825.1). GTDB lineage: Bacteria > Myxococcota_A > Bradymonadia > Bradymonadales > CAKZKQ01. The sequence continues at coordinate 29,911 of CAKZKQ010000676.1, forward strand.
AGTCTGGCCGAGGGGCTCCAGGCACCCGAAGTGGTGGATGCCTCAGATTTTGAGTTGGCCGATTTTATGGGCCAATACCAGCGCTTGCCTGTGGCCAACGAGTGGCATGAGGTCGCCGTGGTCCTGGAGGGCGACGCGCTGCGTTGGACCAACGCCGCAGGGGTCTCGTGGAGCCTCCATGTGCGCGGTGATGAGCTGTGGACTGGCAGCGATTGCCCGTACGGCGAAAGCAAGCTCTCCATCGAGGTCGCCGACGGGCGAATCAGCGCGTTGCGCTTTGGCGGCGAGGCTTACGTCAGGGTGGATTGAACCCTCATTTTATGGCGTGAGGTTTGGGTGTGGCTCAGAGCCCTGGGGTGGAGTGTGGCTCCTCCTTGCGGTGTGGGGCGTGTTTTGTTTTGACTTTTTGTGAATGTTGTTTACTTTGTTTTGTATTGTTTACTTTTCTGGGCGCGCCGAGTCCGAAGGAGTGTTGGGGATGCAAAACAAGTCTGTGCGATTGTTGGTGGTGATGGGGGTTTGTGCGGTGGCGGTGTTGCTGGCGAGCGTGTTCAGCATAGGGTCACCCGATTGGGAGCCTGCGGTGCTGGGTGTGCCTGCGTTTGTGGTCTTGCTGCCGGGCATGGCAGTGCTTCAGGCCGTCCTTCACCTGGTGGGGATCGAGCTGCCTCCGATGCCGGGTGGGTTGGTGGCTGGTGCGGTCAGTTGGGCGTTTTGGAGCGGGTTGGGCTACACGTTTTGGTCGGTGAGGCGTGCGCCGAGGTTGATCGAGCGCTACAAGCTGTTTTTGTTGTGGGTTGGGGGTGCGGTGGGGCTGTGGGTGTGCGGCGCAACGGCATACATTGTCTTGTCGGGCGGTGGTTTCATGGATCATCCCTTTTGGGCCACGGTGGCGGTCATGCCTGGGATCTTGCTGCATGTGTTGCTCTTTTTTCAGGAGGGTCCTCCGCAGGGTGTGGTCCGTTGGGGTTTGTTGGCGCTGTCGTCCTGGGTGTGTTGGGCGGGGTTTGTTGCGGGGATGCGCATCACGTTTGGAGAGATGGCGCGTTTTGTGGGGTTGAAGCGTTCTGGGCGCAAAGCATCTTGAGGATGGGCGGCATGCAAAGCGACTCTGCGCGTTTGTCTGTGGTGATGGTGGCCTTTGCAGTGGTTGTGTTTCTGGCCAGCGTGGCCAGCGCCAGCCTCTCTCAAGGTGAGCAACCGTGGTTGGGTCCGCTGTCTGTGGTGGTGCTTTTGCCTGGAACGGCGGCGCTCAAAGCCATGCTTTATGTGCTTGACACCGGTTTGCCGTTGATGCTGTGGGTTTTTCTGGTGGGTGTGGTCAGTTGGGCGTTCTGGACGGTGTTGGGGTACGGGTTGGTGTCTGCGGTGTTCAAGTCCAGGCAGCGCACTGCTTGAAGCGGTTGTTGGCGGTGTGGTTTAGAGGATGACTTTGGGCGCGTCGTACTTATTGTCGCGTGGGTCTGGGGTGTTTGTGTGCTGCTGGACTCGGACTTATGGACTCTGTGTGGGGAGCGCGCCGATGGAACCTTCAATTGAGCAGGCTGTGTTGTTGCGTCAGGAGAACAAACCTCAGCAAGCGTTGGAGATTCTTCACTCCCTCTTGGAGTCTGAGCCCGACAACCCGCTTGTCCATTACCAGACGGCGTGGACCCACGACTCGATGGGGCAGGAGTCGGACGCCATCGGACACTATGAGAAGGCCGTGGCGCTGGGCTTGAGCGGTGAGCCGTTGCGGGGGGCGTTGCTGGGCATGGGCAGCACCTACCGATGTCTGGGGCAGTATGAGCGCTCGCTGGAAGTCTTGAACAAGGCCGTGGATGAGTTCCCCGACGACAGGGCTTTGCAGGCCTTTCGCGCGTTGACGCTCTACAACCTGGGTCGATGTCAGGCGTCTGTCTCGGCGCTTTTGTTGATGCTTCTGGACACCACCGATGATCCTCAACTCAAGGCGTATGAGCGGGCGCTGCGGTTTTACGCCGACAAGCTGGACCAGACCTGGTCTTAGCGTGCATCCTGTGGGTCCATTGTGAGGATTTTGGATGATTGACGGGGGCACTGCGCGTTGTGGTGCAACAAGCGAGGGGCTTATGTGGCAGAGGTTGTGTGGTGCGGCGGTGGTGGCTGTGTTGGCATTGTCTTTGAGTGCTCCGGTGTGGGCTCAGAGTGCCCCCAAGGCCAAGTCAAAGTCCAAGGTGGTCGAGCTTCAACAAAAACGCCGCGATGTCCTGGCGCAGCGCGCCTCATTGCTGGAAAAGCAGTGGGCCACGGGCATGGCGGCTTTGGAGTCGGTCATTGGGGCATACGTCGCGCTCCTGGACGCCGAGCTGCAGATGGCCAAAGGCGCCAAAGAGCGCATCAAGGCTCACACCAGCCACCTGAACAAGATGCGCTCTTTGGAAGCCGCCACCGAGAAGGGCCATAAGGCTGGGACCATTGCCAAGGAGGCGGTGCTCCTGGTTCAGGCCGCCCGGATGCAGGCTGAGATCGATTTGGCCCTGGATCAAAATTGAGTCCAGAGGGTGTCGCCGCCGCACTTATGGGATGGGTTTGAGCACCGTGGAGGTGGGTCGTGATTGATCATTTTGAGATCAAGGTGGTGAATTTTGCTCAGTGCAAGCGCTTTTATCAGGCGGTCCTGGCGCCGCTGGGCGTGGAGCTGAAGTGGTCGGACGAGGCCGCCGCCGGGTTTGGTCGCGAGGGTGAAGAGAGGGTGGCGTTTTTGATCGAGAAGTTCGATCGCAGCGTGCCATCGCACATCGCCTTTGGCGCTTCCAGCAAGGAGGCCGTCGGCGCCTTTCACCAGGCTGGAATCGATGGGGGTTTTCGGTGCAACGGCGAGCCAGGGTTGCGCACCCAATACGCCCCGAACTACTACGCTGCCTTTTTGTTTGACCCCGATGGCAACAACGTCGAGGCGGTCATTCGCCTCAATTATGTTTGAGCCCATCTATGGGCGCCGCGCGGGCAGGGGGGGCCATCATGCGATTTCTCTTTGATTTCATTTCTCCGTACGCCTACCTGGCGTTCACGCAGCTTCCCAGGGTGGAGGCGGCCGTGGGGCGGACCTTTGCGTTGGAGCCCGTGCTTTTTGCGGGGCTGCTCAGCGCCCACGGGAACCTGGGGCCCGCCGAGATCCTCGCCAAGCGCCAGTACATCATCCGCGATCTGGTGCGCATGTCCCAGGAGTTGGGCGTGCCACTGGATGTCCCGCCGGCCCATCCCTTCAACCCGCTTGTGGCGCTGCGCGTGTCCTGCGCGGCGCAGCAGGGGGTGCAGCGGCGCGCGGTGGTCAAGGCGCTCTTTGACGCGGTCTGGAGGCAAGGCCGCGCGATTGACACCGCGGCGGCGGTGGCGGCGGCGCTGGAGGGGGTCGTGGAGGCGCCCGAGGCGCTCGTGCAGCGCGCCGGTGAGCCCGAGATCAAGGCCGCGCTCCGAGCGCAGACCGCGCAGGCGGCCGGCGAGGGGGTCTTTGGGGTGCCGACGGCGGTGGTTGATGGCGAGTATTTTTGGGGGGCTGAGTCGCTGCGTCACATCGAGAGAGGGTGGCGGCCAGACGAGGAGGCCCGGGCGCTGTTGGCGCGCTGGGATGGTCTGGAGGCGTCGGCGACCCGGCCGCGAAAGTGATTTTGGGAGGGGATGGGAGGGGGCGATGCCTGTCAGGGTGACGGTTGGGGATGTGTTTGAGTCTGAGGCCGATGGGCTGGTGCTGAGCATCGATGGCCTGCGCAGCGGGATGGAAGGGCAGGTTGCCAGAGCGTTTGCTCAGCGCTGGCCCGAGGCCTGGCGGTGGGTCGAGCAAGGGGTGGAGTATCCGCTGGAGCTTGGTCAGGCGCAGTGCGTCGTGTTGGACGAGGCGCACGGGTGCCCTTTTGAGGCGGTGATTCTGGTCTCAACGCTGCACCACCTGGACGTGCTGGGCGCTGGCCAGAAGCAGCGGCTTGTCTCCAAGGCCACCACCAACGCCGTCAAGGCGGCGGTCACCCATCAGTTTGAGGCGGTGGCGACCACGGTCATGAGCGGCGGGTGGCGGTTGAGCATGGATCAGGCGCTGGTGGGGATGATGGCGGGCTTTAAGGCCTCGTTGCCCCAGTCTCGCGGGGTTTGGCTCGACATCCACGGCCTTGATCCCCAACTGAAGGCCATCGCGCGCAGGTTGGGGCTGCCCTGAGGAGGGAGCGATGGAACCGATTTCCACACAAAACGCCGAGCACTACACCTGGGGCGATGGCTGCGATGGGTGGCATCTGGTCAAGACCCCGGCGCTGAGTGTCATTCAAGAGCGGGTGCCCCCGGGTGCGTTCGAGGTTCGGCACCTTCACCGCCGGTCCGAGCAGTTTTTCTTTGTGCTTGGTGGGACCGCGACCCTGGAAATTGAGGGGATCGTGCACACACTGGGCCCCGGTGAAGGTCTGCACGTCCCTGCAGGGGCCGCGCACCAACTCAAGAACGACGCCGAGGTTGAGTTGGTCTTCACCGTCACCTCGACCCCGCCAAGCCACGGCGATCGCGTGGTTTTATAAGCCCAGCCCACCGGAGCCATGACCCCCACACCCCACCCCGAACTGAACCACGTCCTTGATGCACTGGCACAGAAGATAGCCGAGGTCCTCACCCACAAATTTGTGGGCTTCTACCTCCAGGGCTCCTTTGCGCTGGGCGACCACGATGAGCACAGCGACGTGGACTTTATCGTTGTGCTCACCCAGGAACCTTCTGCGCAAGAGGTTGAAGCCCTCCAGCGCGTTCACGGTCAGATTTTTGCCATGGAGAGCCCGTGGGCGCAGCACCTTGAAGGGTCGTACTTTCCGCAGTCCATGCTGGCGGACCTCGACCAGACGGGGCAGGAGGTCTGGTATTTGGATCACGGCGCCGACCGCCTGGTGCGCTCGTCCCACTGCAACACGCTGGTGGTGCGTTGGGTGATGCACAACCACGGCGTGGCCCTCTGCGGTCCTGCTGCAAAGGCGCTGGTGCCCGCTGTGCCCACCGAGCGCTTTCGCGCCGAGGTCAAAGACGTCATCGTGGACTGGGGGGCGCAGCTTCTGGCCAACCCCGATCGCTACAAGAACCGCTTCTACCAGGGGTTCATCATCCTGACCTTCTGCCGGATGCTGCGCGATCTGCACATGGGCACCAACGCCTCCAAACAGGCTGGCGCCCGTTGGGTCGTGGAGCATTGGGACAGCACCCTGGCCGGGTTGATCGAGCGCGCCTGGCTGTGCCGCCCCGATCCCGCCGCGCGCGTCCGTGAGCCTGCTGACCCCGACGACTATGAACAGGCCATGGCGCTGGTCAAGCGGGTCCGAGAGGCCGCGCTGGCCTACGAGATCCCCTGAGCAGACCTGGCAGGCAAATCTAATGGGGTGGACGCCCGCACGATGCCAACACCGTCCAACCCCGGATGCCCGTCATGAAATGCTTTTTGCGCGACCGCAACCCCGCCCTTGTCAAAGCCTGGAAACGGCGCTTTGCCCACATCCCCCAGGTTGAAGCCTCCCAGGGAGACATTTTTGATCTTCAGGCCGACGCCGTCATCAGCCCCGCCAACAGCTTTGGGTTCATGGACGGCGGCATTGACCTGGTTTACAGCAAGCGCTTTGGCTGGCATGTCCAGGAGCGCCTCCAGGAGCGCCTGCGCCAGGAGCACGACGGCGAACTCCCCGTGGGGTTGGCCGTGCTGGTTCACACCGACGACCCACACATCCCCTACTGCATCAGCGCGCCCACCATGCGCGCCCCTGCCCCCGTCTCCAACACGCTCAACGCCTATCTGGCCTTTCGCGCCGCTCTGCGCGTCGCCCTTGGCTTCAACCGCACCCACCCCGGGGCCATCACCACCATCCTCTCCCCCGGCATGGCCACCGCCACCGGCCAGATGGACCCAGACATTTGCGCCAAACAGATGCTCGCCGCATGGACGCAGGTGATCGAAGGCCAAAGCTGGGTCGCCAGCGACATCAACACCATCATCAACGAACATTACCGTCTGCTGCGCCACGATTGACGCCGCCATGTGATACCAAGTTGCAGACGTCTGACTTACTTTGTGGCGGCCCTAACGGCGTCAGGAACCACGGAACTCACTCGCGGTGGCGCTGCCACAGCTTCGCTCATCCCGAGGTCCCTGCCATCCGTTATTGCTCGCCTCAAACCAAGCCTTTCGTCTGCATCTTGGTATGATGTGACGCCGGGTCAGTGCGCGTGGCCCATGGCCGCCCAACTTGTCTCTTCAAGAGCAAATGTGGTCTCTTTCATGCCCCGCGACGCGCTTGAACTCGCCATTGGCGGTTCACACCCCACATCAAGGGCGACACACCATGAGTCAACACTATCTGGCCGCACCCGACCGCTTTGAGACCGAGCGCTTTGTGCTGCGCTCCTACTTTCCCGGAGATGGCGCCATCCTCACCGAGGCCGTCGAATCCTCCTACGACCACCTGGCCCCCTGGATGCCCTGGGCCCAGCCCTCACAGCCCCAGGCGCTCTCCGAGCAGCTGGCCCGGCAATTCAGAGGCCGCTACCTGCTGGCCACTGACTTTGTCATCGCCGTGGTGTCCCCAGGCGGAGACAAGCTCCTTGGAGGCACGGGCTTCCACCTGCGCCACGGCGGCCTTGAGTCGCACACTGCCGAGATCGGCATGTGGATTCGTGCCTCTGAAGCAGGCCAGGGGCTTGGCACCGCGGTTCTTGAGGCCATGCTCCAGTGGGGCTTCACCCAGTGGCCCTGGGAGCGGCTGGTGTGGCACTGCAACGGCAAGAACATCGCCAGTACACGCACCGCCCAGAAAGCGGGCCTGCGCCTGGAGGGCACCCTCAAAGGGGTCCGCACAGAAGGTGAGATCAGGGACACCCTCCTCTTTGGCATTCTCAAGGATGAGTGGGGTGCCCAGACACCGCCCGCATGAGGGGTTTTGGGCTTTGGAGGCGATGGGTTTGTGGTGGAAAGAGGCGTTTCAAAACGCCGCGCGGGGCTGTGAATGGAAACCAGTGGTGTGCTCCAAGAATGCCGAGAGCTTCTTTACCAGGAACCAAGCCCCGAGGTTTGGAAGCGCCTATGGAAGATGTTCCAGAGGTTGCGGGGCGCTGATGACCTCGATGTGGTGTTGGACTACGCGCAAGAGCGCTTGGAGTCGTGGCCCGATGAGTTGCGCGCGATCTACCTTGAAGAACCCGAATTTGTAGAGGCCTTTGTCGAAGAACCCGCCCGAGGGCTGGTCCGTCATCTGACCTGCGCAGGCAACACCCTCAATCTGCGCGTTTTGAACGTACTGCTGAGTGATCCATGGTGCGCGCAGTTGACCATGCTCTGCTTGCAGAGCAACCCGCTTGGTCCTGAAGGGGCCCGTGTGCTGGCGTCCTGCCCCTGGTTGGGGAAGCTGAGACACCTTTGGGTGGGGTTTTGTTTTTTGGGCGCCGAAGGCGTGGAAGCGATTGCTTCCAGTCCTCATTTGACGGGGCTGACCCACCTCTACATGGCGTTGACCCGTTGCGGCAACGCGGGAGCGCAGGCGTTGGCTGCCAGCGAAAACTTCAGTCGCCTGGTCTGGCTGGTGATGGACTTTGCAGATCTAGACCCCGTCGGTGTGGAAGCGATTGCTTCCAGTCCAAACCTGGGCTCTTTGGAGCGCTTGTCCTTGTGGGGCAACGGGGTGGGGGATGAAGGCGCGCGTGCTTTGGCCAGGAGCACCAACCTGCCTGCGTTGACCCATTTGTGGCTCGACAAATGCGAGATTGGCGACGAAGGCGCGCAGGTGCTTGCCGAGAGTCCACATTTGACCGGACTTGTGGCGTTGAGTCTGAACAAAAATCGCCTTGGAGACGTCGGGGCATGGGCACTTTCGGTGGCCGCAGGTTTGGCAAACCTGGAGTCGCTGTCTGTCTCTGACAATGCCCTTGGCGCTGCAGGGGCGCGCTGGCTGGCCGGTGCTCGGCTTGGCCGGCTTAAAATCCTTCGAGCCCATCGGGCGCCCTTTGGCAACGAGGGCGCGCAAAGGCTCGCCATGAACCCACACATGGCCGCTTTGACCGAACTCTACCTGTCGGAATGTGGCATTGAGGGGCCAGGGGTCAAGGCACTGGCCGCCAGCCCCCATCTGGCGAATTTGGAGGCGCTTGGGCTGGGTGAGAGCGCAGTGGGTGATGAAGGGGCCATTGCCATTGCCAAGAGCGACACGTTGACCCGTTTGACGCAGCTGCGCTTGTCCAACGCCAGGATTGGAGACGAAGGGGCCAAAGCGCTGGCGGCCAGCGCCAACACCAACCCGTTGAAGCTCTTGTGGTTTGGTGGCAACCCATTGACGCCTGAAGGGGTTGGGCTCATGGGTGAGGTGCCCGGCTGCATTCTTGATTGATGTGAGGCTGCCAGCCAGTGTTTTGAGTCCGTTGTGTGCGACAATCTTGAAATTGAATGCATCGGAACGTCCTGCGACTCTGCCTGGGGCACAGACCATGTCTTTGTTGAAAGAAGCCATCAGCGCGGCCTTTGCCGACGAGCCTTTTATGGCCAACCCTGCCAGGGTCGAGACCTGCATAGAGTCTGAATACCTCTATGTCACCCGGTTTTTCCAAGGGCGCCGGTGGAGCGAAGTGACTGTGCGTACGCTGCGCAAGAAGTACCGCGGGCCCGCAGGGGATTGTCTTGGCTTTATGTCCGATGAGGCGTTTTGCGCCTTTGTGCCGGCTTTTATGTTCATCCATTTGGAACATTATGGTCGGTCGGATGCGGCCATGGCTGCGGTGAACGCGTTTTTGTTGGCCCGGGACCCGCAAGTGCGCCGCATTCAGCGCTCCAGAGAGGCGCTGTTGACGCTGGCGCAGCGTCGGGCGGTCGTGGCCTTTTTGGAGCACGTCGACACACACCACGCTAAGGATTTGCCTGCTTACCCCGTCCGGGCGTCGCTCGACTATTGGAAGGCTCGGGTCTGATTGGGCCCTGTCTGACAATTGTCCCGAGTTCCAATTGTCAGACAGAGATTGGGCTGGATTGTAGATCCAAATGGGTGCCCCGGCGTTTGGGTTGGGCAAGACTTGCGGGTTTAACGCCAGCAACACTTGCTGCGCAGTCTCATACAGGTGCTCAACGCGATGGATAGACTCAGGATTTTAACGACGGGGGCTTTGCTCCTGCTCTTTTGCTTTGCTGCCCCAGCCTCGGCGTTGGCCGACTACGCGCCGCCGCCGCTCTACGACATGGTCACGGCCTCGGATCTGGTGGCCGTCGGCACGGTGAAGGCCATCTCTGCCAAGACCTACACCTTCTCGGTCGATGCGCACATCTACGGCGACCCGGTGTCGGGCGACATCACGGTGGGGCGTTTTGAGGACTGGGAGTGCGCCACGCGCTGGGCGCCGTACAAGATCGGCGAGCGGTTGATGCTCTTTGCCGACCGTACAGACCGGGCTTACGCGCATATGGAGCATGTGCCCGAGGGCGATTTTCAGCTTCGTGGGGCGGGCGTGGAGGCCGAGATGCCCATTGTGGGTTTAGACATCTTTATTGCGTACCACGACATCCAACAGGCCACCGGCGCCAAGGCCATCAAGCAGCCAGGGTTGGCCGGGTTTTGGGGCCATAAGATGCCGCTGGATCGTTGGGTGGGTGTCATTGAGACCATGCAGCGGCTCTACGAGGTCAAAAGGGACTTTCCCAAGGATAAGCTGCGCTATCGCTGGCGAGCAATCCAAGAGATCCGCAAAGTCGGCACCGATGCTCAGTTCAAGGCGGCCATGGCCGATCCTTTGGTGGCTTATTTGGTGGCCGAATTGGACAAGCGCGCCTCCTGGTTGCGCTGAGGTCAGTTTGCATTGCCTTGTGCCCTCTCAAACTTGTGGGAGTGGGCTTTGGGAGTGTGTCAGCGTTGGACACCACGCACCTTGCGTTTTTGTCTTTCCCTGAACAGTCCAAATCCAAGAAGAAGCAAGAGGATCCCCAGGTACCCCGAGGGCTTGGAGGGGGCTTGTGCGCAACCCACAGTCTGCGTTTCGTTGCAGTCTTCGCCGGTGCAGGATGGAAGAGGCACATCGTTGGGACACAACTGAAGGTTGTCCGTCTCGTGTGTCAGGGGAGAGAAGAGGGCGATGTCCAAACACGGCGCTTGTCCGTCGATTGGGTCGAGCATCACATAGAAGGAGCTGGGGTTGTTGATCTCCGTCACCCTCATCAGAGGCAATTCGCCGTTTGTGGGCGCAGAGAGCGAGAGCACCACGGGGGTTTCAGACTCGTGGTGCAGGGTGTAGCGCAGCGTGCCTCGCTCCCCGTTGCAAAAATCCTGATCTTCTTGGGGGGTCGCAAAGACTTCCACATCAAGGCCAAGCTGCACCGGTCCCAGCGGGTTGCTTTGGTTCTGTGCCTCTTCAACCGTGAACACGTGAAGGGTGCGCGCGTCCTGGGCGCTGTTGGTGGTGAGCACTGTGATCTCTGAGCCAACTTGAAGGGGTTCCAATGGGGTCAGGATGGTGACGCCACGGCCATCGTCGCTGCGTTGTTGGAGGATGGAGACCTCCACAGGGACCTCTTGCCCGTCTTGTTCCAGCCTGTGATTGGTGGAGTCTGGATCAAAGATCGTGTCGATGACCACGGCGCTGTTGGCGGGCAGTTGGCGCAACTTTTGGACCGTGTTGGCGTTGGGATCAAAGTCACAGGCCAGGGCGCCGTGGGCCCAGAGCATGGTGGGTGCGGCGATGAGGCCGAAAATAAGCGTTTTCATGGTGGAGGCGTCGTCTCCCGAGACAATCGAACGTTGGTTTTGATGGCGAACGCCACACGCTCGCCGTGTGTTTGGTGTGTGTTGGATGCTTCGATGAGTTTTTGTGACGGGTGTTTGTTAAGTAAAGGTTGTTTTTTAATCTTGTTGAGAGGTTCGTGAGCGTTAAAAACGCCAAAAGCCCCAAGACAAAGTCTTGAGGCTTTTTAAACGTTGCTCACCCGGCTTGGATTTGCCCTGCCCCCTTTTGATGGAGGGCAGGCTGGGCGAGTTTTGAAGAGGGAGGTTATGGGCTGAGCAAGGCGGTGGTGTTGTTGCCGCGAGTCTGCCCTGGGGTGTCCCCCTTCAAGAGGCGCTGGTCTGTGGATCAGGCCAGGTCGAAGCGGTCGAGGTCCATGACTTTGGCCCAGGCGGCGACGAAGTCGTGGACGAAGGTCTCTTTGGCGTCGTCGCAGGCGTAGACCTCGGCGATGGCGCGCAGCTGGGAGTTGGAGCCGAAGACGAGGTCCACGGCGGTGCCGGTCCACTTGACCTTGCCGTCGGCGCCGGTGCCTTCGTAGAAGTGCGCGCACTTCTCGGAGACGGCCCAGGTGGTGTCCATGTCCAGCAGGTTGACAAAGAAGTCGTTGGTGAGCGTCTCAGGGGTGTCGGTGAAGACGCCCAGTTGGGACTGACCGGTGTTGGCGTTCAGAACGCGCAGGCCGCCGACCAGGACAGCGGTCTCGGGGGCGGTCAGCGTCATGAGGCTGGCGCGGTCGATGAGCAGCTCAGCGGCGGGCCGGTTGGCGTCCTGGTTGATGTGGTTGCGGAAGCCATCGCTGGTGGGCTCGAGGACGGCGAACGAGGCGGCGTCGGTCTGCTCAGCGGTGGCGTCGGTGCGACCGGCGTTGAAGGGCACGGTGACCTTGATGCCGGCCTTGCGGGCGGCCTCTTCGACACCGGCGGCGCCGCCAAGGACGATCAAGTCGGCCATGGAGACCTTCTTGTTGCCGCTCTGGGCGCTGTTGAAGGCTTCCTGGATGCCTTCGAGGGTGGCCAGGACCTTGCCGAGGTCTTCGGGGTTGTTGGCCTTCCAGGAGTTCTGGGGGGCCAGACGGATGCGGGCGCCGTTGGCGCCGCCGCGCTTGTCGGAGTCGCGGTAGGTCGAGGCCGAGGCCCAGGCGGTGGAGACCAACTGGGCGATGGACAGGCCGGAGTTGATCAGGCGGCCCTTGAGGTCGGCGACGTCCTGGTCGTTGATCAGCTCGTGGTCCACGGCGGGCACGGGATCCTGCCAGATGAGGACTTCTTCGGGCACTTCGCTGCCGACGTAGCGGCTCAGGGGACCCATGTCACGGTGGGTGAGCTTGAACCAGGCGCGGGCGAAGGCGTCGGCGAACTGGTCGGGGTTCTCATGGAAGCGCTTGGCGATGGGCGCGTAGATGGGATCAAAGCGCAGCGCCAGGTCGGCGGTGAACATCACCGGGGAGTGGGTCTTGCCGGCGATGTGGGCGTCGGGGACCATGCTGTCGGCCGACTCGTCGGTGGGGATCCACTGGGTGGCGCCCGCCGGGCTCTTGGTCTGCTTCCACTCGAAACCAAAGAGGTTGTCGAAGTAGCCGTTGTCCCACTGGGTGGGGTTGGCCGTCCAAGCGCCCTCAAGGCCCGAGGAGATGGTGTCGGCGCCCTTGCCGGTGCCGTGGCTGCTCTTCCAGCCAAAGCCCTGCTCTTCGATGCTGGCGCCTTCGGGCTCGGGGCCGACCAGGGCGGCATCACCGGCGCCGTGGGCCTTGCCGAAGGTGTGACCGCCAGCGACCAGGGCCACGGTCTCTTCGTCGTTCATGGCCATGCGGCCGAAGGTCTCACGGATGTCCTTGGCCGAGGCCAGAGGATCGGGGTTGCCGTTGGGGCCTTCGGGGTTGACGTAGATCAGGCCCATCTGGACGGCGCCCAGCGGGTCTTCCAGTTCACGATCGCCGGTGTAGCGCTCGTCGGCCAGCCACTCGGCCTCAGAGCCCCAGTAGATGTCCTCTTCTGCCTCAAAGACGTCTTCGCGGCCGCCGGAGAAGCCAAAGGTCTTAAAGCCCATGGACTCCAGGGCGCAGTTGCCCGCCAGGATCATCAGGTCGGCCCAGGAAATGGCGCGGCCATATTTCTTTTTGACCGGCCACAGCAGACGGCGAGCCTTGTCGAGGTTGACGTTGTCGGGCCAGCTGTTGAGCGGCGCGAAACGCATGGTGCCGGAGCAGGCGCCGCCGCGGCCGTCGCCGATGCGGTAGGTGCCGGCGCTGTGCCAAGCCATACGGATGAAGAGCGGGCCGTAGTGGCCGTAGTCGGCCGGCCACCAGTCCTTGGAAGTGGTCATGACGGTGCCGATGTCGGCTTTGACCGCTTCGAGGTCCAGTCCTTTGAAGGCCTCAGCGTAGTTGAACGAGTCCGCCATGGGGTTCTGCTGAGGGGCGTTCTGGTTGAGAACTTTGAGGTTGAGCTGGTTTGGCCACCAGCTCTTGTTGGCCACAGTACCTGTCTTCCGCTTCGCACCGCCCATCACCGGGCATTTGCTCTCGTTGGTCATCTTCTCCCCCATAAAATTGGTAGATGGTTACTGTATCTGCTCTTGTCCGTTGAACGCTTTGGATTTTTTGATCGTGACAACCCGCGTTGTTGTCCGCTCGTCCATTCAGATGCGCGGAGTTTAAGCAGGGTTCAGGAGGTTGGTCAATAGCGGCTCTCAGATGTCGTTTTTTGCCCCCATGGGCCTTGTCTTGAGACGACGGACCCCGTTGTTGACGGTGTTTTTTGATGTGACGTGCGGCGCCCTGGTTGGGCCATGGGCGATCCTTTTTTGTGCTGGGTGGGGCATTGGCCGCCATGTATTTTTTCTGGTCGATGGCTGGGAATTTCTCTGTCCCTGGGGCGTACCGCGAGTCAGTGGGATGCGCGCCCTCATCAAAACTTCTTTGTGGGTGGTGAAAGGGCCGCAGCGTTGGAAATGGGCTCTTGGGGCGGTAGTGTCCTGGCCGTCGAGTGAAAGGGGAGGGGCTATGGCGTTTTTGGCAGCGGTGCAGAACGCGCTGATTTTTGTGGTGCCGATGGTGATCTACGCGGTCTTTGTGCGCTGGCGCGCGGGTTTGAGCGCTGGTGAGATCGCGCAGCGTTTGGCGCTCGGCGGCGGCGAGCGGCGCGACTACGGGTATGCGCTGCTGGCGACGGTGCCGCTGGTGGTGCTCAGCGCGGCGGTCACGGGGTGGACGTCCAGCTTTGAAGGCTCAATGCTGGCCCCTTTTCTCGACAAGCCGGTGTCGGCCACGCTGGTCTTCTGGGCGTTCAACTACGGTTTCATCGCCACGGGGATCCCCGAAGAGTTGCTCTTTCGTGGGTTGATCGCTGGGGCGCTGGAGCGTCGCATGGGCTTTGCCTACGCCAACGTCCTTCAGGCGGCCATCTTTACGCTGCCGCACCTGTTGATCCTCTTTGTGGACGTGTCGCTGTGGCCGCTGGCGGTCTTGCTGCCGATGGTGTTGGGGATGTTGGCGGGCTGGTTGCGCCACCGCTCATCAAGCGTGTGGCCAGGGGTGCTCTTGCACGCGCTGCCCAATATGGCCGGGGCGCTGTGGGTCCTGGATTGGTCGTAGACACCGAGCGCCACCGCGAAGGGGACCCTGAAAGGGGCGCCGAGTAAGATGGGAAGGGCGCCCGCAGTGTCGTGGGTCCGTCACCGAGAGATGGTGTAGGTGTTGCCGGGCTCGGGGTTGGTGTTGGGGAAGACCCACAGGAAGTAGTTGCCCGAGGTCTGCGCCGTGTGGGTCAGGCTGTGGTCGGTGCTCTGAATCGGGGTGCCGTCGACGAAGGCAAAGGCCGGGTTGTAGAGCTCCATGTGCATGGTGTTGCCCGAGTCGCCCAGGTCGATGCTGACGTTGATGGTCTGGCCAGCGTTGACGTTGCCAAGCTGGACCCAGTCGGCCCCGTCGCGGCCCGTGCCGCAGAGCGTGCCGCTGAGGCTCTGGCCCACACCCAGGAAGCCCCCGGCGCTGGAGCTTTGGTCGGGCTCCCTGCCGTCGTCGGCGCAGGCGTTGCAGATGTTGCCCTCGTCGATCTGGCCGTTGCAGTCGTTGTCCTCACCGTCGCAGACCTCTTCGGAGGGCTGACCGGGGGTGGCGTTGCAGGTGGTGCCGTTGCCGTCGCAGACGATCTGCCCCTGGCGTTGGCATGCGCCCTGGCCGCGCGAGCAGCTCTGACCGACGTTTTCAAAGCCTTCATCGACCTGGCCGTTGCAGTTGTCGTCGCGGTTGTTGCCGCAGCGCTCGGACTGAGGCTGGCCAGGGGTGGCGTCGCACTGCAACGCGCGGCCTCCGGGCGCGCAGACAAAGGTGCCGCTGTTCTCGCAGATGCCTTCACCGCGCGTGCAAGCCTGTCCAAACTCGGGGAAGTCCTCGTCGGCGTTGCCATCACAGTCGTTGTCGATGCCGTCGCACAGCTCGTCGTTGCCCTCGTAACGGTTGGGGTTGTTGTCGTCGCAGTCACCCCCGGCCGGGCAGTTCTCACCGCGCCGGTCGCCGTCGTTGTCCACACAATCCGGGCTCTCGCAGACCCCGTTGACACACTGACCGCCGCCGCAGTTGATCGGATCGCCCCAAAAACCACACCCTGCCTCATCCGACCGACACTCCGCCGCGCGCCCTGCGTCCAAACACGTCAGCTCGCCCGGTGTACACTCCTGCCCCGAGCAGTCGGCGTCGCAGACCCCGTCTTCGTCCTCGATCCCGTCGCAGTCGTTGTCAATGGTGTCGCAAATTTCGGCCTTGCCCTCGTGCCGCGCCGCGTCCGTGTCGTCGCAGTCGCCGCCCGCCGGACAGTTTTCGCCGTGCCCGTCGCCGTCGTTGTCAATGCAACTGTCGGCGGCCACACAGAGCGCCTCGGAGCAGATTCGGCCCTCAGGACAGGTCTCGTTGAGGACAAACGCCGTGCACCCATCGGAGCCCTGGCGGCAAACGTGGATCTCGCTGTCACCCGAGCAGATGAAGCGCCCCACCGTGCACCCGTTGTCCGGGCAATCGGGCGGGGTGTTGTTGTTGGGGGTGGGCCTGTTGTTGGGCACAGGGGTGTTGTTGGGCGTTGGGGTGTCGTCTTCGGGAAGCTCCTCGTTGACCACGCCGCCAGAGACACAGGACGCCGTCACCAGCAGCCCAGCCGCCAGCCCCATCAGCATCCATCCCCTCAGTCTTGTGCGCTCCATCATCTGCGATCCTTCGGTGGGTCCATTTTCGTGGCAGTCATCCAATATATACAGCCTAGATGTAACGCGGTGGACGATCAAGGATCCCACATGCAGGCGCGCGCAGAGCTTTGAACAGTATTCTGGCTTTGGAGCCATGCGTTTTGGGGAATCCCCGGTGTGTTGTGGGCTGTTGCGGCTTGATGCAGGGCATCGCGAAGGCCTTTGGGGCCGCAGGAGAGACGTGGAAGAGGACAAGAAAAGGCGGCCTTGGTGGCGCAAGCGCAGAGTATGGTCTGCGCTGGTGGCCTTGTTGGGAGTTCTGGGGGCCGTGTGGGTGTGCGTGGAGCCAACGCTGATCCGCGTTGAGCACCACCGGCTGACCCTTGAGCGCTGGCCACAGTCACACCCCGAGCTTTCGGTCGCGCTGCTGGGCGACACCCACACCGGCGCGCCGCTCAACGGTCTGGCGCGCCTTGAGGCCATCGTCGCCAAGACCAACGAGGCCGCGCCCGATGTGGTCGTCCTGGCCGGGGACTACGTTTACCACGGCGCTGGGGCCGACCCGGCGCTCTCCCCCGAGGCGATCGGGGCGGCGCTGGGCAGGCTCAAGGCGCCGCTGGGGGTCTACGCCGTGCTTGGCAACCACGATTGGTGGGAAGATGGCCCCAGAGTGCGCAAAGCGCTTGAGGATGCCGGAATCAAGACGCTCGAAGACAAAGCCGTGAGGTTGACGCACAGAGGCCAGCCGTTGTGGTTGGTGGGGGCCAGCGATTTGTGGGAGTCGCGCTGTGATATCCGCGGCGCCATGGCCCAGGTCACCGACGATGCGCCGGTGCTGCTGGTGACCCACAACCCCGACGCCATCCAAAATGTCCCTGCCCGCGTGGCGTTGACCATGGCGGGCCACACCCACGGCGGTCAGGTCTGGCTGCCTTTTGTGGGCACGCCGGTTTTGCCCATCAACGGGGACTTTGCCCAGGGCTACTTTGAAGAAGGGCAGGGCCCTGACACGACCAAAGCACTCTTTGTGACCCCCGGACTGGGGACCACAGGCCTGCCCGTGCGTTTCATGGTCCCCCCGGAGATTTCCATGTTGGACATCCGTTCGCCGTGATCAATCGTCCAACTCTTTAGGGCGAACGACCTGGTGAAGCGTCCACTGACCCGCGTCGTCCAGCGCGCTGGCCCAGGTGGGGCGGTCGATGGAGAGCAGGGCGGCGTTGGCGGTGGTCATGGGTTGGTGCTGGCCGCTGAGCCACCCGATGGAGGACTCCCATCCGGGGTTGTGCCCCAACAAAAGCACCGAGTGGACGCTCTGGGGCAGTTGCCGCACGACTTTGTCGATCTCAAAGGGCCCGGCCAGGTAGAGCGCGCGCGTGAAGGTGATGTTTTGAGGTGCGGCCTTTGCCCAGACCGGCGCCATCAGCGCCCAGGTCTGGCGCGTGCGCTGTGAATCGCTGCTCACCACCTGCTCGGCGCTCCAGCCCAACTCCAGCAGGCGCGCGGCGATCCTGGGTGCGTCGCGCTTGCCGCGCTTGTTCAACGGGCGCTGGTGGTCTTCGAGCCCGGGCTCGCTCCAGGAGCTTTTGGCGTGGCGCATGACGATCAAGCGTTTCATGGTCATTTTCCTCAATGTTCAAAGATCACGGACCACAGTACACAGATTCCCATCCTGCGACCAATGCGCAGTTGGTGATTGCTTGAACACACCCTGGGTGGGCGATAACCTGCGCCCGTTTGTGTCCGGCGCGGTGAAAGGGATGCGCCGATGGCACTTGGACAGGCGTGTGCTGTGATCGCATCAATGCGGTTTGGGGCGCGTCTTTGAAGGGCCAAGCCTGGTTTTTGTGTCCGGCAAAGGGTCAACCGCATTGGACGTGGTGTCCCGGGCCGGGGATTGGACAGTGTTGCCTTGGTGGGTCCGAGTTGAAGCGGCCCACGACGTGGTTGTGATGGAGTGTGTGGTATGCGGTGGATGAAGGTGTGGGGCGGTGTTCGAGCGGCGGCGCCGATGGTGGGCGCGACGCTGGCGTTGCTGACGTTGAGCGGTTGCCCGGCGGCCGAAGGTGGCGGCGAGGATCAAGGTCTGGGGCAGTTGGGCGAGTCTTGCTCGGCGTCCAGCCAGTGCCTCGATGGCTTTGAGTGTGTGGGGCAGATTTGCACCAACGCTTGCGTGGACGACTTTGGCTGCGCGTTGGGTTTTCGGTGCGACGGAGGATTTTGCGCGCAGGACTCAAACGGCAATGGTCAGATCGGCGATGTGTGCGAGCGTGATGGGGATTGCGGCGGTGAGCTGCGATGCTTTGAAGATCCTCAGGACGGCCGCTTTTGCGTGCAGACCTGTGATCTGGGCGGCAACGATTGCCCTCCCGGGCAGCCTTGCGTGCCGGTGACGGGCGATCTGGGATACTGCGACTTTGACGCGAGCCCCAACAACGATCCCAACAACGATCCAAACAACAACCCCAACAACGATCCCAACAACGATCCGAACAACGATCCCAATAACGATCCCAATAACGATCCCAATAACGATCCGGGCTGTGATCCGCCTTGTGCGGGGGACGAGACGTGCATCAACGGCGTCTGCGTGCCGGATGAAGAGGAGAGTTGTGAGCAGGCGGGCCAGTCCTGCACGGCGGAGACGGTCGATGGCAATGGCTTGACCTGTGTGGTGGCCGACAACACCGACGAGGCCAGGACATGTCGCGCGACCTGCACGCAAGATGAGCAGTGCGGCCAAGGCGAGTTTTGCGGTGAGCCTGTGGGCGCAGGGGTGAGGGTGTGTTTGCCGGGCAACTGCACCTCGATTTTGTCCAGCGCCCAGGAGTGCACGGGCGTGGGGGCCAACGGTGGGACGTGCGTGTTGCGTCGTCCGGGGGTCTTTTATTGTCTGGCGGCGGGGACTGGTGCGCTGGAGGCGCAGTGTGGTTCTGAGGC
The DNA here is from genome assembly GCA_937123825.1 of uncultured Pseudomonadota bacterium. Classification (GTDB taxonomy): domain Bacteria; phylum Myxococcota_A; class Bradymonadia; order Bradymonadales; genus CAKZKQ01. The sequence continues at coordinate 48,754 of CAKZKQ010000676.1, forward strand.
CGATTGTGGTGCTGGGCTGGGGTGTGTGCAGGGTGGCTGCGCGCAGCCTTGCCCCGAGGGGGCTGACGGGGCGTGCGGTCAGGCGGCGGCTTGTGTTGCGGCCAACGTGGCGTCGGAGCCGGGCGTGGGCATATGTCAGGCGCAGGACCCGGGCTGCGAGAACGTCGATCAGGTGTGTCAGGGCGCCGAGGATGATCGCGCCGAGTTGATTTGCGCCGTCGGGAACCCGCTTGCGCCGCAGCTTCAGACGTGTTTGAGCGCTTGCGAGCCGGGGGCTCAGGATTGCCCTCAGGGTCAGCTTTGCGCCTCGCTCCAGCGCGAAGGTCAAACCGTGACGGCGTGTGTGGCGTCCAACTGCAACTCGGCGTTGGCCCCCGATCAGTGTGCGGGGATTGGTCCCGACGGCGGCAACTGCTTGCCTGCGGGCAACGGCGCGCTGCGTTGTGTGTCGGCCGGTCAGGGGCAGGACGGCGCCGCGTGCGCCGATGAGCGCCAGTGCGCTGCGGGGCTGGGTTGCGATGGTTCGTTCTGTCGTCCGCTGTGTCAGCTCGGCGCCCCGGACGCCTGCGCGCCTGGGAGCGTGTGCCAGGAGACCTTGGGCGACGATGTCTTTGGCACCTGCACGCCGGGCGAGTGTGATCCGGTTTGCGGTGTGGGTCAGACTTGTTTCCGGGGTGAGTGCGTGGATGACGGCGCTTGTCAGGCCATTGGCCAGCCCTGCGACGATCAGACCGCCGATGGCGATGGTTTGCTCTGCGTTCTGGGCGACTCGCTCGACGAGGAGGCCGCCACTTGCCACCGGGTGTGCGACGTGGACTTTGACGATTGCCCCAGCGGCAGCGTCTGCGTGGATTTGGACGACGACACCGGGGTGTGCCTGCGCTCCAACTGTGATTCTCCGGTGGAGTCGCAGGCGCAGTGCGGGGCGATCGACGGCACGTGCTTGCCGCTGGGCAACCAGACCTACTTCTGCGCGGCTGCGGGCGATGCGGCCGAAGGGCAGGTCTGTGAGGCCACCGCCGATTGCGCGGCGGGGCTGGGCTGTCTTCAGGGCGAGTGTAGCCCGATGTGCTCTGTGGAGCCTGACACCTGTGGTCAGGAGCGCTGCGTGACCATCTTCAACGACGAAGATTTTGGGGTGTGCGGCGACGGCTGCCCCGGTTTCCAGCAGGAGGGGGCTTGCGGTCCCGATCAGGGGTGTTTGCCGCTGAGCAATGACAACGGGTTGTGCGTCGATGTGGGGCCGCGTCAGGCCGGAGAGCCCTGCAACCCCGACGCGCCCGGTCAGGAGTGCGGTGAGTTTTTGTCGTGCGTGAACCTGGGCGAGCAGGGGCAGGTGTGTCAGCCGTGGTGCAACTTGACGTTGGAGAACCCCGAGATCGGGTGCGCGGACAACGAGCTTTGCCTGGACGCCTTTGACGGTTTGGACGCGGTGGGGCTGTGCTTCCCTGAGTGCACGCCGTTTGCGCCGGTGGGTCAGAACGGCTGTGAGATCGACGGTTTTCAGTCCTGCATCCCCCAGAACGGTCCCGACGAAGGGGTTTGTCAGGCGTCGGGTGACACGCCTGCGGGAGAGAACTGCTTGAACAACGGCTCGATCCTGGGCGATTGCCAGGCGGGTCTGGCGTGTTTGACCGAAGGCGAGCAGTTGGTGGGGGTGTGCGAGCCCTTGTGCCGGACCTTCTCGTCGGTGGGCAACTTTGAGTCGGGCTGTGGGGCCGGGCAGGTCTGTGAGATTTTTGGTCAGGACTTTGGGGTTTGCTCCGACAACGTGTTGCCGGGCAACCTCCAGGCGGGCGACTCCTGCCCGACCGCTGGCCAGTGGTGCAGCGACGACACCCTGTGTTTGGGGGTGGGCGTGGATGAGAACCTCTGCCTGACGCTCTGCCGCAGCCGGGAAGGGGACGCCGACTGTCCCCAGGGTCAGGCCTGCGAGTTGGGCATCTTTGATGGTGACGTCTTTGGTTTGTGTCTGTGAGATCGGTGCGTTGGGGCCAGTTTGGGGCTGATTGGGTCCCAGAATCCTCAAAATCGCCTGGTGGTCGAGCGCAAGGATTCTCAAGGCGTGCATTTGCTTTGAACAAAGGCGGTTGCGCGCGCCCAAGAGCCTGCCTAATCTTGACCACCACGCCCGTGCGTGCTACGCAGATCAAGGCATTAGTTACCTTGCGCGGAGAACCTTGATGGCTCAGACGATACTCGTTGCTGATGACAGCATCACGATGCGCCAGGTCGTGACCATGGCATTCAAAGGATCACCTTACCGGGTGATCGAAGCCGGGGGGGGAGAAGAAGCCCTCCAGGCGGCCTATGAGCACCGACCCAGTGTCATCTTGCTGGACTACCACCTGCCCGATCGCAGCGGCCTGGAGGTGTGCAGGGCGATCAAAGGCGATCCCAACCTGCGTCACATCCCGGTGTTGATGATGGGCGGCGCCTTCCACCCCTTCGATGAGGCCGAGGCCCGTCGCAGCGGGTCCAACGACGTCATCATCAAGCCCTTCAAGACCGACGACATCCACGGGCGCGTCACCAAGTTGGCGCCCGCTGGAGCTGCGGCGCCGATGGCCAAGCCGGCCGCGCCCCAGGGTCAGCCGTCGGGCGTTCCCCCTCTGCGTTCTCCGGCCGTGCGCGGTGGGACGCAGATGGGAATGCCGGCGATCAACGCCAACAATCCGCGCACACCAAGACCCTCGACACCCGAACGCAGCGGCGCCCGCTATGGTGGCCACGTGCCGACCATGCCGCCGCCCAGGCGACAGCCCTCCGAGGTCCCGCCGCCGCGCTTCAAATCACCCGGCGAGCCGACCCGGCCCGCCGTGGCCACGCCGCCGCCGATGGCCCGTCAGGCGCCCAAACCCTCGCGGCTTGGTCCCCCGGCCGCCACGGTTCCGGTCAAGAACGCCAGCCTCGGCGCTGGCCCCAGCATCAAACCCGGCCCCAGCATCAAGCCGGGCGCCTCGCTGGCCAGCACCACGCCCATCAACGCCCCCTCGATCAGCACCGAGGACATGCGCCAGATGGTCCGCGAAGAGGTCCAGCGCGCCGTGCGCGAAGAGATGCTCTCCATGGTCAAGAGCGTCCTTGGCGACCTCTTCAAGGAGCGCATGCTGCCCAAGCTGCTCTCCTACGGCCAGGAGCGCGTCGAGGCCATCGTGACCCGCGACCTGCAGGTCATCATGGAGCGCCGCGTCGAAGAGGAGCTTGCTCGCATCACCCAGGAGTGATCCGAGCGGCCCGCGCCCCTCACACACATTTTCTCCCCCCGACCTTCGATCAAGCCCGATCCGATGGGGTGTCCCCCTACACCTTAAGGGGACCGCCCTGCCTGGGACCGGTCCCGGAAGGTGGACGTGCGCCGCCTTCTTGTGTATCCCCTGACCTGCCCGCGCCATGGCCATCCATCGGCCGCAGCGCCGCGCAGCGCCGGGGCACACCGGTCGCCTTGCAGGGATCGCCCTGTGGGCTTGTTGTTGACTGACTTCTCTCTTGTTGAATTGATGATACAAGCCGCCCAAACAATCACGATGGGCGGCGCATCCATGGAAAATGGACCATGAAACCTGAAAAGAAGAGCCTTGAGGGCGCTTACAACCCCGAAGAGGTGGAGCGCGGATGGTACGACTGGTGGGTGGAAGAGGGCTTCTTCCACGCTGACGAAAAGAGTGACAAGCCCCCCTACACCATCGTCATCCCGCCGCCCAACGTCACCGGCTCGCTCCACATGGGCCACGCCCTGACGATGACCATCCAGGACATCCTCATCCGCTGGAAGCGGATGGACGGCTTTGAGGCCCTCTGGCTGCCCGGCACCGACCACGCCGGCATCGCCACCCAGATGGTGGTCGAGCGCATGCTCAACAAGCAGGGCACCTCGCGCCACGACCTGGGGCGCGAGAAGTTTGTGGAGAAGGTGTGGGAGTGGAAGGGCCGTTACGGCAACCGCATCACCACCCAGCTTCGCCGCATCGGCGCCTCGCTCGACTGGGAGCGCGAGCGCTTCACCATGGACGAGGGCCTGTCCGAGGCCGTCAAAGAAGTCTTTGTGCGCCTGTGGGAAGAGGGCCTGATCTACCGCGCCGAGCGCCTGGTGAACTGGGACCACGGCACCCGCACCGTGCTCAGCGACCTTGAGGTGGAGCAGGAAGAAGAAGACGGCCACCTGTGGCACCTTCGCTACCCGCTCAGCGACGACCCCTCGCGTGCCATCATCGTGGCCACCACGCGTCCCGAGACCATGCTGGGCGACTCGGCGGTGGCCGTGCACCCCGATGATGAGCGCTACAAGGATCTGATCGGCAAGACGGTGGCGCTGCCGCTGACCGACCGTCACATCCCCATCATCGCCGACCCGATCGTGGCCGATCCCGAGTTTGGCTCCGGTGCGGTGAAGATCACCCCCGCCCACGACTTCAATGATTGGGACTGCGGCAAGCGCAACGACTTGCCCGTGATGCAGGTGATCGGCTTTGACGCCTGCATCAACGACAACGCCCCCGAGAAGTACCGCGGCCTGAACGTGACCGAGGCCCGCAAGCAAGTGGTGGCCGATCTGGACGCCTGCGGCGCCCTGGTGAAGATCGAAGACCACAAGTACATGCCGGGCCGGTCCCAGCGCAGCGGCAAGATCGTCGAGCCGCTGCCCATGACCCAGTGGTACGTGAAGATGGAGCCCCTGGCGGCGCCCGCCATCAAGGCCGTCGAGGACGGGGACATCAAGTTCCTGCCCGAGATGTGGACCAAGGTGTACTTCGAGTGGATGCGCAACATCCGCGACTGGTGCATCTCGCGTCAGCTCTGGTGGGGCCACCAGATTCCCGCCTGGCACTGCGATGACTGCGAGGGCATCACCGTCTCCCGCACCACGCCCGAGGCCTGCCAGCACTGCAACAGCACCAAGATCACCCAGGATCCCGACGTGCTGGACACCTGGTTCTCCAGCGGCTTGTGGCCCTTCTCCACCATGGGCTGGCCCGAGCAGACCGAGACCCTGGCCAAGTTCTACCCCACCTCCGTGATGGAGACGGGTTTTGACATCATCTTCTTCTGGGTGGCCCGCATGATCTTCATGGGGCTGCACTTCATGGACGAGATCCCGTTCCACACGGTCTTCCTGCACGCCATGGTGCGCGACCGCGACGGCAAGAAGATGTCCAAAACCAAGGGCAACGTGATCGATCCGCTCCACGTGATCGACGGGGTGCGCCTTGAAGATGTGCCCGAAGAAGAGCGCGACAACTACAAGCAGCTCTTTGAGCAGTTCCCCGAAGGCCTCTCGGCCCAGGGCACCGACGCATTGCGCTTCACCCTGGCGGTCTACGCCGCCCAGGGTCGCGACATCAAGCTCGACGTCAAGCGCGTGGAAGGTTACCGCGCCTTCCTCAACAAGCTTTGGAATGCCTCCAAGTTTGCCATGATGCACCTTGAGGACTGGCAGCCCCGCGCGCTGGACCTCGACAAGGAGCAGCTCACCCCGGCTGACCGCTGGATCCTGGGCCGCTTGCAGTCTGTCACCGACCGCGTGCACACGGCGCTGGACAACTTCCAACTCAACGAGGCCGCCCAGTCGCTCTACAACTTTGTGTGGGGCGAACTGTGCGACTGGTACATTGAGCTTAGCAAGCCGGTCTTGTATGGGCGCGAGGAGGCCAAGAGCCTCGGCGGTAACCAGGACACCACCCGCACGGTGTTGGCCCACACGCTGGAGCAGACCCTGCGCCTGCTCCACCCCATCATCCCCTTTGTGACCGAGGAGATCTGGCAGTCGATGCCCAAGGCGGGTCAGAACGAGTCGTCGCTGTGCATCTCCAACTGGCCCAAGGCCGACGACGCGCTGCGCTTTGCCCAGGAGACGGCGGACATGGAGCTGGCCATTGAGCTGATCTCCAAGATCCGCACCATCCGCGGCGAAACCGGCGTGAAGCCCAAAGCCGTCATCGAGACCCTCTGGCTGCTGACCGACGATGCCGAGCGCAAGGCCCAGATCGAGCGCACCAGCGCCTACCTCCAGACCCAGGCCAACGTGTCGGCCATCCGCATCGCCGCCACTGGCGACTCGGAGCGTCCGGCGCAGACGGCCACGGCGGTGGCTGGCGGCGTGGAGATCCACATCCCGCTGGCGGGCTTGATCGACGTGCAGGAAGAGACCGCGCGCTTGAACAAGGCCCTTAAAAAGGTGGGCAAGGACATTGAGCACGTCAGCCGCAAGCTGGGCAACCCCCGCTTTGTGGAGAACGCCCCCGACGCCCTGGTGGCCAAGGAGCGCGCAAAGCTGGCCGAGTTTGAAACCCGCAAGGCGGCGCTTGAAGCGTCGCTCGAAGAACTCAAGAAGCTGGCCTGATCGCCCTTATCACCGCCCCCCCAACCCCGAGCGCCGCAGGCCGCCTTTGGCCCTGGCTCGCTGCGCTCACCCTCGCCATGCCCGAAAGCCCTTGCGGCGGCCTGCTTCCTGGGCCGCTTCGGGCATCCAAGCCGCACACACATGGGTTTGGGTGGTTTGTGAGGGGATGAAGGGGGATGGTACATGCCTGATATTGAACGTAGCCCAGAGCACAAACGCCCACGTCGCGCGATGCGACGTGGGCGTTGTTCGTTCTTGTCTGGTTGCATCAAGCCCCCGAAAAGAGGGGCTTGATGGCACCGTTCATCACTCGGCGTCGGTGATCTCAACCGTCATGCTGTAGTTGTTGACGACGTTGTTGGTGAAGAGACGCACCTGGAGGAAGACGGTGGTGTCTGCGTCCACGGTGGCCGTCACGTTCTCGGTATCGATGACGCCCGAGGAGCGGTCGAGCTCCACCTCATCGATGTCAAAGAGGGTGATGTCGATGTCACCTTCGGCGTCGATGAAGTTGACCGTGATGTTGATGGTCTGACCCGCCAGCAGATCGATGGCGAAGAAGTCGTTCGGATCCGTGTCGGGACGGCAGAGGTCGAGGTCTTCGTAGGTGCCGGCGGTGATGACGGCGGCTTCCTCGAAGGAGTTGTTGGGCTCGAACTCATCGTTGCAGATGTCCACGAACTCAAAGGTCAACTCGTAGGCGTTCTGCTCCAGTCCGTCACCAAAGACTTCCAGGAAGTAGATGCCCGCTTCTTCGATGGCCTGCAGGATGCGCTCGTTGTCGGTGGCGCTGTTGGCCTCGGCCAGCACGGTGGTGCCGTCCTGGTCGTAGAGGCGCAGACCCAGGTCACCGTCGGCGTCGATGAAGGCCAGGTCGGCCTGGAGGGTCTCGCCGCCGCCGTTGGCGATGAACTGGATGAAGTCCGTGTCGCCGCTGCAGATCTGACCGGAGTAGGTGCCGGGCTCAAGGAGCTGACCGGCGAAGGGCGCGTCGTCGTCTTCACGGCCATCGTCTTCGCAGACGTTGTCTTCGAGGGTGATGGTCATGTCGTAGGTCTGAACATCGGCCGGGAAGAAGGCGTCGTCTTCGACCTGGATGTAGTAGGTGCCGCCGTTGTCATCGCTGGTGATGATGCGGGCGTTCTGAATGGTGCCAAAGACGTTCTCGTTGATCAGCTCGGTCTCCTGATCGGGGCCGAAGACGCGCAGACGAATGTCGCCAGCGGGGTACTCGACAGTGATGTTCAGGATGGAGTTGGGACCAACCTCAACCGCGTAGAAGTCCAGGGCGTCGGGACCATCACAGAGGTCAAGCCCTTCGTAGACACCCGCTTCCACAGGCGCAGCGGCGCCGATGGAGTTGTTGGGCTCGAACTGGTCGACACACTCTTCAACAGGCAGGGACTCAAGCAAGTTGACCGAGATGCTGTAGGTGTTGTCCACGCGACCGGCGGTGCGGGCCCGCAGGAAGTAGTCGCCGCCCGTGATGGCGCGGAAGATGAGGCGCTCGTTGTTGATCTCGTCGTCCGAAGCGTTGACGTTGACCAGCTCGGTCTCACCGTCGGTGTCAAAGAGGGTCAGGTCCATGTCGCCGTCGGCGTGGGTGAAGAAGAGGTTGGCGTCAAGGATGAACCCTTGAGGGACGTTGACGCGGAACCAGTCTTCGTCGCCAGCGCAGGCGGTGCGGCCGGTGATCTCGCCGTCGAGGATGGTGGCCGTCAGGGCATCATCGTCATCTTCGTTGAGGTCATCTTCACAGATGGGCGCCTGACGCTCGGGGGCGTCGATGATCATCTGGTAGCCGTTGCGGGCGTTGGTGGTGAACATGCGCACGCGGATGAAGTAGAAGCCGTCGGCCTCCACAACGCCCTCGACCTGCTCGTTGTCGGTGGTGGACGCCGAGGAGTCGATGGTGGTGGTGCCGTTGGTGTCCAGCAGCGCGATGTCGATGTCGCCATCGGCGTCCACAAAGAGCACATCCACGGTGATGGCGTCGCCTGCCTCAAGGTAGAGGGTGTAGAAGTCGAATTCATCGTCGGGGCGGCAGACGCTGAGTTCATCGTAGCTGCCAGGGGCGATGTCAACAGCGTCAGCCACGGTGTTGTTCCCTTCGAACTCGTCATCGCAGCTGACCACGCCGACCACGGTGGCGCTGATGCCGTAGGCCACGTTTTCGCCGCCGTCCTTCAAGAAGGCGCGCACGAAGTAGGTGCCGGGGGCAGGCGCGTCGAAGTCGAGGTTCTCGGTGTTGCCGGTGCCGTCGGCGGTCTCCAGAACGGTGACGCCGTCCACGTCGATCAACTCCAGGTCCACATCACCGAAGGTGTTGTTGAAGTTGGTGCGCACGCGGATCTCGGAGGGCACCTCTTCGACGACCACAGCGTAGAAGTCGCTTTCGCCGACGCAGGCAACGGCGTCAACGGTCTCGAAGTCGAGCGCGGTGGCAGAGACGCTGTCGTCGTTGGGCTCGTTGAGGTCGATGCACTCAGCGGCAGTGACCTCGGAGAAGATCATGTCGTAGGTGTTCTCGGTGTTGAAGCCCAGGATGAAGACGCGCACGAAGTAGGTGCCGGGCTCCAACTCGCGCGAGATGGTCTCGTTGTCGCTGGAGGAGACGGCCGAAGCGACGGTGGCTTCGTCGGCGTCCAGCAGACGCATGTCGATGTCGCCAGGGGCGTCGAGGAAGAGCAGGGTGATGTCCACCACGGCGGTCTCTTCGAGGGTGAAGGTGAAGAAGTCCACCTCGTCCGTCTCGTCGCACAGGGTCAGCCCTTCAATGCGGGTGCCGAAGGTCAGGACCTCGGCTTCGTCGGCGGTGTTGTTGGGCTCAAGGATGTCCTCGCAGTTGAGGCGGACCTCGTTCTCCAGCGAGAGGCTGTAGGGGGTGTCGATGCCATCGGCCAGGAAGACGCGCACGAAGTAGGCGCCGGTGTTCTCAAAGAGGAACGTGGCTTCGGCGCCGGCGCCGGGGCCTTCAGCGCTGGCCAGGACGGTGACGCCGTCGCTGTCGATGATCTCCATGTCGATGTCGCCGAACTGGTTGTCGAAGTCGGCGGTGACGGTCACTTCGGTGAAGGGCTCGACGACGAGCAGCTCGTAGAAGTCCACGTCGCCCACGCAGGCGGTGGCGGCGTCAACGCTGCCGTCGAGTTCCACCGTGGTGGGGGTGTTGATGTCGTCGTTGGGCTCGTTGGCGTCCACGCACTCGGGCGGGGTCAGCAGATCCAACTCCAGGTTGTAGGGGGTGTTGATGCCGCTAAGCAGGGTCACCTCAACGAAGTAGGTGCCAGCAGCGGGCGCCAGGGCGCTGACGAGGTCTTCGGTGAACTCACCTTCGGTCTCGTCCAGGACGGTGGTGCCGTCGGTGTCGTAGAGCTTCAGGGCGATGTCGCCAAAGCCGTCTTCGACCAGGCCAGCGACTTCGATGAAGCTGTTGGCCGCGGTGACTTCAATGGCGTAGAAGTCGGGGTCGTTGGCGCAGGCCAGGGCGTCTTCAACCAGGTTCTCGCTGAAGGTACCGGCGTTGTCGGCGTCGTTGTTGGGCTCGAAGTTGTCGGCGCACTCGGTCACATCCAGGGTGATGGTGTACTCGGTGTTGCCGCCAGCGGCGATGTTGGTGCGGATGTAGTAGGTGCCGGGCACGGGGGCGACGCCGCGCAGCAACTCGGTCTCACCGGGACCCTGGGTCTCGGCCAGAACGGTGGTGCCGTCGGTGTCGATCAGGGCCAGGTTCACGTCACCAAAAGGCGTGCCGTAGGTGCCTTCGACCTCAACCAGAGCGTTGTCCGAGCCAACTTCAAAGGAGAAGAAGTCGGGGTCGTCGGGGCAGGCCACGCCGCTGGCGCCTTCTTCGGGGAAGGCGGCGGCCGCGTCGGCGTCGTTGTTGGGCTCGAAGTCGTCGGCGCACTCGGGCGAGTCGGGGCCGGGGGTGACGCCGATGGTCATGTCGTAGGTGTTGTCCACACCGCCGAGCACGCGCACCTCCAGGATGTAGATCCCAGCGGCCTCGACCTCTTCAGTGATGTTCTCACTGTCGCTGACGCCGGTGGACGAGGCGATGAAGTCGCCAAAGAAGTTCCGCAGGGTCATGTCGATGTCGCCGTCGGCGTCAACGAAGTTCAGCGTGATGTCCACGGTGTCCTGGAAGCCCAGCGGGATGGCGTAGAAGTCAGCCTCATCGCTGCAGACCTGCAGGCCTTCGTAGGTGCCGGGTTCAACCGTGCTGGCGTTCTCGCTCTCGTTGTTGGGCTCGAACTCATCCAGCGGGCAGTCGCTGGCCTCACCCACGGTCAGGGCCACGTTGTAGACGCTGCCGCCAGTTTCGCGGGCGCTGATGACTTCGACCACAAAGGTGCCGCCCTCGGGGGAGTTGGCGGTGACGCGCTCGATGTCGCCGTCGCCCTCAGAGCGGTCCAGCTCGGTCATGCCGTCGGTGTCGTAGAGCACCAACGTCAGGTCACCGGCTTCGTTGTCAAAGTCGATCGCCACCGTGCCGGACTCGCCGGGCAGGAGCGTGAAGCTGTAGAAGTCGCTGTCACCGGAGCAGGAGACCTGGCCCTGGAGGCCGTTGGTGTCCAGCAGGGTCGCATCGACGGACGAGTTGTTGGGCTCGCTGGCGTCGTCGTTGCAGATGTCGTCGCCGCCGTTGATGGCCGCCGTCAAGGTGTACTCGCCGGTGGTCTCAAGGTCGTTGTCGGTGGCAAAGACGCGCGCGAAGAAGGCGCCGCCAGCGTTGGAGGTGAAGGTGGCCTCACGGCCGCCGTCCACGATCTGGCTGTTGGCCACAGGCTGGCTGTCTTCGTCGACGATCTGGAGGTTGAGCGCCGCTTCAGTGGCGATCGAGACCGTCAGCGTGCCGCCGGGCTCCAGCGTGTAGGCAAAGTAGTCGTTGTCCGCCTCGCAGATGCTCAGGTTCTCGAAAGTCCCTTCGCCAAGGTCGGTGGCCTCGCCGGTGTTGTCGTTGGATTCGTTGCCGTCGGGCAGGCACTGGCCCATGTCCTCGACGCAGATGTTGTTGGCCTCGTCGCAGATCTCACCGCCCGGGCAGTCCCCGTCTTCGCGGCAGGCGTCAGCCAGGCAGGCGTTGTCGATGCAAAGCTCGTTCTGGGCGCAGTCGCTGTCGAGGCGGCAGCCGTCGATGCAGACGTTGTCTTCGCAGATGCTGCCCGGGCCGCAGTCGTCGTCTTCGGCGCAGCCCTCTTCTTCTTCACAGTCGGCGGCGCAGTTTTCGGGCGTCTCGCCTTCATCGCAGACACCGTCGCCACACTCGGGACCATCTTCCTCGCAGTCCTGAGCGCAGTTGTCGGGGGTTTCCCCCTCTTCGCAAGTGCCGTTGCCGCACTCGGGGCCGGCGTCGTCGTCGCAGTCGTCGGGGCAGTTGTCGGCGTCTTCGCCGATGCCGCAGATCCCGTCGCCGCAGGTGGGCTGGTCGTTGTTCTCGTCGTTGTTGTTGTCGTTGTTGACGACGACGTCGTTGTTATCGCTGTCGCCGGGGCAACCGGTCAAAGACGTCAACGCGATCACCGCCAGCGCCGTCAAAGCGCTGCGCCCGGCGACCAGACCAACTCTGGACCACCAGGTACTCTTGTTTACATCCATTCTCATCCGCTCCATGAGTTGCACTTCAAACCACGCCGTGGCGTCGTACGTGCGTCAGTATGGCGCGGAGTTGCCAGGCCATGAGCTCCGCGCGGTCTTTTCTACGGGTCTTTTCTTATTTTTTATGACCGCCACAAAACCTTCACACGTATGTGTATTGAATAAGGTCTTTGTGACATCTCCAGCACTGTATATGTTCACTGATGCGGATTCAACACAGCTTGTGCTTGATTCCCCTCGGCGTATGGTTAAGGTAGCCCATCGGCCACGTTAGGACCGATGTGGCTGCTGTCTGTTGGAGATGCGATGCTTGAGCAACATTTAAAGGATATCGAAGAGCGCTACGAAGAGGTCAACCAGATGCTGGCCCAGCCCGACATCGCCTCGGATCCTGCTCAATTCCGCAAATACGCCCGTGAACACGCCCACCTCCAGGCCATCGTCAATGTCTGGAGGCGTCAGCAAGAGATCCAACAAGAGCTTGTGGATGCGCGCGACTTGCTCAAGGACGACGACGAAGAGCTGCGCCAGATGGCCCGCAGCGAGATCTCGACCCTGGAGGAAGAAGACGCCAGGCTCAGCGAGGAGATTCGGATCCTGCTCCTGCCCCGCGATCCACTCGACGAGAAAAACACCATCCTGGAGATCCGCGCGGGTACCGGTGGTGACGAGGCGGGCATCTTCGCAGGCGATCTCTTTCGCATGTTCAGCCGCTACGCCGATCGTCGGGGCTGGCGAGTGGAGACGCTCAGCCAGAGCCCGTCTCCCGCTGGTGGTTTCAAAGAGGTCATCGCGCTGGTCAGCGGCGATGATGTTTACAGCCGCCTGAAAATGGAGGGTGGCGTGCACCGCGTGCAACGCGTGCCCGAGACCGAGTCTCAAGGCCGGATTCACACCTCCGCCTGCACCGTGGCCATCATGCCCGAGGCCGACGAGGTCGATGTTCAGATCGAGCCGGGGGATCTGAAAGTGGACACCTACCGCGCCAGCGGCGCTGGTGGTCAGCACGTCAACAAGACCGACTCGGCCATCCGCATCACCCACATCCCCACCGGCACCGTGGTGCAGTGCCAGGATGAGAAGAGCCAGCACAAGAACAAGGCCCGCGCGCTGAAGATCCTCAAGGCGCGGCTGCTGGAGCAGGAGCGCGCCTCACAGCACAGCGAAGAGAGCAGCGCGCGCCGCGCCCAGGTCGGTTCGGGTGACCGCTCCGAGCGCATCCGGACCTACAACTATCCGCAAAACCGCGTCTCGGACCACCGCATCAACCTCACCCTCTACAAGCTCGACCAGATCGTCCAGGGTGATCTTGATCAGGTCCTCGATCCTCTTCTGTCGCACCTCCAGGCCCAGGCGCTCAAAGAAATGGGCGTCAACTGAGCATCGCCAGCAAGGACGGTGTCATGGACCTGGCCCAATGGTTCGAGCCTCTGCTCTACGTGCTCTCCCCCGGTGAGCTGCTCAACCTCATCTTCATCCCCTCGGTCATCAACAAGCGCAAGCCTGCGGTGACCGCCATTGCGTGGATCATGGCGCTCTTGGCGATGCCCTACGTGGGAGCGGCGCTCTACTTCACCATTGGGGACAATCGGATGAAGCGGCGCGTTAAAAAGCGCATCAAGGCCGCCGTCCAGATCGAACCGGCCCTTGAGGGGGTCTCTCACGTCGCTGCCAGCCGCCGCTTGCTCGACGACGACGAGCTGCGCCAATTGCCCGCCATTACCAGCGCGCTGGCGCGTCTGGCGCTGAGCATGAGAAACGCCCCCCAGACGACCCACAACCACGTGGAGTTGCTCGAAACCGGCGCCGAGAAGTTTGATGTGCTGCTGAAGGCCATCACGGGCGCCCAGCACCATGTCCACCTTGAGTATTACACTTTTGAGCCCGACGAGACCGGCCGACATGTGTGTGAGGCGTTGATCGACTGTGCACGGCGAGGGGTGGAGGTGAGGGTGTTGTGGGACGCGGTGGGCTCTTTTACGGCGTATGGTGGGTTTTTTGATGAGTTGGAGGCCGCAGGGGGCAAGGTGACCAGCTTCATGCCCGCGCGCTTGACCTACCGTCGCCTGGAGATCAACTTCCGCAACCACCGCAAGATCGCCATCATCGACGGTCGCCTGGGTCTGACGGGCGGGATGAACATTGGCAATGAGTACCGGGGGTACCAGACCGAGCCTTGGCGCGATCTGCACATGGCCATCGAAGGCCCGGCGGTGCACGATCTTCAGGAGATCTTTGCCGAAGACTGGTATTTTGCCTGCAAGGAGAGCCTGGGCAGCGCCATCTATTTTCCCAGGCCCAGGATGGCGGGCGATGAGATTGTGCAGATTGTGCCAAGCGGCCCGGATCTGGAGTGGCCTGCGATCCACCAGATCATCTTTTCGGCCATTACTCTGGCCAAAGAGCGGGTCTTCTTGATGACCCCCTACTTTGTGCCCACCGAATCTCTTTTGACGGCGCTGAAGACCGCCGCGCAGCGCGGGGTCGATGTGCGGCTGCTTTTGCCCCGACACAGCGACGTGGCGCTGGTCTTCTGGGCCGGGCGCTCGTACTATGAAGAACTCTTGCAAGCAGGTGTGCGCATCTTCAAGTACACGGGCTCCATGCTCCACGCCAAGGCCATGAGCGTCGATGGACACTTTGCCACAATTGGTTCCGCCAACCTCGATGAGCGCTCCTTTTATCTCAACTTTGAGATCAACGCGATGCTCTACTCGACCCGTTTGGCCCACCACGTCGAAGGCCTCATCCGAGCGGACATGGATCCGGACAATGAAGTGCTCCTTGAGCGTTTCAAGCAGCGCCCCTACCGGGCCCGTCTGGCAGAGAACGCCTGCCGCCTGCTCTCCCCATTGCTCTGAGCCCCCACGCGATCAGTCCGCGAGGTGGCCCGGCCGACAGGTTTGGACTCTATGAAGCCATCGAGCGCGTGCATATTGATCGTTGATGACGAGGTCGGCATCCGCCGCTTATGCGGGGATGTGCTGCGGCGCTCCGGGTATGAGGCCGAGGCTGTGGCGGACGCGGCGGCGGCGCTGCGGCGCGTGGAGTCTGGGCTGTCGGGGCACGCGGGCAGGATTGCCCTGGTGATCAGCGACGTGAAGATGAGCCCGATGGATGGGCTGACTTTCTTGCGCAAGCTGCGCACCATGGCCCCCGCGCTGCCGGTGCTCTTGATGACCGGCTACCCAACACTTGAGACGGCGGTGGAGGGCATGCAGCTTGGGGCGCGCAACTACATCACCAAGCCCTTCAAGCCCAGCGTCTTGCGTCAGGCGGTGGCCGACGTTCTGGGTCAGGTCAAGGGTCTGCGGCAGCGCGACAGCGCAGCGGGGATCGAGCGGCTGGGGGCGATGGTGGCCGGTTCAGCCTCCATGAAGGCGCTCTTTGAGACCATCAAGCGCGTGGCCCCCACCGAGGCGACGGTCTTGATCACCGGGGACTCCGGCACGGGCAAAGAGTTGGTGGCCCGCGCCATCCATGCCCAGAGCGCGCGCAAGGCTGGGCCTTTTGTGCCCGTCAACTGCTCGGCGCTGGTGGACTCTTTGATGGAGTCCGAGCTCTTTGGACACATCAAGGGGGCCTTTACGGGGGCGTCGACGCGCAAAGCGGGGCTTTTTGAGGTCGCCAGCGGCGGGACGCTCTTTTTGGACGAGATCGGTGATCTGGCCACCAGCCTCCAGCCCAAGCTCCTGCGCGTCTTGCAAGAGGGGGAGATCAAGCCCGTCGGCGGCGTCTCTGCCCAGCCCGTCGATGTGCGCGTGGTCGCGGCGACAAACCACGCGCTCCAGGACGCCATCGACGCCGGCGAGTTCCGCGAAGACCTCTACTACCGGCTCAATGTCTTCAACTTTCATATCCCACCGCTGCGCCAGCGCCCCGAGGACATTCTGCCCATCGCCCAGGCGTTTTTGATGGAGTTCTCTGAGCGGTTGGGGCGCACCGAGGCGCTGTCGTTGGGCGCCGAGGCGCAGCACCTCTTGCAGAACCACAGTTGGCCCGGCAACGTGCGCGAGCTGCGCAACACCGTTCTGCGCGCGGCGACGCTGACCACCGGGACCACCGTCGATGCCCAGGCCCTGATGATGCGCCCGGTGGTGCGCCGCGCTCAGGTCCCCGGCGGTGACCAGGGGCCCTACATCTACGATGACATGCCCCTTGAGCAGGTCGAGCGCCTCCACATCCTGCACCATTTGGAGAAGTTTGGCGGCAACCGCTCGCAGACCGCGCGCGTGTTGGGCATCAACCGCACCACGCTCTGGAAGAAGCTCAGCCGCTACGGAATTCAAACCGACTCTTGACGGCGGACTCAAAGGACCTTATTTCTGCTCTTACTGTGTGGAAATCAAAGAGAGCCCGCTTCACTTTTGTGAATTTTTGCAAGAGGCTTGTTGTTGACCCCCGTCTCGACGAGCAGGAAAAGGTTTCCTTGATTTTGTCCGGTGGTGCGGCATAATGTCGCAGGTTACCACCGTAAAAGGGGTTTGGGCGTTTAAAGTTGTTTACCTGGCGCGTGCCAGCAATGTCCGATAGGAGAGTTCGTCCTTAAAGATCAACAAAACCGCACTGGGTGACGATGTGGCCCAAACAAGGCCGTGACCTTGTGGTTTTGACACACTCTCTCGGCAACGCTCATTGACGTGCGTTGTGAACACAAACGCTCGGATGATCTGGCAAAGCCGATCATCGCTCTTGATCCAAAACACCAACTCGCTTAGAAGCACGGGTCTCGTGAAGCCCGTTTCAAGACCAGACTGGAGGAAGTTACCGTGAAGAAGAAGAACCTCGCTATGTTGTTGGCGCTGCTCTTTGTTGGCATGTCCACCGTTGTCGCCTGCGGCGAAGACGACGACGATGATGGCGGCAACGAGCAGAACAACGAAGTCAACAACGACGAAAACAACGACGAAAACAACGACGAAAACAACGACGAGAACAACGACGAGAACAACGACGGCAACAACGACGTCGAGTGTGAAGAAGACGACGAGTGCGACGAAGGCCAGGTTTGTAACGAAGGCGTCTGTGAAGACGAAGACGACGAAAACAACGACGGCAACAACGACGGCAACGAAGCCTGCGACGACTACTGCGCGACCATGGAGTCCGCCGGTTGCTTCGCCCTGGCTGACTTTGTCGGCTTCGGCGACATCCCCGCTTGCGTGGAGGCCTGCCTGCAGTACTCCGCCGACGGCGAAGACGGCGACTTCAACGGCGACACCCTCCAGTGCCGCGTCCAGCACGCGACCCTGGCCGAGCAGTTCAAAGATGTCGCCAACGGCGATGTCCACTGCACCCACGCCGGCGTTGACGGCGGCGGCGTCTGCATCGACGAGCCCCCGGCCGAAGAAGACGAGTTCGCGGCCAACTTCTGCGCCAACTTCGAGACCAACTGCCCCGAAGAGTTCAACGGCGCTGGCTTCGATGACTGCGAAGCCGACGTGGCGGCCCTGCTGGCCGACGGCACCTTTGGCATCGACGGCGGCGCCGCCGACACCACCGGCGCCACCATTCAGTGCCTGAACAACCACGCTGTCCTGGGCGGCGCCCTCGACCAGGCGCTCTGCGCCGAGGCCGATCCCGGCGCCACCACCGCTTGCGTGGACGAGTGATCTGACATCAGGCGCCCGGCCCCCATGCATGGGCTCCTGAAGATGACCACTTGCGCTGGATAAAGCACACACAAAAGCCGCTCTGGAGTTCCAGAGCGGCTTTTGTGCTTTGTGCCCCCATTTTTGTGCCCCGTTTTTGCTGCCCTGTTTTGTTGCCCCGCGTGCGCTCACAAACGCGTGTCTGATGTACCGCGCGCCGATGTGGTATGACTCTCTTCGTGGTCATCTGGGTCTCTGACCACCTCCTGTGCAACCACGATCAAGGACCGGAACCATGATCCTCAAACCAACCCCCAAAAAGAAGTGGCTGCTGGCGCTCTCTTTGCTCCTGATCAGCACCGCCGCCGTGGCCTGTGGTGGCGACGATGACGACGACGGCGGCGACACTGGCAACAACGAAGCCAACAACGACGTCAACAATGATGAGAACAATGACGTCAACAACGATCAGAACAACGACGTCAATAATGACGACAACAACGACGACAACAACCAACCGCCCCCCGATCCCCTCTGCGCCGAATACTGCGCGCTGACCGTGCCTGTGTGCATCGACGCCGTGGGCGCTGATCTGGTGGGTTATGAAGATGAAGCCGGATGTTTGGAGGCCTGCGCCGAGTTCTCGCAGGACGGCCAGCAGGGGGATCGCAATGGCGACACCGTCCAGTGTCGCATTTTCCATGGCGTCGTGGCTCAGGAGGTCGGCCCCGAGTTTCACTGCATCCACGCCAGCGTCTCGGGGGAGGGGGGCTGCGAAGATCGTCCCCCCAGCCCCTGCGATCCCTACTGCCGCTTTATGACTCGCAACTGCCCCGAGACCTTTGGCGGGACCGAGGACGACATCGAGGTTTGTCTGGATGCTTGTCTGGACGCCGGGTTGGAAGATGGGGAGGTGGGGGACAACACTGGCAACACCGTCCAGTGCCGCAATTTCCACGCCGCGCTGGCCGTCACTGACGATGCGCTCTGCGTGCAGGCAGACCTGGAAGACTCCGAAGTCTGCGTGGATTGATGGCGCCGACCTCGGCCAGCCTCACCCAGCTTTTGCTGGATTGACACCGGCCTGAGGTCCGCGCTCAAGTTGGTTTCATCGACGGCGGCGACCAAACCGCCACCGCCGTCGATGTCTGATCAAGAGGCCTCACAGAAGGCCCTCGATCCCCAGACCATCACCGCGCCCGGCGAGCCAACGCTCGGCCTTTGAGGCTGCCGCGGCCCACTCACCGCTGCGCCCGCTGGCCTCTTTCTTCAAAAGCGCCACCACCAGGGCAGTCACAAAGACTTGAGCGTCGGCGCTGGCCGTCATCGCAGCTTCGACCGAGGCCCAGCGGGCACCGAGCCATCCCCGAAGGTCGTCGCTGACGGGGAAGGAGCCATCGGCGCGCTGACTCATCAGCAAGCCAAAGAGGCGGTCGATGTCCTGCTCAAAGGCAGCCAGCCCCTCCAACTCCTCCATTTCGGCGTCTTCCGCCATCGCAAAGGACTCGTCGAAGGATGGGGACATGTCCCGCATCTTCTTCTCTTCAAAGATGCCGCCACCCCCGCCGCCACGGCCCAGGAAACCCTGGTCGGCCTTGGCCTTGCTGCGGCGCCTGGCGGCAGGCTTGGGACGTGCCGGAGCACCGGGAGGCACCGGTCCTCGCCGTCCCCGAGAGTGTGCTTCACCCTTGGAGGCGAGCGCCGATGGATCGATACGACCAAGGACTCGTGCTTCTCCCCTGCTTTTGGGAGCGGGCGGTGCCATGGCAGCGGGCGGCGGCGCCATGGCGGCGAATCCCTGAACGGGAGGAGGTGCCATTGTACCCCCAAATCCGCCGGCCCCCCGACCTCCAATACGGTTTGAACCACCCCAGCCATGGGTCAGGGCCACCGGCACGCGACGCAGCTCGGCCTGGTTTTGCGTTCGCTCCGAAGGCGGCCGCTCCTCAATGGCCACATAGCTGGTGTGGCTGGTCATCAGTCCGTAGCGCTTGCCCAACTCAATGATCTGCTGCACGCGCCGTGTCTCCTGGGAGGGACGCCGCTGGGCCGATCCGCGCCGCTGGCTCAGCTTGTCTTCAAGCTCCGTGATGCGCCCCCGCGCCCAGAGGCTCGGCAGCGCGCTTTGAGCCTGCGCGTGTTCCAGGTCTACCGGCACCGACCAGCGCCGCTCGCCGGCCACCAGCGTCACTTTGTCGGTCGAACCCGACACCACGCGTCCAAAGACCGTCAGCACGTCGCCCACAAAGACCGGCGGGACCATCGAGCGGGCCATCTCGGCCTCGACCCCGTGCCATTCAATGGACGCGTTCTGCAACGCCGGGCTGCCCAGACGCCCCGACATGCGCAAGACCTTCGGTTCGACGCGCTCGCCCGGCGTGATGAACTCCGCAGCCCCCCGCGAGGCCCGGGCCACGCCGCGCACCAGATGCTCGCTGACCCCGGCGCCGATCCCAAAGGCGAAGACGCGGGTGTGGCCCGCGTGTTTGCGGCACAGCTCAATGACGTCGGCCTCGTTGGAGACCTGACCATCGGTCAACAAGACCACCTGACGGACCCGGCCTTCGGCAGGGGCGCTGGCGGTGATGGCCTGCAACGGGCGCAGGATTTCGGTGCCGCCCATGTTGGCGCCCACCTGCGCCAGATATCCCGTGGCGATGTCGAGGTTGGCCTGGTTGTAGGGTTTGGGCGCGTCCCACAGCGACGCGTGGCTGCTGCCAAAGCAGACGATGTTGAACGTGTCGCTCTGGTCGAGCGTGCGCAGGCTCAGCGCCAACGCCCGGCGCGCCTCTTCAATGGAGTCGCCGCTCATTGAGCCCGAGCAGTCCAGCAAAAAGACCACCTCCGAGGCCGAGCGCGCGGGCATGGCGGTCTCATCAGGGCGAAAGCTGACCATCACCACCCGGGTGCCGTCTTCTTCGCGACCCACCAGCGCCACCGGCTTGCTGGCCGTGCGGGGCTCGACAAGGAGGACAAAGTCCCGATCCAGCGCCGCCTGACGTTGGGAGAGCGTGACGGTGGCGCGGCCCTCATCGCCGAGCACCGTGCGGATGTTGTGCGTGGGAGACTCGACCGAGCTGAGCGCCGCGCCCATGGCCACGTCCACCTCCAGCGTCAGGCCGTAGGGGACCGAGCCGACGGTGGGCGGGCTGACCCTCTCGGCGTCGGGCTGGCCGACGTTGGTGGGGGAGGCCGGGGTGTAGCGCGGAGAGACTGTGGTGGGGAGCATCAGGCGCACCGCAGAGCCCTCATGGTTGAGCACTGCCACGTAGGTCAGCCGCACGATGACTTCCTGGTTGGGCTTGAGGTTGCCCACCGAGGCGGTGAAAACGTTGGGGCGCTCCTGGTCGAGCAAAAAGGCGCCGTGTCCTTCGGCCATGGCGTCGTCGTAGGCCTCAAAGGCCTCTTCGCGCTCTTTGACCTGACCGACCACGCGGCGATCGCCGATCTGGGCCTCGAAACCCGACACCGCCGAGCCTTCTTCGAGGGGGAAGATGTAGACGGCCTCCACGTCGACCGACTCGAGGTTGCGGTAGCGCTGTGAGACGGTGATCCGGCTGCACAGGCCCTCAAGTCGAGCGTGGATGTGCACACCTTGCAGCGGCACCTGGGCACCCTGGGTCATCAGACCGCTGTAAACGTCGTTGGTGTTCATGGGCTCTCCTCCTCTTTGTGTGAGACGTCCGGGGCATCAAGAATCCGACGCACGGCGTCGATCAGTTGGCCCAGGCGGACGTCGTCAATGTCAAAACGATCGCGGCGCAGGTTCAGCTCCAGCCCATCTGCCAGGGACACCCGCGTCCATTGGGTGCGATGGCGAGTCAACGCCCCGGAGCCCTTGGGTGGGTGTGTGGGTGGGGGCGGCTGCGTGGCGGCCGCATCGGTCCCGTGAGGCTTGGCAAAGCGGGCGGCGATCTGGTCGAGCGACACGCCTGCTTCCTGCAACTGTCGGATCTGGATGAGCGCGTCGAGGTGCTCCTGGGTGTAGTGCTTGCCCCGACCCACCCCGGTGGGCTTGGGCAGCAAACCGCGTTGAACGTAGTAGCGCACGGTGCGGCGATTGACCCCACCAAGCTGCGCCAACTCTCCGACGCTGTATCGCACTGCACCCTTTTCCATCGCGTTTCGCCTCCATGTTCCGAACTTGCTGTGAAATGTGACACCGGGGTGTCGCATTGTCAACTGTCGTTTTTTTGAGGTGACGCATTTTTTGTCCGAGGTATTGTCCAAGGTCCCTTTCATATTGGCCATTTGAACAATGGTCTGGACAGTTTTGGGCGTCGTGACCGTCGTCGTCGCTGGCACAGACATTGCTCTACCTGGAGGACATCTGCGTTCGACGGCGCAGGGTGACACCAGCGCCACTGTTTTTATGACAGTGGCCTGCTCAGATGGAGGAAGGACATATGTTGGGTGATGAATGGATGGAGACTTCCAGCATGGACAACCAACGCCTGCCGCACCGCCCCAAAGACGGCACCGCTCCGCTGGGCGCGCTGCTTGGCGGTCATCTGGCCATGTGCCGTCAGGTCTTTGGGCTCGATGTCCTGGCGCTGGCCGACATCAACGGCAACTCCCTGGCTTCGGACGACGAAAGCGCACGGATTCTGTCGGCCTACGCGCCGCTGCTGCGCAAGAGCCCCAGCCTGGGCGGTGCATTGCAGCGCGCCCTGGTCAGCTCTGACCCCGAGCTGCGCGGGCGTCGCCTGCACATGCGCACTTGCCGCCTGGGCGGTCGCATTGTCTTTATTTGCGTTGTGGCGTTGCCCGGCATCGTCGATCAGTACACGCTGAGCAGGATCGCCGCTTCGATCGCCGAGTTGATCAACAACCACGGTTAAACGCTGGCCAAACCCACACCCTCTACCAACTCACCACGCCGATCCGGCCCCGGTTGTAGGCCTTGAGTTGGGCGCTGACATCGTCGTAGACCGCTCGGTAGGCCTCGGGCGACATGGACGTCAGGTTGACCTGGGGGGTGCGGAAGTCGATGTTCTCTGGCATGTGATCGCCCCCGGCCATGTCCCACAACTCCGTGCCGGGCAGCGGGGTGGCCGAAAAGAGGCTCACCGCGTCCAAATCCAGGCTGCATGCAAAATCGGCGGTGCGCCGGATCAACGCCTCGTCTTCCCACGGAAAACCCACCATAAAGAACCCCGTACAGCGCATCTGCCGGGCTTTGACCTCGGCCACCGCGCTGCGGATTTTCTCCAGCGACATCTTCTTGCGGATCTTCTTTAGCGACACCGCGTCGCCCGACTCAATCCCAAAGAAGATCTGGTGACACCCGGCCTCCTTCATCAAGTCCAGCAGCTCGCCGTCGATCCGATCGGCCCGCGTCTGGCACGCAAAGGGCACCTGCTGGCCGCGCGCGATCATCTGCTGGCAGATCTCGACCGTGCGGCCCCTGTGGAGCGTGAAGACGCTGTCATGAAAGAAGAGGTAGGGGATGTCGTAGGTCGTGCGCAGGTATTCGATCTCATCGACCACATCGGTGGCCGAGCGATAGCGGGTGCGTCGATCGTTGCTCGACGGCACTGCGCAGTAGATGCAGCGGTAGGGACAGCCGCGCAAAGTGATCATGGCCTGGTAGAAGACCGGGTGAATGCCTTCGTCCCACACCAAACCGTCGCGTTTGGGGAAGGGTAGGGCGTCCAGATCCGAAATCGACTCCCTCGGCCCTGAATACCGCCCTTTGCCGTCCTCATCCCTCCAGACCAACCCCGCGATCTTGTCGGGCGCCTCCACCCCGCGCCCCAGCGCCAAGACCTCCAGCAGCTCCCGCATGGTCTCTTCACCCTCACCGGCGACCACAAAGTCCACGTCGGGGGCGTCCAAAAGCGAGCGCACAGGGTTGGAAGAGGCGTGCGTGCCGCCGAGCACCACGGTGGTCTGCGGCAAGAGCGCCTTGATCTCCGTGGCCATGCGCCTGGCGGCCGGGTATGAGGCCGTCACCGCCGTCATCCCCACCACATCCGGCGCCTCGGCCAGCACCGCCGCCCGCAGCTCGCCCCAGGGATCGTCCCCGATGTAGGACCGCGTGTCGGGCAGAAGGAAGCGCACCTCGTGGCCGTGCTTTTCCAGGTACGCGCCCACATAACCCAGCCCCAACGGCTGAACGCAGCGCGCTTGTCCACGGCATCTGAGAAACTCCTGGGGAGGATCGATCAAGAGCACACGCACAACTCACCTCGCAGGTTCATTGATCCTCAACCCAGCCGCACAGGCCCTCGTCGGTGCAGCCGTAGGGCAGGCGCGGGCAGTCCTGGGCGGGGCAGGGGTTGCAGGCGGTGGGGCGCAGGTGCTGGCGAGCCTCATTGGCGTGGTCTTTGTGCACCACGATGTGGTTTTGCTCGCCGCACGGACAACAATGGATGGCCACGGTGATGCACTCGCTGTGTTCCTGGCAGGTTCGCCATGACGGCGGAATGGCCATCAACGCCGCTTCATCGTCTGGAACTTCTGGGGCTGGCGCGGGCTCTTCCGGAACGGGTGAAGGTCCAGAGCAGCCCCACAGGACCAGCATCATTGCGCACAATGTCCACCCTTTGCTCCAACCGCGCATCACTCACTCCTGGCCCGCTTT
Source organism: uncultured Pseudomonadota bacterium (assembly GCA_937123825.1). Taxonomy (GTDB): domain Bacteria; phylum Myxococcota_A; class Bradymonadia; order Bradymonadales; genus CAKZKQ01. The sequence goes on from CAKZKQ010000676.1 coordinate 72,869, forward strand.
GTCCGCCGCTTGAAGCGGGTCGGGCACACCCTGTCGTTGGTACAATGGTTTGAAGATAAGCCCAAAGGCGTTGTCGTGGTAGATATCCTGCAAAACATCGTGCGGAAGGTGGATGGGATGGATGGGCCAGTTGCCCTGGATGGGGATGGGGTGGGGGATGTTGGGCGCCGTGGCTGGATCCTCCTCCATAAAGCGCCAATGGCGCCCGTAAAATGTCCCGACCATCTCTGTGGTGGGGGGTTCTTTGGAGATGGAGCCCAGAAAGAGGCTGTAAAAGCGCTGCCCCTTGTAGACCTTGCGGCGCACGCCCAGGTCGGTGCCAAAGAGGATCCGCTTGCGGTGCTTGATGAAGAGGCGGCGGACCTTTTGGGGGTCGTGGCGGCCGATCTCTCCAAGCCGCGCGGCCACATCGACGTAGGCGTTGGGGTAGGTGTCCAGGAGCTTGTCGATGTCGTCGATGTCTTCTGGGTTGTTGCCAAAATGAACAAGGATAAAGTTGGTCTTGGGGTGCTTGGCCAGGACGCGGTTGCGGGCGTCCAGGAGTTCTTTTCGCCTGGGAAAGCGTTCGGCGTCGGCAAAAGACCAGTCGGGGGCCTCGGAGAGTTCTTCCCAGCGCTCGTTCTGGGGGTTGAGGGGTTCAAAGAAGGCTTTGGGGTCGCTGGTGTGGATGGAGACGGGGATGCCCAGCGCGCCAGCGCGGGCCCAGATCGGGTCCAGCCTGGGGTCATCGACGGCCAGCAGCCGCCCTTCCCGGTCGGTGACGCCCAGCCCCAGCGCTTTGGGGATTTTGAGCCCCGCGTAGCCAGCTTCCACGGCCTCTTGCATGCCGTCGGCGATGGTCTGGCCAAAGTCCTCTTTGTCCACGCCGTAGCCCCAGGCCACGTTGTAGAAGATGGCGATCCTGCCGGGCCACTTCTGGGCGGCTTTGAGGTGTTTGGCGATGCCGCCGCGCTTGCTTTGGTAGCCGCCGCTGAGGTTGACGATGCGCTCGACGCCGTTTTCATCGGCCAGGCGCATCATCAACTCGTAGGCGCGGGCGCCGGTGTGCGTGTGGACGTCGATGACGGGTGGCCGCCCGGTGCGCGCGGGGGTTTTGGGCGGCTGCGCTTTGACGTTTTTGACGGACATCTCGGGCGGATGACGGGGTTTGTCCTGGGTGCAGGGGCCGCAGGCGCTCGTCAGCGTCAGGGCGAGCACGGTGATGATCCACGTCGTGGGCCCTGGGGGTGTCATCGCATCTTACCGGGTGGGCCGAATTTGAGTTCGGCGTCAGAGGGGCGCTGGTAGTTGGGCTCCAGCATGGTCAAGTCGGGCAGCGCGTTCAGATCGACCTCTGCGGCGGCGGTGGTGGCCATGTGCGCGGCGCTGGGGTGCCCGTAGGCGTCGCCAAGCAGGGTCAGCGCGCTGACGTGGGGGGCCAGCGCCTCCTTGAGCATGGCGCCGTAGGGTCCCAGGCCGCCGCCAAGCAAGACCACAGGTTCCTGATCGCGGTGGTGTTCCAGGATGGTCTCAGCCAGTTGGTCGGGTTTCATGGCGGCGTCGTCCATGACAGCGACGCAGCGCTCGCCCTGCCAGCGGTAGAGGCCGGTGTAGACCTCGCGCTTGCGGGCGTCGTTGAGGGGGACGACCAGACCGGGTCTGGGGGCGCTCTGGTGGGCCATGGCCCGCAGCGAAGAGGCGCCAACCAGAGGGATCTGGTTGGCAAAGGCCAGCCCCTTGAGGCACGCCAGCCCAATGCGCAGCCCGGTAAAGCTGCCCGGGCCGGTGCCCACGACCATCAGGCCCACGTCGGTGATCCGCGCGCCGCAGGCGCCCAGCAGCTCATCGATGATGCCCAGGAGCTTGTCGGCGTGCCCCCGGCGGCTGTGGTGCGTGCGCGAGGCGCGCAGCGTGGTGCCATGGACCAGGGCCACGGACTGGGTCATGGTGCTGGTGTCGGCGGCCAGAATCAGGCCGTCAAAGGGCGATGTGGGGGTGTGTTCAGACATTGAGCCACGCGGCAAAGTCTTGCCAATAACGTTCGATGTCATTCTTCATTGCCAGGAGCATCAGCAAGACGATCAGGCTGAAGCCGATGTAGTAGGCAATCTGACGGGTGCGCTGGGTCAGTTCTTTGCGCTTGACGGCCTCGATGGCAAAGAGCATCAGGTGTCCGCCGTCGAGCACGGGGATGGGCAGGAGGTTGATGAGCCCCAGGTTGATGGAGATCAGCGCCATCATCCACAGGAACTGCTGCAAGCCCTGGCGGCCAGCCTTGGCGGCGATGTCAAAGATCATGATCGGGCCGCCGATGGTGTCGGTCGAGACGCGGCCGCGGACCAACTGCACGATGCCCTGGACCATCATCCGGGTGAACTTCCAGGTCATCTCGACGCTGCTCTTGCCGGCATAGTAGACCCGGGGGCCAAAGGGCACCTCGATCTTTTCGGGCAGGTGGTAGCCGTGCAGGGCCTCAAAGCCAAACCAGATCCGGGGGATCATCTCTTTAAACCGGCCCTGGAACTCGCGGATGACCGGGTTGTAGGTCAACTCCATCGTCTCGCCCTGGCGCCGAACCTTGACCTTGAAGTCGAGCTTGATCTCGGTCTTGTCGGTGTCGGGCTCGGCGTTCATCTTCTCCCAGAAGCGCTGCTGAACGTCGTACTTGAGCAGCCGCATCTTGTTGTAGGGCATGCCATCGACGCTGAGCAACTCGTCGCCGACCTGGAGGCCAGCCTTCTGAGCGGGGCTGTCTGGCTCAATGTAGGCCACAAACATGTCGGCGGGCACCAGACCCAAGGTCCAGCGGCCGGTGTCATCTTTGGCGGGCTCGGCGGTGATCTCCACGGGGGCGCCCAGCTTGATGCCGCCGCCCAAGGCGTCGATCCCCTCGGGGCGCAGCGCCAGGATCTTGACCGGCTTGCCTTCGCTGGCGTCCACGGCGGCCTGAATGTCCACAAAGCTGGGGGTCTTGCGGCCGTTGACCGAGACGATCCGATCAAAGCTCTGGATGCCGGCTTTGGCGGCGGGGCTTTGGTCGCTGGGAACGGCGATGATGTCGCCGTAGGTCTCTGAGGTGACCCCGATGATGCCGTAGGTCTCCTGGAAGAGGCCCATGCGGTCGGTTTTGGTGTGCGCCTCGGGGGTGACGGCGTAGTCGAGGCTCTTGTCGCCGCGTTTGACGGTGAAGGTCAACTCTTTGTCGGCGGATTCCTCAACGACATCGGTCAGATCGACCCAGTAGTTGACCTCCTGGCCATTGATGGCGGTGATCAGGTCGCCTGCCTGCAACCCGGCGGGCTCGCCCTGGGTCAGCGCGCGGGCCGACGCGGCGGGGCTCTGCGGGGTGACCTGACCAACCATGGACGGCGGCATGGTGGTGGTGCCAAGGCCCATGAAGAAGTAGACAAAGAGCGGGAAGATGAGGTTGATGGCCGGTCCTGCGGCCACAATGATGGAGCGCTGCCAGATGGGTTGGCGCACAAAAGCCCGCTTGCACTCTTCTTCGGGCAGGGGCTGGCCCCACTCGTCGTAGAGTTCTTCGGGCTGCATGCCAAACATCTTGACGTAGCCGCCAATGGGCAGCGCGCAGATGGTGTACTCGGTCTCGCCGCGCTTAAAGCTCAGGGCGTTGACGACCGGGCCCATGCCGATGGCAAAGCGCTCGACCTTGACCCCGAAGACCCGGGCAAAGAAGTAGTGTCCAAACTCGTGGATGAAGATCAGGACACCGATGAGGATCAGAAAATAAACGACCTGCATGTTCGCCTTGCCGCGCCGCTGCCGGGCAGCTCCTTACAATATCGACGCCACGGGTCCCTTGTGGGTTGGCCGCCAGCGGCCTTCAAGAGACAAAGTAACGTTGAAAGACGTAGAACCACGGGGCTGCAAAGATGAGCGCATCGATGCGGTCGAGCAACCCCCCATGTCCATAGACGATCACGCCGCTGTCTTTGACGCCATGGGCGCGTTTAAGCAGCGATTCGCACAAGTCCCCGACCTGCCCCAGGATGTTGGCGGGGATGGCCAGGATAAAGACCTGCACGAGGGTCAACTGGGTCAAAACAAGCTGTTGAATGACCAGCACGGCGATGATCGAGGCGATCAGACCACCAACGGCACCCTCGATCGTCTTCTTCGGACTAACCCGTGGGGCCAGCTTATGCTTCCCGAAGGCGCGACCACTGAAATATGCGCCCGTGTCACTGCCCCAAACCGTGGCCATGGCCATAAAGACCCACCAACCCCCATCCACCCCGGCGTCACGGTGCAGGAGGGCCAGCGTGGCGGGCATCAAACCGCAGTAGAGCAGCGACATGGCGCTCGACCCCATGTGGAGCGTGATGTTGCGCACGTCCTTGAAGGTCGCCAGGTAGATCATAAAAATCGCCAGCGTGGCGCCCATGACGCTGGACATCAGCACCATCGGGTCCACCATCGTCTGGGCGTCGGCGGTGGGGCCAAAGCTGAAGTACATCAGCGCCGACACCGCCCCGGTGGCGATCACCGTGGCGACCTGCGCGACGCGGTTGCGCGCATCGCTGGTGACGATGTCCATATACTCCCAGGCCGAAATCATCGTCGCCAGCAAGATCAGCACGGCGAAGGCCTCGGTCGGGCTCCAAAAGAGCAGCCAGAGCAGCACCGGGATGGCGACGATGGCTGTTACAAGGCGAGGAACCAGGTCGGACTTCTTTTTCTGGGGGGCAGGCGCGTTGGCTTCCGTGGGGGTTTGACTCATGGGCGTGGCTGCCTTGCTTCTGGGACACTTCAACGCGCCCCTTGTGTTCAACACTGGGGCGGCGTGGGGGACGATGCTCGACTGCGGCTGCTGCCTGCCTGTATGGGCTGCGCTGGCCTGCAGGGCGCCAACGGCCTTGTGCCGTTTGGTCGCCCCAGGGCTCGGTCCCCTTTGGATCGGCAGGGCTTGGACCGCGTCAACGCATCAATCAATCACTCCCGGGCGGTTTCGTCAAACCCATTGTGTCCCTTCAGCACGGCTTTGAACGCCCATCTTCTCAAATCCGCCGCCAGCGCCGCACGCCGACCAGCGCCAGCAGCGCGCCAAGCGGCCACAGCGGCCAACCCCGACGCCCCCCAGGCGCGTCCACCTGAGCACACCCCCCGTCATTGGACGACACCGACGCCGACGGCAACACACCCTCATCCACATCGTCCTCCGGGTCCTCGTCCTCGGGCGGATCCACGGGGTCAGGTCCGTCGTCCGGTGGATCGTCGGGATCCATCGGCCCCGGCTCCTCACCCTCCTCCACGACCTCCACCCCCACCGTCGCCCGGCCTGGCTCGCCCTGCTCATCAAAAACCGTCAGCGCCACCTCATACCGGCCCGGCGTCTGGTAACCATGCAAGATCAACTCACCGCGCCCCGTGGCCCCGTCGCCAAAGTCCCAGCGCCAACTGACCACCTCGCCGTCCGGGTCCGTCGAGCCGCGCGCATCAAACTGCACCGTCAACGGCGCAGCCCCCCGCAGCGTCGAGGCCTCGATGACCGCCGTGGGCGCGTCGTTGCTCGGCAAATCGTCCACAAAGACCGGCTGCGTCCAGGCGTGCCCCTGGGGGCTCACCACCCGCGCCCGGACATAAAGCTCGTTTCCGCGAAACCGATAACTGGCAAAGTCGCCCTGCACGCGCTCCAACTCCACGCCCCCGCGCCCAATAAAGACGATCTCCGTGGCCCCCGGCGCGTCCACATCATAAAAACTGCGCGTGTGGCTGAAGTTTGCCAGCGTGGCGCCCGTCGAGGCGTAAAATCGCCCGTTGGCCATCGCCGACATGATCTCGTCCTTATCGTGAGAGTCGGCCTCAACGTAGATGAACCCACCGCCAGGGGGCTTGTCCCCGTCCTCCAACGTGTGCGCATCATCCACCGCCACGCCCCACATCAAGCGCCCCGTCGACAAGACACCATCCCAGATGTCCTCCGAGCTTGGCCCCGATCGGTCAATCACGCTGGGGTGGCTGTTGTAGATCTCCAAAAACATCGGCCCGTCCAACTCCGAGATCTCCTCGATGATGTCCCGGGCCTCAAGAAAGCTCCACTCCGGGTGGTTGAGCTGCGCCAGCGCCCCATTGGCCCACAACAACTCAAACGCCGCCGAGATGGTGCTGGCCGGCGCCACGCGGTTTGGCAAATCCAGGCCGTTGATGTGGTGCGCCGAGGTGGTCAACTCCTCCCCCGGAATCAACACAAACTCCCCATCGGCGATCACCGCCCCATCCAACCTCAACGCGTTCAAATCCTGCTGCGTCGTATAGCGGTTGTGATCCGTCACCACCACAAAGTCATAGTCGTTGGCCTTGTACCACGACATCAACGCCTCAATGGGCGTGCTCGAATCCGAGCTGAACTCCGTATGACAGTGCGTATTGCCCTTAAGCCACTGCTGCGCACCCACCGACCCCGGCACAAACACCACCGAAGCCACCACCAAAGACACCCACCACTTCATCTCAACAACTCCCCTTCATGCAGGACCACTCGTTGATTAATGACTCGCCAGTCATTAATCAAGCCCCTTTCCCTCTCTGCGCTCGCTTTGCTCGCTTGAGAGGGAGTTCGGTTGCCGCGCTTCGCTTGGCTGCCCTTTCGGTTCGCTTGCTGGCGCTGCGCTTGTGGTTCGGTCGCCAGCGCTTCGCTTGGCTTCCTTGTGGTTCGTTCGCTGCGCTCACTTATAGCAAATGCGATGAGTGGATCGTGCTTCGCTTCGCCTTTGGCCAGGCAATGAGCCATCCCTCAGCCATTCTGGCGGTTCATCGACGCCATGACTTCGTTGCCAATGCTCGACGAACCTCCAGTTCGTCTGTGCTTGTCGCCTCGTCCTGACACCGATGCCC